>DASTPU010000082.1:0-4920 GCA_035762105.1 Nocardioidaceae bacterium | reverse complement strand
GGGATCAGGTCGCTGTCGAGGAGCGCCTCACGGGCCCGCATCCAGTTGCGGTTGCCCATGACGGTGTTGATCTCGCCGTTGTGGGCGATGAACCGGAACGGGTGCGACAGCGGCCAGCTCGGGAAGGTGTTCGTGGAGAAGCGGGAGTGGACGACGCCGACCGCGGACTCCATGCGCTCGTCGCGCAGGTCCGGGTAGAAGCGGTCGAGCTGGTCGGTGGTGAGCATGCCCTTGTAGGCGATGGTCCGCGACGACAGCGACGGGAAGTACACGTCGGTCTCGCGCTCGGAGCGCTTGCGGAGCACGAACGCCATCCGCTCGAGCGCCATGCCGACGAGGCGGCCGGTGGTGGCGGCGACGAAGAGCTGGCTGAAGGTCGGCATCACGCTGAGCGCGGTCGCGCCGAGGATGCCCGGCTCGATCGGGACGTCGCGCCAGCCGAGGACCTCGAGGCCCTCCTCGGCCGCGATCTCCTCGATCCGGGAGCGGGTCTTCGCGACGTGCTCCTCGTCGCCGGGCAGGAACGCGGTGCCGACGGCGTAGGTGCGGGCCGGCGGCAGCTCGAAGTCGACGACGGCCCGCAAGAACCTGTCCGGGACCTGCAGGAGGATGCCGGCTCCGTCACCGGAGTCGGGCTCGGCCCCCGTGGCGCCACGGTGCTCGAGGTTGCGCAGGGCCGTGATGGCCTTGGCGACGATGTCGTGGCTGGCTACGCCTGTCAGGGTCGCGACGAAGGCCACACCGCACGCGTCGTGCTCGTGGAGTCCGTCGTAGAGACCCTGGGGCGGCGGGAATCCTTGCATGAGGCACTCTCCCGTCGTCGTCGTGACACCGGTGCTGCGAGTGCTGCTTCCGGTGTTGGCTTGATGCAGAAGTGCACGGGACGACATTGGCCCGAGGCGGAGTAAGGAAGCCTACAACATTCGGAGTCTCGAACGCCCGCCCAGCGAGACGCGTAGGTCACATTCCGGACAGGTCCAGACGGGCCGGATCGGCCCCTCGCTCCTACCCGAGGTTGGCCCCGACGAGCGACCCGACACCGTAGGTCAGGGCGGCCGCCGCCGCACCCATGAGCATCTGGCGGGCACCGCCGTAGGCCCAGGAGCGGGTGGTCCGCGAGGTCACCACGGCGCCGGCGCCGAACAGCGCGAGCAGCGTGAAGACCAGGCCCGGCCACAGGGTGTTGGCGCCGAAGAAGTACGGGACCAGCGGGACGAGGGCACCGACCGCGAACGCCAGGAACGACGAGACCGCGGCGAGCATCGGCGAGGCGAGGTCGTGGGGGTCGACGCCGAGCTCCTCACGCGCGTGCACCTTGACCGCGTTGTCCACGTCCATGTGGATCTGGCGCGCTACCTCGTGGGCGAGCTCGGGCGCGAGACCCTTCTTCCGGTACATCTCCGCCAGCTCGCGGGTCTCGCCCTCGGGGTTGGCGATGATCTCGTGCCGCTCCCGCTCCACCTCTCGCGCCGCGGACTCCGACTGGCTGGCGACCGAGGTGTACTCCCCCACCGCCATCGAGAACGCACCGGCGGCCAGGCCCGCGAGACCGGCCAGGATCACCGCGGTGGAGCTGTCGCCCTTCGTGCCGCCCGCGACACCTGCGATCAGCGCCACGTTGGACACCAGCCCGTCGCTCACGCCGAACACGGCGGGGCGCAGCCAGCCACCCGTGACATCTGGATGCTCGTGGCTGATCGCGGGAACGTGCGGGTCGTGGGTCATGGCCCAAAACTATCGTCCGGGACCGGCGGATTCATCGAAGGTGAGCCTCACCTCACTGCCGCGTGCACCGCCGGTCGAGGAGGTCAGCGCTCGGGGCGTCCCGTCGCCGAGTCCGGGCCGGCACCGCGTCCACCGGTCTCCTCCGCCCCGGCCTCCAGCGCATGGGTCTCCCCCGCCTCGGCGTCCTCCGCCGCGACGGGCTCTCGGTCCTCGACGGGCTCGCGGCCCTCGAGCCAGACCGACTCCTCACGGCCCGGGTGCCGGCGCGCCGACCACACGAAGTACACCGCCGCGGCGACGAAGAGCACGATCGAGGTCCACACGTTCAGACGCAGCCCGAAGACGTCGTTCATCTGGACGTCGTCGATCCGCAGGTGCTCGATCCATCCCCGGCCGGCGGTGTAGCCCATGATGTACAGCGCGAAGGCGCGTCCGTACCCGAGCCGGAAACGGCGGTCGGCCCAGATGACGAGGCCGGCGACGCCGATGTTCCAGACGAACTCGTAGAGGAACGTCGGGTGGAAGGTCTCCACGTCCGCGTACCCGTCGGGCCGGTGCTCGGGGTCGATCTCGAGCCCCCACGGCAGCGTGGTCGGTCGCCCGAAGAGCTCCTGGTTGAACCAGTTGCCCCAGCGCCCGATCGCCTGGGCCAGCGCGATGCCGGGGGCGAGCGCGTCGGCGAGCGGCAGGAACTTCACCCCGGCCTGCCGGGCACCGATCCAGGCGCCGACGGCGCCGAGAGCGACCGCACCCCAGATCCCGAGCCCGCCCTGCCAGACGTAGAGGGCGGTGATCGGGTCGCGCCCCTCACCGAAGTACAGCTGGTAGTCGGTGATCACGTGGTAGAGCCGGCCGCCGACGAGCCCGAACGGCACCGCCCAGATCGCGATGTCGCCGACCTGGCCGGGCCTGCCGCCGCGGGCCACCCAGCGCTTCTCGCCCAACCACACGGCGACGACGACGCCGAGGATGATCGCGAAGGCGTACGCGCGCAACGGGAGCGGCCCGAGGTGCCAGACGCCCTGGTCGGGGCTCGGGATCGAGGCGAAGGTCACGGTGCGGGGCTTTCTGCTCGTTGGTCCAGCAAGGCGGCGAGGTCCTCGGCGAGGTGCTCGGGCGGGGTGCCCTCGGTCCACACGATCGGGGTCCGGTCGTCCTCGTCGATGGTGACGATCTGCGTCCCGTGGTTCACCTCGTAGCCACCCGAGGGCATCTTCGCACCCTCCTCGATCGGCACGCCGAGCTCGGTGGCTGCCGCGACGATCGTGTCGAGGTCACCGGTGAGGCCCTCGAACTCCGGGTTGAACCGGTCGAGGTACTCCCGGAGCGTCTTCGGGTCGTCCCGGGCCGGGTCGCTGGTCACCAGCAGCACGTCCACCTGGCTCTGCTGCTCCGGCTCCAGGCGGGTCAGCGCGGAGGCGATGTCGGCCATCACGATCTGGCAGATGTCGGGGCAGTGCGTGTAGCCGAAGAAGACGAGCGTGACCGGCGCGGTGGTGTCCTTCGTCAGCGAGAAGTCGGACCCGTCGGTCGCGGTGAGCGTGACGTCGGGTACGACGTACCGGTCGGTGAGCACCGCACCGTGCATCCCGTCGGGGTTGCTCTCCGTGAAACCGGCGGCAGGCGCCTGGCCGGTCTGCCCGCCGCACGCGGTGAGGACGGCCAGCAGCCCAGCGGCCGCGACCGCACCGATCCGAGGGCGGTCACCGGGCACGGCGGACGCCCTCGGCCAGCTCCCTGGTCAGCTCGGCGAGCGACTCGAGCCCGGTACGACGGTCGGGGCCGGCGTCGAGGAGACGGCGCACGAACGCGGACCCGACGATGACCCCGTCGGCGTAGCCCGCGACCTCGGCCGCCTGGTCACCGGTCGACACGCCCAGCCCGACGCCGATCGGCAGGTCGGTGACCTTGCGGGCGCGGGCGACGAGCGGCTCGGCCAGCGAGCTGGTGCTCGCCCGCGCGCCCGTCACACCCATCACGGCGGTGGCGTAGACGAAGCCGCGGCAGGCCGCGGTCGTCATCGCGAGGCGCTCGTCGGTCGACGACGGCGCGACCAGGAAGATCTTGTCGAGGTCGTGCTTGTCGGCCGCGGCCACCCACTCGGCGGCCTCGTCGGGCACCAGGTCCGGTGTGATCAGGCCCGACCCGCCTGCGGAGGCGAGGTCCGCGGCGAACCGCTCGACGCCGTACCGCTCGACCGGGTTCCAGTAGGTCATCACGACGACCTTGGCGCCGGTCTCGGCGACGGCCTCGACGGTCCGCAGCACGTCGGCGGTGCGCACGCCGCCTTCGAGGGCAGTCTGCGCCGCCTGCTGGATGGTCGGGCCGTCCATGACCGGGTCGCTGTAGGGCAGGCCGACCTCGATCACGTCGCAGCCGTTCTCGACCATCGTCCGCATCGCGTCGACCGCGCCGGGCACGTCGGGGAAGCCCGCGGGCAGGTAGCCGACCAGGGCGGCGCGGCCCTCGTCACGGGCAGCCTCGAACACGGGCCGGGTGGAGCCGCTCATTCGGGGCCCCCGAAGTGGTGCGAGCGCAGCGAGCAGCTCTGTGGGGTGTTCACAGCTGTACCTCTCCCGATCCCTCGCCGGCCGCCTCGTCGGGCCCCGCTCCGGCGGTGTCGTCGGGGCGGACGGCGCCCAGGCCGAACCACTCGATCGCGGTACCCATGTCCTTGTCGCCGCGACCCGACAGGTTCACGACGATCACAGCGTCGGGGCCGAGCTCCTTGGCCAGGTCCATCGCGCCGGCCACCGCGTGGGCGGACTCGATCGCCGGGATGATCCCCTCGGTGCGGGCGAGCAGCGCCATCGCGTCCATGGCCTGGGCGTCGGTGATCGGGCGGTACTCCGCGCGGCCGGTCTCGGCGAGCCAGGCGTGCTCGGGACCGACTCCGGGGTAGTCGAGGCCGGCCGAGATCGAGTGCGACTCGACGGTCTGGCCGTCCTGGTCCTGCAGCACGTAGGTGCGTGCGCCGTGGAGCACGCCGACGTCGTGCTGCCAGATCGTCGCGGCGTGCCGCAGGGTGTCCACGCCTTCGCCACCGGCCTCGAAGCCGTACAGCCTCACCGAGGGCTCGTCGATGAAGGTCTCGAACATGCCGATCGCGTTGGAGCCGCCGCCCACGCAGGCGACGACCGCGTCGGGCAGCCGGCCGAGCAGCTTCAGCGACTGTTCACGGGTCTCGTCGCCGAT
>DASTPU010000081.1:0-54791 GCA_035762105.1 Nocardioidaceae bacterium | reverse complement strand
TTCTACCAGCTCGCCTTCGGCATGGACCTCGAGGCCTACCGAGGCCCCGAGAACGGCCACCGCGACTCCAAGAGCTTCGTGCTGCGGTCCGGCTCCGCGCGCTTCGTCTTCACCGGCGGTGTGACCCCGGACAGCCCGGTGGTCGACCACCACCGCAAGCACGGCGACGGTGTCGTCGACCTCGCGCTCGAGGTCCCGGACGTCGACAAGTGCATCGAGCACGCCCGCTCGCAGGGCGCGACGATCCTCGAAGAGCCGCACGACGTCAGCGACGAGCACGGCACCGTGCGGATCGCCGCGATCGCAACCTACGGCGAGACGCGGCACACCGTGGTCGACCGCTCGAAGTACGACGGTCCCTACCTGCCCGGCTACGTCGCCGCGACCACGAAGGTGACCCGCCGCGAGGGACACCCGCGGCGCCTCTTCCAGGCGATCGACCACTGCGTCGGCAACGTCGAGCTCGGCCGGATGGACGAGTGGGTCGAGTTCTACAACAAGGTCATGGGCTTCACGAACATGGCGGAGTTCATCGGCGACGACATCGCCACCGACTACTCCGCACTGATGTCGAAGGTGGTGGCCAGCGGCAACCACCGCGTGAAGTTCCCGCTCAACGAGCCCGCGATCGCGAAGAAGAAGTCGCAGATCGACGAGTACCTCGAGTTCTACGACGGCGCCGGCTGCCAGCACATCGCGCTGGCCACCAACGACATCCTGCGCACCGTCGACATCCTGCGTGAGAACGGCATCGAGTTCCTCGCCACCCCCGACTCGTACTACGACGACCCGGAGCTGCGCGAGCGGATCGGCAACGTGCGCGTACCGATCGAGGAGCTGAAGAAGCGGCGGATCCTCGTCGACCGCGACGAGGACGGCTACCTGCTGCAGATCTTCACCAAGCCGATCGGCGACCGGCCGACCGTGTTCTACGAGTTCATCGAGCGGCACGGCTCGCTCGGCTTCGGCAAGGGCAACTTCAAGGCGCTGTTCGAGGCGATCGAGCGCGAGCAGGAGCTGCGCGGAAACCTCTAGCGCGAGATTGCCTCAACACCCCGCCCGACGGATTACCAGGGTATGCAGGGGAATTGCCTCTTCCCACGGTGATATCACCATGGGAAGAGGCAAGTTTCCTACATCCCCTGGTAATCGGCCGCGCAGCGCGTCAGGCGTAGCGGGCGGCGAAGTTGGCGAGGATCCGCGGAGGGGCGGTGACCCGCGTGCCGTTCAGCTTCGCGATCAGCATGTCCTTCTCGTGCGGTGGGAAGTAGCCAGCGTGCTGGTAGACGTGCACGCGGGTGATGATCCCGGGGCGGTCGAGCTCGGGGTGGAACTGCGTGGCGTAGAGGTTCTGCTTGACCCGGAACATCTGCACCGGGCACGACGGCGACCCCGCGAGCAGCGTCGCCGTCGGCGGCAGCACCCGGCAGGCCTCCTTGTGCCCCACGTAGGCGTCGAACACCTCCGGCAGGCCGTCCAGGAGGGGGTCGGCGCGGCCCTCGTCGGTCAGGCTCACCGGGACCGCGCCGATCGGCTCGGCGTACCGACGGTCGATCACGCCGCCCTGGTGCACGCCGAGCGTGCCGACGCCGTAGCAGGCGCCCATGAACGGGAAGTCGCGCTCGACGACCTCGTCGAGCAGGATCTTCAGCTCCGACTCCACGCGCAGCTGTACGGCGGACTTCGACGTCTCCGGGTCACTGGAGTTGAAGGGCCCTCCGCCGAGGAAGATCCCGGCGTAGTGCTCGAGGTCGATCCGGGGGAGCGGCGCCGCCTCCATCCGGATCCGCCGGATGCGCTCCGGGGGCAGGCCGGTCTCGCGGACGAACGCGAGGAACTCCTCCTCGGCGGCGACGTCCTCACCGCGTGTGGAGAGGAGCAGGAACGGCTTCACCGGAAGATCGTAGGGGTCACAGCACCTTCGAGAGGAACGCCTGCGTCCGCTCGTGCTGAGGGTTGGCCAGCACCTCGGCGGGATTGCCCTCCTCGACGATCACGCCGTCGTCCATGAACACCAGCTTGTCGCCGACCTCGCGGGCGAAGCCCATCTCGTGGGTGACCACCATCATCGTCATGCCTTCGGTGGCCAGGTCCTTCATCACCGCGAGCACGTCGCCGACGAGCTCCGGGTCGAGCGCGCTGGTGGGCTCGTCGAAGAGCATCATGTCGGGGTCCATCGACAGTGCGCGGGCAATGGCGACGCGCTGCTGCTGGCCGCCGGACAGGTGCGCCGGGTAGGCGCCCTCCTTGCCCTCCAGTCCGACCTTGGCGAGGTTCTTCCGGGCCACCGCGACGGCCTCCTCCTTGCCCCTCTTCTTGACGCGCTGCTGGGCGATCGTGAGGTTGCGCATCACGGTCAGGTGGGGGAAGAGGTTGAAGGACTGGAAGACCATCCCGATCCGGCTGCGGATCTTGTCCACGTCGATGTCGGGGTCGGTGATCTCGACGCCCTCGACGAAGATCTTCCCCGAGGTGGGCTCCTCGAGCAGGTTGACGCAGCGCAGCAGTGTCGACTTGCCCGACCCCGAAGGCCCGATGACGCAGACCACGTCGCCGTGGTCGACGTGGAAGTCGATGCCCTTGAGCACCTCGTTGTCACCGAAGTACTTGTGCAGGTCCTGGATGTCGATCGCCGGCGCGTCCGGCACGATCTGGGGCTCGGTCATCAGCGGGCCTTCTCTGCGCGGGATTCCATACGTCGTACGACGATCGCGAGCGGCACGGTGATGAGCAGGTAGCAGAGCGCCACCGTGACGAGCGGGGTGAGGCTGTTGGTGGTGTTCATCGTCTCCCGGCCGAACTTGGTCAGCTCGTAGCTGCTCAGGCCGAGCCCGAGCACGTAGACCAGGGAGGAGTCCTTGGTCAGCAGGATCAGCTCGTTGGTCAGCGGCGGCAGGATGATCCGGAACGCCTGCGGCACCACGATCGACCGCATCGCCCGGCTCTGCGGCATGCCGAGCGACCTGGCCGCCTCCATCTGGCCCCTCGGCACCGCCTGGATGCCCGCGCGGATCGTCTCCGCCATGTAGGCGCCGCCCACGAGGCCGAGCGCGACGGTGACGGTCCCGAAGATCCCGCCCGGGATCTCCCGGCCGGGGAAGGCGAGCGGCACGCCGTAGGCGAGGGCGATGAACACGACCAGCGCGGGGACGCCTCGGAAGAACTCGATGAACCCGGTGGCCAGCCAGCGGTAGGGACCCACCGGGGAGAGCCGCATCAGTGCCAGGACCAGGCCCAGGACGAGCCCGAAGGTGAAGCCGGCGATGGTGTAGAAGAGGGTGTTCTTCAGCGCCGTGGTGATCACGGCCGGGAACATCTCGACGATGATCTCGGTATCGAGGAACACCTGCCGGAGCGTGCCCCAGTCGGCGACGAGCAGGAGCACCCCCAGAAGGACGAGCAGTACGGCGTACTGCACCCTCCGGCTGACCTGCGCACGCTTGCGTGGGCTCATCGCCATCGCGGCTCCACCTTTCGGGTCAGGTGCGAGATGTCAGGACGTCGCTCAGCTGGCCGGAGCCTCGCCGAACCACTCCTTGTAGATCTCGTCATACGTGCCGTCGTCCTTGGCCTTGGCCAGAACGTCGTTGATGATCTCGAGCAGCTCGTCGTTGCCGTCCTTCTTCACCGCGAAGCCGTACTCCTCGCCGGTGTCGAACTCGGTGGACACCTCGAGGTCGGGGTTGTCCTGGACGTAGTCGTAGAGCACGCCGTTGTCGTTGATGCCCGCGTCGACCTGCCCGGTCTTCACGGCCGTCTGGAGCAGCGCGAGGTCCTCGAAGGAGCGCATCTCGACGTCGTCGGGGGCGTTCTCCTGCGCGTAGATGGCGCCGGTGGTGCCCTCCTGGACGGCCAGCGACTTCCCGGACAGGTCCTCGAGCGACCCGATGCCGGAGCCCTTCTTGACCAGCAGCGCCTGGGTGGCGTTGAAGTACGGGTCGGAGAAGTCGATGACCCGGGCCCGCTCCTCGGTGATGGTCATGCCGGCCGCGGCGACGTCGCACTTGCCGGTGTTGAGCGCCTGGCCCGACTGGATGCCCTCGAACGGCGTGTCGAAGATCTTCTGCTTCACACCGAGCTCCTCGGCGACGAGGTCCATGAGGTCGACGTCGAAGCCGACGACCTCACCGCCCTCGGTGTACTGGAACGGCTCGTAGGGCAGGTGCGTGCAGACCGTGAGGGTGCCCTCCTGGATGAGCTTCGCCCCGCTCTCGGTCGTCGTCGTCTCGGTGTCGGTGGCGCAGCCGGCCAGCACGAGCGCTGCGGCGCCGGCGGCAGCGAAGGTCTTGATCACACGGATGTTCATGAGAGGCACCCTAACCACCCGGGCCCCGGCTGGGTAACGCGAGCGAGGGACGCGCGTCACCGGCCGAGCCGGTGACGCGGGGCGCGGGAGGAAAAACTGCAACAAACGGGCGCTCAGCCCTGTCCATCCGGCGGATGTCGATGCATCCTGGGAGGCGCGACGCGGTGGCCCTCGGTTCGCCACCGGTAAACGGGGAGTCGATAGAGATGGACGCATCGTCCTGCGCGGTGGAGGACACACGCACGGGGTTCGAGCACCACGCGGTGTTCTACAGCGGGCTGGACGGGCTGGTGGCGGCCGTCGTCCCGTTCATCGAAGACGGGGTCGACCGGGGGGAGCAGGTGCTCGTCGCGTTGCGGCACGACGCACTCGTGGCCGTCGAGCACGCGCTCGGCGGCCGGGCGATCCGGGTGGACTTCGTCGACATGGGCGAGCTGGGCGCGAACCCGGCGTGCATCATCCCGGAGTGGCGCAGGTTCCTCGAGGACGCGGCCGGGGAGGGGCCGGTCCGCGGGGTGGGCGAGCCCGTGTGGTCCGGCCGTCGTGACGTCGAGATGCAGGAGGCGGTCCTCCACGAGGCGCTGCTGAACCTCGCCTTCGACGGGGGCCCGGCCTGGCAGCTGCTGTGCCCGTACGACGCCTCCGCGCTGCCCCCTGAGGTCCTCGCGGAGGCCGCACGCACCCACCCGGTGGCGACCGGCGCGACCGTGGCTGCCGCCTACTCCGGACCGGACGAGGCCCGGGTCCGTTTCAGCAGCCCACTGCCCTCCGCGCCGGAGGACGCCGACGCCGTGGCGTTCGGTCGTGGCGACCTCGCCGGCCTCCGCGCCGTCGTTGCCCGGCTCGCTGCCCAGGCCGGCGTAGGTGGGGGAGCGGCCGACGACCTGGTCCTGGCCTGCCACGAGCTGGCGACCAACAGCGTGGTCCACGGTGGCGGCAGCGGTGTGCTCAAGGCGTGGACCGAGCCCGGCGCGTTCGTCGCCGAGGTCAGCGACGCCGGCGTGATCCGTGACCCGCTCGTCGGTCGTGACCTCCTCCAGGAGCTCGCCGAGAACGGCCGCGGCATCTGGATGGCCAACCAGCTCTGCGACCTCGTGCAGGTCCGGTCCGGTGAGGACGGGACCGTCGTCCGCCTCTTCTCCTGGCTCTGACGCCGACCCGTCGGTTTCGGGGCAGGAACCGCGGCGCGTCGCCGCGCGAGAGACGGCTCAGCCCGCGGGGAGGATCCGGCCGGTGACCTCGCCGAGCGCGATGCGTCCGCCGCGGGTGCCCGGGGCCGTCGCCCGGATGGTCACCTCGTCGCCGTCCTCGAGGAACGTGCGCTCCTCGCCCTTGACCGTGAACGGCTCCTTGCCGCCCCAGGACAGCTCGAGGAACGACCCGCGCTGCTCCCGGTCCGGACCGCTCACGGTGCCCGAGGCGAACAGGTCGCCGACGCGCAGCGAGGCGCCGTTGACGGTCATGTGCGCGAGCATCTGGGCCGGTGACCAGTACATCGTCGAGTACGGCGGACGCGACACGGTCTCCCCGTTGAGGTCGACCTCGAAGGTGATGTCGTAGCCGGCGCCCGGCCCGACCCGGAGGTACTCCAGCGGCTCGGGCTCCTGGTCGGGAAGATCCACCCGAGCCGCCTCCAACGCGGCCAGCGGCGTGACCCAGCCGCTGACCGAGGTGGCGAAGGACTTGCCGAGGAACGGCCCGAGCGGGACGTACTCCCAGGCCTGGATGTCGCGTGCCGACCAGTCGTTGAGCGGCAGCACGCCGAAGACGTGGTCGGCGAACGCGGCCACGTCGACCCGCCGGCCCATCTCGCTCGGGGTGCCGACCAGGAAGCCGAGCTCCGCCTCGATGTCTAGCCGGCGGGACGGCCCGTAGTCGGGCGCATCGGCGGCCGGCGGCTTGCGCTGTCCGCTGGGCCGCCGGACCGGCGTGCCCGAGACGACGACCGTGCCGCTGCGGCCGTGGTAGCCGACCGGCAGGTGCCGCCAGTTGGGCAGCAACGGCTCGGCGTCGGGTCGGAAGATCCGGCCGACGTTGGTGGCGTGGTCCAGCGAGCAGTAGAAGTCGACGTAGTCGGCGACGACGGCAGGCAGGTGCATCGTCACCTCCGACACCGGCACCAGCAGCGGCTCGACCAGCTCCTGGCGCATCGGGTCGGTGAACAGCGAGGTGAGCCACGAGCGCACCCAGTCCCAGGTCGGCCGGCCCATGCCCATGAGGCCGTTGAGGTCCGGCGCCTCGAAGACGTGCGCGACCTCGAGCATGTCGCCGGCGGCGACGGGGGCGACGTCGAGGACGAAGTCGCCGACCCGGACCCCGACCCGCGGTTCCTCGTCGTCGTGGGAGAAGACGCCGTAGGGCAGGTTGTCCACGTCGTACAGCGAGCCCGCTGCGCCCTCGACCCAGGTGTCGACGGTGTGCTCGGTCATTTGTTCTCCTTCACGGCTGCGGCGTCGACCAGGCCGAGGTCGACGAGGTCCTCCAGGGGCTCGAGCACGCTGCACGACCCGAACGAGACGAACCACCGGCGCGCGGACACCAGCGTCTCCTCGCCCTCCTCGTCCAGGGTGTCGCGTACGGCGGACGCGTCGGTCGTGTCCAGCACCTGCGCGATGTCCTCGACACCGCTGCCGTCCAACGCGGCCCGCGTGGCGAGGAGAACGTTGAGGAAGCCGTGGTGAGGGAATCCGGTCTCCTCGTCCCTGTGCCGCAGGGCGTGGTGCAGCCCGGCGGTGCACTTGAAGCGCAGCTCCCGGTCGAGGGCGGCGTCGATGCAGGCGGCGAGCTCGGCGGTGCTCGGGAACGCGTCCGCGGTGACGCCGCCGGTGCGGAACTTCATGCGCAGGTCCAGGGCGGCCACCTCGTCGAGCGCGGTGAGCCACGACGCCGCGGGCTCGGGACCCACCGGGCGCGGAGGTTCGACGTACACGGGGGTCTCGTCGTCGAGGTCACCTGACGCCCGCAGCTGGTCGACCACGGTGGTGACCCGGCGGGCGTTGCGGGGCAGGTCCTGCTCGTCGCGGAGGCCGAGCTCCACGGCGGCGAGCTCGACCTCGTCGGCGCGGGCGGCCCAGCGCACCGCAGGCTCGATCGCCCCGGCGCCTCCGGTGACCACGACCGAGACCGGCAGCGGGGTGCTGTCCCCGGAGGCGCGGACCGCCTCGATCAGGTCGGGCAGCGCCACGTCGCTGACCACGAACGGCCCGACGAGGTCTGCCCAGGCGGTCATCCGGTGCCTGCGGTGCGCCGCGAGCGCCTCGTCCAGCGGTGCGTTGCCGGGCGGGAAGACCGCGGCGTCGTCGACGAGGAAGCGGTACGGGAGTGGGATGGTTGACACCTCCCCGACACTAACGCATGGTAACTGTGACCGGACAGATCGGTCCGATAAACGAACAGATGTGGGAGATCGACGATGGCCTACTACCGCCAGGTTGGAACCGTCCCGGCGAAGCGGCACACGCAGTTCCGCGACGACGACGGCGCCCTGCACTACGAGGAGCTGATGGGCGAGGAGGGCTTCTCCTCGGACTCCTCCCTGCTCTACCACCGTGGCGTGCCCTCGGCGATCGTGGACAGCCGGGTGTGGGAGGTGCCCGACCTCGCGACGACCGCGAACCACCCGCTCAAGCCGCGGCACCTCAAGCTGCACGGGCTCTTCGACGAGGGCGCCAAGGAGCTCGACGCGGTCCAGGGCCGCCGGCTCGTGCTGGGCAACGCCGACGTCCGGATCTCCTATGTCGTCGCCGGCACGACCTCGCCGTACTACCGCAACGCGATCGGCGACGAGTGCGTCTACGTCGAGGCCGGTGAGGGCACCGTGGAGACGGTGTTCGGCGAGCTGACCTACCGGACCGGCGACTACGTCGTCGTCCCGCGCGCGACGACCCACCGCTGGGTGCCGTCCTCGCTCAGCAGGCTCTACGCGATCGAGGCGAACAGCCACGTCGCCCCGCCGAGGCGGTACCTCTCCCGCTACGGCCAGCTCCTCGAGCACGCGCCGTACTGCGAGCGCGACCTCTACGGCCCCGTCGAGCCGCTGCTGGTCGAGGGCGCCGACGTCGAGGTCCTGGTCAAGCACAGGGGAGACGGGCCGGGCGGCATCGTCGGCACGCGGATGACGTACGCGACGCACCCGTTCGACGTGGTCGGCTGGGACGGCTGCCTGTACCCGTACACGTTCAACGTCTCCGACTTCGAGCCGATCACCGGCCGCGTCCACCAGCCTCCGCCGGTGCACCAGGTCTTCGAGGGCCACAACTTCGTGGTCTGCAACTTCGTGCCGCGCAAGGTCGACTACCACCCGCTGGCGGTGCCGGTGCCGTACTACCACTCCAACGTCGACAGCGACGAGGTGATGTTCTACGTCGGCGGCGACTACGAGGCTCGCAAGGGGTCGGGCATCAACGTCGGCTCGATCTCGCTGCACCCGGGCGGCTACGCCCACGGCCCGCAGCCCTCGGCGATCGAGGCATCGCTGGGAGCAGAGTTCTTCGACGAGCTCGCGGTCATGGTGGACACGTTCCGGCCGCTCGACCTGGGTGAGGGTGGAATGGCCGCGGAGGACCCGGCCTATGCGTGGACCTGGGCCGGACGCGGGCCCGAGGACGACGGCGGTCCGGCGGTCTACTCCAACAGCTGAGCGTCCTGTGGTTGGCTGAGAGCATGCCGAGCTACATCGCGTTCCTGCGCGCGCTCAACGTCGGCGGGCGGACGTACAAGATGGCCGACCTGCGTTCGGCTCTCGAGGACTCCGGCCTGGGGGACGTGGACACCTACATCCAGACCGGCAACGTCTTCTTCACCACCGGCCTGCGGTCGCGGGAGAAGGTCGAGCGACACGTCGAGGAGACCCTGGCCGGCTGCTGCGGCTTCGAGGTGCCGGCGATCGTGCTGACCCCGCCGGAGCTCCGGGGCGTGTACGACGACGCGCTGGCCCTGCCCTCGCCGCTGCCGGGAGAGCCCCGCCGCTACGTGACCTTCCTGAAGCGGGAGGCGGACCCCGAGGCCGCCGCGCCGCTGGAGGCCTGGGACGTGGAGGGGGAGCGGGTCGCGGTGCGTGGCCGGGCCGTGCACTGGTGGCTGAGCAAGCCCACCCATGCGGCGAGGATGAGCAACACCCGGATCGAGAAGGCGCTGGGCCTCGGCACCACGCGGGACCTCAAGGTCGTCACGACGCTGGCCGAGCGCTGGGGCCGCTGAGTCGCGCGAGCTCAGCCGAGCCCGGATGCATGTTTGCGCATTGCAGAACAATGCGGGCCAAGGACCCTGGGTGGTGCGCGGGGCCGCGAGGTAGAAAGACCCGCGGCGCGACCGCGCCGTCACCACCGCGAGACCGGGGGACCCCTTGTCCGAGACCGACCAGTCCTGCCCTGCCGACGCCGGCGTCACCACCCAGGACACCCGCCCGACCCGTCGTACCGTCCTCACCGGAGCAGCCGCGCTCGCCGCGGTCGGCTTCGTGCCGGGAGTCGCCTCCGCCTCGCCCCCGGACGGCAGGACCGCGCGGGTCACCGTGCTCGGGACGACCGACCTGCACGGCAACGTCTTCAACTGGGACTACTTCAGGAACGTCGAGTACACCGACCGCGACAGCAACGACATCGGGCTGGCCAAGATCGCGACGCTGGTCGACGCCATGCGCGAGGAGCGGGGCGCCGAGAGCACCCTGTTGGTCGACGCGGGCGACACCATCCAGGGCACGCCGCTGGCCTACTACTACGCGAAGATCGACCCGATCACCCAGGGCTCGATGCACCCGATGGCCGAGGCGATGAACCTGATCGGCTACGACGCGGCGGCGCTCGGCAACCACGAGTTCAACTACGGCATCCCGCTGCTGCGGAAGTTCCAGGAGCAGCTCGACTTCCCGCTGCTCGGCGCCAACGCGGTCGACGCGACGACGAAGCTGCCGGTGTTCCCGCCCTACGTCATCAAGGAGGTGCGCTCCGGCGACCACACCGTCAAGGTGGGGGTCCTGGGGCTCACCAACCCCGGCATCGCGATCTGGGACAAGGCGAACGTCGAGGGACAGATGGAGTTCCCCGGGCTCGTCGAGCAGGCCCGGATCTTCGTGCCGCGGATGCGCGGCGCGGGCGCCGACATCGTGGTCGTCTCCGCCCACTCCGGTGCAGACACGAGCTCGTCCTACGGCGACGCCCTGCCCTACCCGGAGAACGCCGCGACGCTCGTCGCTGAGCAGGTCCCCGGCATCGACGCGATCCTGGTCGGCCACGCCCACGTCGAGATCACCGAGCGGTGGGTGAGGAACAAGCAGACCGGCAGGCAGGTGCTGCTCACCGAGCCGCTGCGCTGGGGCATGCGGCTGTCGGTGATGACCTTCGACCTCGAGCGTGTCGGGCAGCGCTGGAAGGTCCGCACCGCCGAAGCCCAGCTGCTCAACGCCAACACCGTCGCGGAGGACGCTGCCGTCGTCGGCGCGCTCACCAAGCAGCACGACGTGGTCGTCGAGTACGTCAACTCCGTGATCGGCCGGTCCCTCCAGGCCATGTCGGCGGCACGTGCGACCGTCGAGGACGTCGCCGCGATCGACTTCGTGAACCACGTGCAGGCGGTCACCGTGAAGGACGCTCTGGCCGGTACGGCGGACGCCGCGCTGCCGGTCCTCAGCATCGCCGCGCCGTTCAACAAGGGCGCCGCGATCCCCGAGGGCGACGTGACCGTCCGAGACGTGGCCGGGCTCTACATCTACGACAACACGCTGCTCGCGGTGCGGATCACCGGCGCCCAGCTGAAGGACTACCTGGAGTTCTCCGCGCAGTACTTCAAGCAGGTCAGCGGCACCGGTCCTTTCGCGATCTCGGAGGTGACGAATGCGGTGACGCCCAACGCCCCGAAGGGAACGCCGGACTACAACTACGACATCGTCGCCGGCCTCGACGGACGACTCACCTACGACATCGACATCTCGAAGGCGCCGGGCCAGCGGATCGTCGACCTCGCCTACGCCGGCGCCCCCGTGACGGCCGCCCAGGGGTTCGTGCTCGCGGTCAACAACTACCGGCAGTCCGGCGGCGGCAACTTCCCGCACGTGAAGGACGCGCCCGTCGTCTACAACCGGCAGGTCGAGATCCGCCAGCTGATCATCGACTGGGTCGGCGCCCAGGGCGTCGTCGACGCGACGAGGTTCGCCTCGGTGGACTGGAGGCTCGTCTCGAACGGCGAACCGGTCACGATCAGCTGAGGAGCGGGCCCCGGGCCCGCCCCCGGTGGGTGCGGCGGCCGCTAGGTTGCTCCCATGACCGAAGGGCTGAGGATCACGACGGAGGCCGGTGTCCTCCGGGTCACCATGGACCGGCCGGGACACCTGAACGCGTTGACCGGGGACATGGCCGACCGCCTGGCCGAGGAGATCGAGCGCGGGGGCGTCGCGGAGGACGTGCGCGTGATCCTGCTCGCCGGAACGGGTCCGGCCTTCAGTGCCGGCGCGGACCTCAGCGGTGACGACGCGCACGAGAACTTCGACGTCACCAGCCTCGACCGCGCCAACCGGATCATCCGGGCGATCACCGGGGCGCCCAAGCCGGTGGTCGCCGCGGTCAACGGCGTCGCGGCCGGGGTGGGCTGCTCCGCCGCCGTCGCCTGCGACCTGGTCGTTGCCGCGGAGTCGGCGAGCTTCCTGCTGGCGTTCTCGCGGATCGGCCTCATGCCCGACGGCGGTGCGACCGCGACCGTGGCCGCGTCGGTCGGTCGGGCCCGTGCGATGCGGATGGCGCTGCTCGCCGAGGCGATCCCGGCGCGGGAGGCGTACGACGCCGGCCTGGTCAGCCACGTGACCGCGGACGACGACTTCACCGAGACCGTCGAGGCCGTGGTCGGCCGGCTCGCCGCGGGTCCGCCGCTCGCGTTCGCGGCCACGAAGAAGGCGATCAACGGGGCCACGCTGCACCGGCTCGAGGAGGCTCTCGAGCGGGAGCGGCACGGGCAGACGGTGCTGCTGCGCACCGACGACGCCGCCGAGGGGATGCGGGCGTTCGCCCACAAGCGCCGTCCGGTCTTCCGCGGCGAGTGACCCGGGACGTCAGGCGTGCCGGTCGCGGTGACGGCCGCGTCGGATGACGTCCGTCAGCGCCGGCCGGCGTCGGGGTGCAGGGCGACGAACACCGACCACGGTGCCGCGTCCTCGTCGACCGGCCGGGCCCGGAACTCCTCGAGCAGGTCGACGAGCCTGCCTCGAAGCTCGTCGAGGCCCTCCTCGGTGAGCCGGAGGCCCAGGCGCGTCGTCTCCAGCTCGTCGGCCGGCGCGAGCTCGGCCTCGGCGAGGAACGCCGCAAGCACGGCCCGGCTGATGTCCTTCGGCCCGTCGAGCAGCCACGACTTCCCGGTCGCGCGGTAGGGGACCTCACGAGAGCCGCGGGCTCCCCGTCGTACCGGCTCGGCCCGGAGGAAGCCGGTGTCGACCAGCGTGCGCACGTGGTGCAGCACCGACGCCGGGTTGCGGCCGACGCGTTCGGCGATCTCCTTGTTGGTCAGCGCCTCGTCGAGGGTCAGCCGGAGGATCTGGAGCCGGAGCCCGGACGCGAGCGCGCGGGCCTCCGCGTCGGTGGCCGGGCGCCGCTGCGGCACCTCCTCGGGGAGACCCATGGGTGCAGCCTAGCGAATGTGATTGACAATACCCAATCAGTGGTCGACGGTGTCCGGGTGAGCACCTCGACGACCGGTACGGCGCAGCGCAGCCTGGTCCACCACCACGACTTCCGCCAGCTGTGGATGGGCGACGCGGTCAGCCAGCTCGGCGTGCAGCTCGTCGGCCTGGCGATGCCGGTCATGGCCGTGCGGGTGCTCGACGCCGACGAGTTCCAGATGGGGCTGCTCGGGACCTTCGAGATGCTCGCGTTCCTGGTGGTCGGACTGCCGGCCGGTGCCTGGGTCGACCGGTGGCGCAAGCGACGCGTGGTGGTCGCCGGCGACCTGGTCCGCGGAGCGGTGCTGCTCAGCCTGCCGGCGGCGTGGCTGCTCGACTCGCTGAGCATGTGGCAGGTGTACGTCGTCGCGCTGGTCGTCGGCACCGCCACGGTGTTCTTCGACGTGGCACACCAGAGCTACCTGCCCGACCTGGTCCCCGCCAAGCAGATCGGCGAGGCGAACGCGAAGATCATGGCGACCGGCTCGGTCACCCAGATCGCCGGCCCGGCCCTCGGGGCCGCGCTGGTCCGGCTGGTCGGGGCACCGCTGACGATCGCCGTGACGGCGGTCTCGATGGCCGCCTCGACGCTCTTCGTCAGCCGGATCCGGCACGTCGAGGAGCCACCTCCCAAGGAGGACCGGAGACCGCTGCGGAGCGAGATCGGGGAGGGGCTGTCGTTCGTGCTCCGGCAGCCGCTGCTGCGCCGGATCGTGCTGTGCACCTCGCTGAGCAACCTCTCGGCCTCGGTCACGTCGGTGCTGCTCGTGCTCTTCGTGATCCGCGACCTCGGCCTGACCGAGGCGGCGCTCGGCCTGGTGTTCTCGGTGGGCTCGGTGGGCGGGCTGCTCGCCGCGCTCACCGTCACCCGCATCGCGCGGGTGCTGGGGGAGGGGCGGACCATCCCGGCGATGGCGCTGCTCACCGTGCCGTTCGGCACGCTGACCCCGCTCGCCGCGCAGGTCCCGCCGGTGCCGGCGCTGGCGATCGGGGCGTTCGGGGTGTCCTTCGGCGCGGTCGGCTACAACGTGATCCAGGTCAGCTTCCGGCAGCGGCTGTGCCCCAGGCCCCTGCTGGGCCGGATGAACGCGTCCATCCGGTTCGTGGTGTGGGGGACGATGCCGATCGGGGCCTTCGCCGGCGGTCTGCTCGGCCGGGAGGTCGGGGTCGTGACCACGCTCTGGATCGCCGTCGCCGGGCTCCTGCTCGCCGCACTGACCGTGCTGTTCTCGCCGCTGAGCCGGATGGGGGACCTGCCGCGCGAGCTCGACGCGCATGCCTGACCTGGTGCCGGGCCCGGGGCGGCTCAGACCAGGGCGGCGCCGGCGGAGCGGATCTCCTCGAGGTCCGCGGACGGTGTCGTGTGGTCCAGGCCCGCGACGAGCTCGGTGAGCACCCGGACGTTGAACCCCTCGCGGACCGCGTCGACCGCGGTCGCGCGCACACAGTCGGTGGGGACCCCGACCACGTCGACGTCGGTGACCTGGTGGCGACGCAGCCAGTCGGCCAGCATCACCCCGTCGGTCGTGTGCCCCTCGAAGCCGGAACGGGCGGGAGCGCGCTCGCCCTTGAGGAAGACCGCGTCGAAGGGCTGCGGGTCCAGGTTCGGGTGGAGCGCCTCGCCGTCCGTGCCCGCGACGCAGTGCGTGCTGTGCGTGTCCAGGTGGTGGTCGCGGGTGGCCACCGCGACGTCGTAGTCGGCGGCCTTGGGATCCTTCGCGGTCCAGTGGCGCAGCATCTCGCCGATCCGGTAGGCCACCTCGGCACCACCGGGGACCGGGGCGCTGCCGCCCTCGCAGAAGTCGTTCTGGACGTCCACCACGATCAGTGCGCGCTTCATGGCTCCACGCTAACCGAGGCGTCGGCCCAGGTCACCGGGCCGAAGGGCCCGGCTCCCACGGCCTACCCGCCGACGTGGAGCGTGGGGATCACCGGCTCGCCGCGTGACATCATCCGCGCCGGCAGGGGCAGCTCCTCGCGCACCCGCAGGTGCCGCTCCCGGGCGGTGCCGAGCGGCTCGCGGCCCACGACCTCGCCGTCGCGGACCAGTGGGACCAGCAGCTCGCGGTCGTCACCGTCGTCGACCGGGCGCTCGCCGACACCGACCACCTCGGCCTCGGCGACCCCGGACGCGTTGCGGCGGCGCAGGGCGTACTTCCGGCCGCCGATCGAGACCTTGTCCTTGCTCTTCTTCGCGACCGAGACCATCGCGCCGTCGTCGTCCTCGCGGGAGACGAGCTTGTAGACGAAGCCTGACGTGGGGTGACCGCTACCCGTGACGAGGGACGTGCCGACGCCGTAGCCGTCGACCGGGGCGGCCGCGAGGGCCGCGATCGAGTGCTCGTCGAGGTCGGAGGTGACGATGATCCGCGTGCTCGTGGCACCGAGGGAGTCCAGCTGTGCGCGCACCTGGTCGGCGAGCATCCCGAGGTCCCCGGAGTCGATCCGCACCGCACCGAGGTCGGGTCCGGCGATGTCGACCGCCATCCGGACGGCCTCGGCGACGTCGAAGGTGTCGACGAGCAGGCTGGTGCCCTTGCCGAGCGACTCGACCTGTGCGGTGAACGCGTCCCGCTCGCTGTCGAAGAGCAACGTGAAGCTGTGCGCGCTGGTGCCGGTGGTGGGTACGCCGTACCGCTGCCGCGCGGCGAGGTTCGACGTACTCGCGAAGCCGGCGACGTAGGCCGCCCTCGCCGCCGCAACGGCAGCCTCCTCGTGGGTCCGCCGGGAGCCCATCTCGATGCACGGTCGCTCGCAGGAGACCCACGTCATCCGGGACGCCGCCGAGGCGATCGCCGAGTCGTGGTTGAGGATCGACAGCATCAGCGTCTCGAGGACGACGGCCTCCGCGAAGGTCGACTCGACGACCATGAGCGGGGAGTAGGGGAAGTAGATCTCGCCCTCGGGGTAGCCCCAGATGTCGCCGCTGAACCGGTACCCGGCGAGCCACTCCAGGGTGTCCTCGTCGACGACCTTGCCCTCGCGGAGGACCTCGAGCACCTCGTCGTCGAACCGGAACCGCTCGAAGGCGTCCAGCGCCCTGCCGACGCCGCCCACGACGCCGTACCGGCGTCCCTCGGGGAGCCGGCGCGGGAAGAGCTCGAAGACCGACCTGCGCGAGGCGGTCCCGGCGCGCAGGGCTGCCTGCACCATGGTCAGCTCGTAGTGGTCGGTCAGCAGCGCCGTCGATGCAGTCGTCACCTGCAACAACCTAGTATGAGAGCCGTGTCAGCACCCATGCCCGTCGAGACCGAGCAGCCGGAGACCAAGGACGTCACCCAGCTCGCGAAGCCGTGGGCGACCATCGTCTGGAACGACCCGGTGAACCTCATGTCGTACGTCACCTACGTGTTCCAGACCTACTTCGGCTACGCCCGCGAGAAGGCGGAGAAGCTGATGTGGGAGGTCCACAACGACGGCAGGTCCGTGGTGTCGACCGGGTCGCGCGAGGAGATGGAGCGCGACGTGCAGGCGATGCACGAGTACGGCCTCTGGGCGACGATGGAGAAGGCGGACAGTTGAGCGGGTTCACCCAACGCGGGGCCGGGGTGATGGCGACGTTCTCCGGCTTCGAGGCGGACCTGCTGCGGTCGCTGGCCTCCCAGCTCGTGGAGCTGCTGCGCAACGAGGAGGCGGCTCCGGCCGCTTCGGCCTCCGACGACCCGCTCGAGGCGCTGCTGGACTTCTCCGGGCCGACCACCGCGCCCGACGACCCTGTGCTGGCGCGCCTGTTCCCGACGGCGTACCCCGACGACGAGGAGGCCGCGGGCGAGTTCCGCCGGTTCACCGAAGGGTCGTTGCGCGACGGCAAGGCCCGCAACGCGGTACTGGTCATCGACCAGCTCGAGGAGGCCGGCCTCCCACCCGAGCTCGACGAGGACGGGCTCTGGATCGACGTGGAGCTCGGCCCGGCCGACGCGAACGCCTGGATGCGCTCCTTCACCGACATCCGCCTGGCCCTCGCCACCCGGCTGGGCGTCGAGGACGGCGACGAGGACTACTGGGCGAGCCTGCCCGACGAGGACCCGCGCACCCACGTCCACGACATCTACGAGTGGGTCGGCTACCTCCAGGAGACGCTCGTCGCGGCGCTGTCCCGCGGCCGCTGACCGCGGGGTCTCAGGATCCGGACGTACGACCGGCGGAGGCGGCGCGCTGGACCCCCCGGATACCCTCGTGACGTGCTGAAGATCGACCGACCGACCTACGACGCCATCGTCGCCCACACCAAGAAGGACCACCCCGACGAGGCGTGCGGGATCGTCGCCGGTCCCGAGGGCTCGGACACGCCGACCCGGTTCGTCCCGATGGTCAACGCCGCGATGTCGCCCACGTTCTACGAGTTCGACTCCCAGGAGCTGCTCGCGCTGTACAAGGAGATGGACAAGAACGACGAGGAGCCGGTCGTCGTCTACCACTCGCACACCGCGACCGAGGCGTACCCGTCGCGGACCGACATCGGCCTCGCCTCGGAGCCGAATGCGCACTATGTGCTGGTCAGCACACGTGAGCACGGGAATAGCGAGGGGCCGGTGGAGTTTAGGTCCTTCAGGATCGTTGACGGCGAGGTCACCGAGGAAGAAGTCTCGGTCGTGGAGTCCCTCGACGCCTGACCCGTGGCCCGCCACGTACCCGAGCACGAAGCCGACGAGAGAGTTTGAGGAGCCAGAACCGATGGCCATCGACGTACGCATCCCCACCATCCTGCGGACCTACACCGGCGGGGCGAAGGCCGTGACCGGTGAGGGCGGCACGCTCGCCGAGCTCATCGAGAACCTCGAGTCGAACCACCCCGGCATCAAGGAGCGCCTGATCGACGGCAGCGACCTGCGCCGCTTCGTGAACGTCTACGTCAACGACGAGGACGTCCGGTTCACCGGCGGCCTCGAGACCAAGCTCGACGACGGCGACGAGGTCGTCGTGCTCCCGGCCGTGGCCGGCGGCGCCGCGTAGATGCTCTTCAACTCCCTGCTCGACTCGGTGGGAGGCACACCGCTGGTGGGCCTCCCCCGGCTCTCGCCGTCCCCCGACGTACGGCTGTGGGCCAAGCTCGAGGACCGCAACCCCACGGGGTCGATCAAGGACCGCGCCGCGCTCAAGATGTTCGAGCAGGCGGAGAAGGACGGGACGCTGACGCCCGGCTGCACGATCCTCGAGCCGACGTCGGGCAACACCGGCATCTCGCTGGCCATGGTCGCCAAGCTGCGCGGCTACCGGATGGTGTGCGTGATGCCGGAGAACACGTCCGAGGAGCGCCGGACGCTGCTCCGGATGTGGGGCGCGGAGATCGTGTCATCGCCGGCGGCCGGCGGGTCCAACGAGGCCGTGCGCGTGGCGAAGATCCTCGCCGCGGAGAACCCCGACTGGGTGATGCTCTACCAGTACGGCAACCCGGCGAACGCGCTCGCGCACTACGAGGGCACCGGCCCGGAGATCCTCGCCGACCTGCCCTCCGTGACCCACTTCGTGGCCGGGCTCGGCACGACCGGCACGCTGATGGGCACCGGCCGCTTCTTCAAGGAGCATGCGCCGCGGGTCCGCGTCGTCGCCGCCGAGCCGCGGTACGGCGAGCTGGTCTACGGCCTGCGCAACATGGACGAGGGGTTCGTGCCCGAGCTCTACGACCCGTCGATGATCGACGCGCGGTTCTCCGTGGGTCCGCGTGACGCGGTACGACGGGTGCGGGAGCTGCTCGAGCAGGAGGGCATCTTCGCCGGCATCTCGACCGGCGCGATCCTGCACGCCGCGATGGCGCAGGCGAAGAAGTCGATGAAGGCCGGCGAGCACGCCGACATCGTGTTCATCGTCGCCGACGGCGGCTGGAAGTACCTCTCCACGGGTGCCTACGAAGGCACGCTCGAGGAGGCGGAGGAGCGCCTCGAGGGTCAGCTCTGGGCATGAGCGGTCGGCGGGGGAGTGGCGTCGCCTACCGGGTGGTGAAGTCTGTCCTGGCGACCGTATTCCGGGTCGTCTACCGGCCGACCGTCGTGGGCCTGGAGAACATCCCGGCCGAGGGGCCGCTGATCCTGGCCTCCAACCACCTGTCGTTCATCGACAGCATGGTGATCCCGGTGGTCGTGCCCCGGCGCGTGGCCTTCCTGGCCAAGAGCGACTACTTCACCGGCACCGGCGTGAAGGGCACGCTGAGCCGCCTGTGGTTCGAGGGTTTCGGGATGATCCCGGTCGACCGTGACGACACCCGCTCCGCGCAGACCTCGCTCGACGCCGCGCTGGAGGTGCTCACGGCCGGCGGGGCGTTCGGGATCTACCCCGAGGGGACCCGTTCCCGCGACGGCCGCCTCTACCGCGGGCGGACCGGCGTCGCCTGGCTGGCGATGAGCTCGGGTGCGCCCGTCGTACCCGTCGCCGTGATCGGCACCGACGCGCTCCAGCCGGTGGGCGCCCGGTTCCCGAGGCCGGCCGCGAAGGTCACGCTGCGGTTCGGGGAGCCGATCGACCTCGCCGGCAGGTTCGAAGGGGTTCCCGCCGGGCGCGCCCGGCGCGAGGCGACGGACGAGATCATGGCCGCCATCCACGCGATGTCCGGCCAGGAGCTGGCGGGCGTCTACAACGAGCGGGCGTCACTGGAGTGACCGGACCCGTGCTCAGCTCGCCGGGCGGAACCGGAGCGCCGACCAGGTCTCGTCGATGGAGATCTGGCGCACGCCCCGGACGCCGCGGCCAGGTGTCGTGACTCGCTATGGACACGGGGACGATGCTGCCACGCGGCGGCAGCTCCGTGCTCAGCCGTGCACCGGATGGGCGTGCGTGCAGGGGATGAAGACCTCGGTCCTCGGCTCGGCGACCTCCGGTCCGTCGAGGTAGCACTCCCAGGGCAGGCCCTCCACGACGTAGCCCTCGTCGGTGAGCCAGCCGATGGCGGCCTCGTAGGCCGCGCCGACGTCGCCGTAGGGGCCGACGTGCATGGTGCGCGCCGCGCGCCCGCCGGGGAGCTCACAGGCCTCGACCCGGCCCTCGGGCTTCACGACGTCGTTGCACGGGAAGCCGACCTCGGCGTCGAACGCGCCACCTTCCGGCATGCTGTAGCGGCCGAAGGGCGCCCCGGTGGGGTGCAGGCCCTGCTCGTCGAGGACGTTGATCACCTCGCTGAACGCGCCGCCGAGGAACTCGGGCATCTCGTCCACCGTGACGTGCGCACGGACGACCGCCGCGTGCTGCTCCTGCAGGTCCACGAACTGCATCTCGTACCTCATGAGGTCAGTCTCCGGTGCTCTGCGGGGCGAGGGGCAGAGGCAAAGGTCCCCGCCGCCCGGACGCGCCCCGACCGACGCCGCGGTGCGTCGTACGACGGGGAACGTGACCACCGTCGCAGCGTGACGTGGGTCGCTCACGCGGGACCGCACTCGCCGGGCCCACTAGCCTTGTTCGGGTGGCGGACGCACCAATCGGAATCTTCGACTCAGGCTTCGGTGGACTCACCGTGGCCCGAGCCGTGATCGACCAGCTGCCGCACGAGCCGATCCTGTACCTCGGCGACACCGCGAGGCAGCCGTACGGCCCCAAGCCGATCGGGGAGGTCCGCGAGTACGCGCTCGAGTGCCTCGACCACCTCGTCGACGAGGGTGTGAAGGCACTCGTCATCGCGTGCAACTCCGCCAGCGCCGCCGTCCTCCGCGACGCGCGCGAGCGCTACCCGGTGCCGGTGGTCGAGGTGATCTTCCCCGCCACCCGCCGAGCCGTCGCCGCGAGCCGCACCGGCCAGATCGGTGTCATCTGCACCCGCGCCACCGCGGAGTCGATGGCCTACGACGACGCGTTCGCCGCCGCGCCGCACGTCTCGCTGCACACCCAGGCCTGCCCGCGGTTCGTCGAGTTCGTCGAGGCCGGCGTCACCAGCGGGCCGGAGCTGCTCAGGGCTGCGCACGAGTACCTCGACCCGCTGATCTCCGAGGGCATCGACACCCTTGTCCTCGGCTGCACGCACTACCCGCTGCTCACCGGCGTCCTGTCCTACGTGATGGGTGACCAGGTGACGCTGGTGTCGAGCGCGGAGGAGACCGCGAAGGACGTCTACCGGCTGCTCGTGCGGCACGGCCTCGAGCGTGACCCGTCGCTGGGCCCGCCGGTGCACCGGTTCCTCACGACAGGCAGCCCCGAGGAGTTCGCCCGGATCGGCGGCCGCTTCCTGGGACCCGAGCTGCAGACCGCCAGCCAGCTCGCGCAGCAGACCGCCTGGAGCCACTCGGTCCTCAAGACCGGAGGCGCGGGATGAGGCTCACGGTCATCGGCTGCTCGGGCTCCTACCCGGGCCCGGACTCCCCGGCGAGCAGCTACCTCGTCGAGGCGCAGGACGGGGAGCGCACCTGGCGCGTGCTGCTCGACCTGGGCAGCGGTGCGCTCGGGCAGCTCCAGCAGTACGTCGACCCGCTGTCGATCGACGCGGTCTTCATCACCCACCTGCACCCGGACCACTTCTTCGACCTCAGCGGCTACTACGTGCTCCGGAAGTACCACCCGGCCGGCCACCAGCCGCGGATCCCCGTCTACGGCCCGCGCGGCGTCGCGAAGCGTGCCGCGAACGCCTACGGCCTCGCCGAGAAGCCCGGGATGAGCCAGGAGTTCGAGTTCCACGAGTACGGCGACCAGCGGATCTTCGAGGTCGGGCCGCTCACCCTGGAGATCACCCCGGTGGCGCACCCGATCGAGTCCTACGCGATCAAGGTCAGCGAGGGGGGACACTCGCTCGTCTACAGCGGCGACACCGGTCCGTGCCGGTCCCTCGTCGAGCTCGCCCGGGGCACGGACCTGTTCCTCGCCGAGGCGGCGTTCCGGGAGGGCGAGGACAACCCCAAGGACCTCCACATGACCGGCCGCGAGGCCGCCGAGGCCGCGGTCAAGGCAGGGGTCGGCCGGCTGGTCCTCACGCACATCCCTCCGTGGTACGACCGCAACATCGCCCTCGACGAGGCCAGGCCGGTCTTCGACGGTCCGCTCGAGCTCGCCCAGTGCGGCGTGACCTACGACCTCTGACCTACCGGTGCCCGCGTCCTCGATAGGGTCGCGCTCATGACCTCCCGACCCGACGGACGCGAGAACGACGAGCTCCGACCCATCAAGATCACCCGCCACTGGCTCGACCACGCCGCAGGCTCGGTGCTGGTGGAGTTCGGCAGGACCCGTGTCCTGTGCGCGGCGTCCGCCTCCATCGGGGTTCCCCGCTGGCGCAAGGACTCCGGCCTCGGCTGGGTCACCGCGGAGTACGCGATGCTCCCGTCGTCGACCCACACGAGGTCGGACCGCGAGTCGGTGAAGGGCCGCATCGGCGGGCGCACGCACGAGATCTCCCGGTTGATCGGCCGTTCGCTGCGCGCGGTCGTCGACTACAAGGCGATGGGCGAGAACACCGTCGTCCTCGACTGTGACGTCCTCCAGGCCGACGGCGGCACCCGCACGGCGGCGATCACCGGGGCGTACGTCGCACTCGCGGACGCGTTCGCGCACCTGCGGGAGAAGGGCGCGCTCAAGGGCGAGCCCCTGACCGGCTCGGTGGCCGCGGTGTCCGTCGGGATCGTCGACGGCGAGATCCGGCTGGACCTGCCCTACGAGGAGGACGTCCGGGCCGAGACCGACATGAACGTCGTGATGACCGGCGACGGGAAGTTCGTCGAGGTCCAGGGCACCGCCGAGGGTGAGCCGTTCGACCGGTACCACCTCGACGGTCTGCTCTCGATGGCCGAGAAGGGCTGCGCCGACCTGACCCGGATCCAGCAGGAAGCGCTTCGTGGCTGAGGCCCGTCCCCGGGTCTTCCTGGCCTCCCGCAACGCCAAGAAGCTCGCCGAGATGCAGCGGATCCTCGAGGGGTTCGTGCCGCACGTCGAGGTCCTGGGCCTCGACGACGTGGAGCACTACGAAGAGCCGGCCGAGACCGAGCCGACCTTCGAGGGCAACGCGCTGATCAAGGCACACGCCGCGGTGGAGGCGACCGGGCTGCCGTCGCTGGCCGACGACAGCGGCCTGTGCGTGGACGCGCTGAACGACATGCCGGGTGTGCTCTCCGCCCGGTGGAGCGGGCTCACCAAGGGCGGCGACACCGACGTGGACCGGGCGAACAACGAGCTGCTTCTCGCGCAGCTCTCGGACGTCCCGGACCTCCGCCGCGGTGCGCGCTTCCGGTGCGCCGTCGCGTTCGTGCACCGCTCCCCGTCCGGGGAGCTCGTCGAGCACGTCGAGCACGGCGAGATGCCCGGCCGGATCATCCGCGAGATGCGGGGCAGCGGGGGCTTCGGGTACGACGTCCTCTTCGTCGCGGACGGGCACGACCTGACCTCGGCCGAGCTCCCCCCGGACGAGAAGGACGCCATCTCCCACCGCGGCCAGGCGCTGCGCCGGATCGCCCCGGTGGTGGCGGAGGTCCTCGCCGAGTCCGGCTGACCCCTTCCCGCCCGGCTGCCGCGTAGTGTCGAAGGCGTGACCGAGCAGCAGCCGTATGAGGTGGTCGAGGTGCATCCGGACTTCGAGCTGCGCCGCTACCCGGAGCACCTCGTCGCCGAGATCGAGGTCGGCGGGCCGTTCGAGCTGGCGGGGAACCTGGCGTTCCCCAGGCTCGCGAGGTACATCGGCGGGCACAACCGCTCCTCGCGCAAGGTCGCGATGACGGCCCCGGTCGTGCAGGAGGAGGCGGCCTCCGGGAGCAACCGCTACGTCGTCGGGTTCGTGATGCCGGCCGACGTCACCACCGAGGACATCCCCGACCCGGTGGACTCCTCCGTGCGGACGCGACGGGTGCCGGCCGAGACCGCGGCGGCCCTCCGGTTCTCCGGGCGGTGGTCGCGGACGTCGTACGAGAAGCACGCCGGCCGGCTCCTCGAGGCGCTCGCTACAGCGGGGCTGCGGCCGGCCGGCCCACCTCGGTACGCGCGGTTCGACCCACCGTGGACGCCATGGTTCCGGCGGCGCAACGAGGTCGTCGTGCCGGTCGACGTCTGAGCCGGGCCCGCGGTTCCGGACAGCCCTGGCGGCCGCTACGGTAGCGGCGACTATTCACGCTCGGAGGGACATCCCATGACACAGCCGGACCGCGTCGCGGCGGCGCCTGACAGGGCGGCGCCACCCGAGGCGCCTGTGAAGGCCCGGTCCGGAGCCATCGTGGGGCTCGTGCTCGCTGTGCTCAGCCTGCAGGGTCAGGGCAGCTGGACCGCGGCGATCCAGGCGGTGCTCGGGTACCAGCTCGGTCCGGACCAGTTCCGCGTCGCCATGGCGATCAGCGGGCTCGTCACCCTCGGCTTCGCCCTGGCCGGGTTCGTCCTCGGACGCCGCGCGCTGGCCGTGCGCGGGGGAGCAGCCTCGTGGGAGCAGCACGTCGGCGGGGCGGCCGTGGTGCTCGGTGCGATCGGTGCACTGATCTCGGCGGTCACCGTCGTGGGGAGCCTGCTCGCGCCGAGCGGGCAGGCGTTCGGCCCGCTCATGTGACCCGGCGGGCCCCCCCGACCGGGGGCTCAGTCGATGCCCTCGGCGACGATCTGCTGGAACCGGGCGTGCACGTCCTCGTCGCCCTCGCGGGTGAGCTCGCCGACGGCCGGCCGGCCCCAGAGCCAGCAGTCGAGGTCGGCCGCCTTGCCCTCGATGGTGGCTGCGGCCTCACCGGACCCGGTGTCGGTCACCTCGACGAACGGGCTTCCGTCGTACACCTTGCCGGAGTCGGGACTGGTCCCGCTGAACGTGCCCAGGGTGACGAGCCAGTCCTGGCCGGTGTCGGTCGCGCGCACGCGCAGCGTGGCCGAGGGGTCGAGCTCGACCTTCGCCCAGTCCGGTGCGCCGCCGAACATGACCCGCAGCGCCTCGTCGACGCCGTCGGAGCAGAGCGCGGGGTCCATCGGCGCCCGCGAGACGTCGGCGGTGAGCTCGGCGTCGACCCGGTGGATGAGCGCCTCGTGGGCCTGCCGCCTTCTGATGAAGCCCGCAGTGTGGTCGTCCGACCAGGTCCAGCGTCGCTCGGAGGGGGCGGTCTCGGCGAGCGCGGTCTGGAGCAGGGTGGTCGCCTCGTCGAAGAACGCCAGCAGCCCGGCCCGGTCGCGGGGCCGGGCGGGGTGCTGGATGCCCTCGGGGTCCTCTACCGCTGTCTGCACGACGGTGCCCCAGAACCACTGGACCTCGGCGAGGTGCCAGATCAGGTCGTCGGAGCGCCATTCGGGGCACGTCGGCACCTGGCCGTCGGCGGGGGCGTCGCGCAGCACGGCGCCGAAACGTGCGGAGTTCTCGCGGATGTGGGCGAGGTGGTCGAGCGTCATGGCAGCAGCCAAGCACTGTCCGCCGACATAGTCACGGGCGCTCCGCTCAGATGCTGACCGCGATCTTCCCGCGCGTGTGCCCGCTCTCCGAGAGGCGGTGTGCGTCCGCGAGCTGCTCGAGGCGGAACGTCTCGGCGAGCGCGACGCGCAGCTTGCCCCCGTCGGCGAGGTCGGCGAGCACGTCGAGGTGGGCCCGCTCGGGGCGTACGAACACGTACGTCCCGCCGAGCTCGTGCACCTTCTGCGCGTCGATGATCGACGCGATCCGCGTGGGGTGCCCGACCTGCTTGGGGGCGTCGGCCAGCGCGTCGCCACCGACGAGGTCGAGCACCGCGTCGACGGGCGTGGAGAGCTGCTCGCTGACCGGGCCCTCGTGGTAGTCGATGACCTCGCTCACGCCGAGCCCTCGCAGGTCGTCGTGGTTGTCGGGGCTCGCGGTCCCGACGACCTCACAGCCTCGGGCAAGGGCGATCTGGACGGCGAACCGGCCGACACCTCCGGCCGCGGCGTGCACGAGCACCCGCTCGCCTTCCTCGACCGACAGCGCCTCGGTCAGGGCCTGGTACGCGGTCAGGCCTGCCAGGGGGACGGCGGCTGCCTCCTCGAACGACAGCGACGCCGGCTTGCGTGAGACGGTCCGCTCGGGGGCGGGGACGAGCTCGGCCGACGTGCCCCACTGCACGTCGTCGCGGCGGACGTAGCCCCACACCTCGTCGCCGACCTCCAGACCGGTGATCACCGCCGGGCCCACGGCCTCCACGACGCCGGCGACGTCCCAGCCCGGGATGATCGGCAGGTGGTGGGGGTAGGCGCCCTGGAGGTAGCCGAGCCGGATCTTCCAGTCCACGGGGTTCACGCTGGTCGCCCTGGCGCGGACCAGGATGGTGTCCGGTCCGACGGGCGGGTCGTCGTGCTCGCGGACGGTGATGACGTCGGCGTCGCCGTACCTGTCGTAGACGGCTGCTCTCACGGGGGTCCTCCTCGGTCGTGGGTGCTCATGAGGGGTGACCGGGGAAGGGGCCGGGCAAACCTCAGGCGCCGGGGTAGATCCGGAAGCCCAGCATCTGTGTGTGCTCGAAGGTCTCGTAGAACCCGCCCGCGTCCTGCGGGGTGACCAGGTCCATCCGTTTCGTCCCGGTTGCCTGGAACGTCGCCACGGTCAGCAGGCGGGCGATCCCGCGGTGCCGGTGGTCCGGGTGCACGGCGAGGAAGCTGAGGTGGGACTGGAGGACGCCGTCACCGAGCGCCTGCGCGAAGCCGACGACCCGGCCGTCCACGACCGCGGTGTACGCCGAGGAGCCGGGCGCCGTGCACACCCGTCGTACGACGTCGGGGTCGGTCAACGACGGCCACTGCACCGTCGTGCACAGCCGGGCGATGCCCTCGGCATGCGCATCCTCGAACGGCACGATGTCCACAACGCTCATGCCGCCCGACCATAACCGCACCCATGGTGCGCCCGGCGAGATTCGAACTCGCACTGCGCAGGACCTAAACCTGCTGCCTCCTACCAGTTGGGCTACGGGCGCGCGCCGGACAGTCTAGGGCGAACCACCGCCCTTCACGGTCAGCTCGCGAGGCCGAGGTCCCGGCGCAGCTTCGCGACGTGGCCGGTGGCCTTGACGTTGTACTGCGCCAGCGCGATCCTGCCGTCCTCGTCGACCACGAACGTCGAGCGGATGACGCCCTGGACGACCTTGCCGTACATCTTCTTCTCGCCGAAGGCGCCCCACTCGGTCATCACGGCCTTGTCCTGGTCCGAGAGCAGCGTGATCGTCAACCCGTCGCGCTCGCGGAACCTCGCGAGCTTCTCCGGCTTGTCGGGGGAGACGCCGAGCACCGCGTAGCCGGCACCCTTCAGCGAGTCGAGCGAGTCGGTGAAGTCGCAGGCCTGCTTCGTGCAGCCCGGAGTCATGGCGGCGGGGAAGAAGTACACGATCACCTTCTGTCCGCGCAGGTCGGACAGCCTGACCGTGGAGCCGTCGTCGGTGGGCAGGGCGAAGTCGGGGGCGGCGTCTCCGGGGGAGAGGCGGTTCTCGGTCATCGGGGCTCCTCGGCTGGTACTCGTCGCCGGCATGGAATACTCGGCTTATTGCGAACTGTTCGCAATAACGTACTGTCGTCAAGTGCGCGGACCACCGCGTCACGAGCGGACGATGCCCAACGTAGGCCACGGAGGACCAGCCCGATGCACGTGCCCGACGGATTCCTGGACGCGCCCACGTCGGTCGCGACCGGGGTCGCCGCCGCGACCGCCCTCGGCGTCGCCCTGCGCAAGGCACGCGGGGAGCTCGACGACCGCACCGCGCCGATGGCCGGCCTGGTCGCGACGTTCGTCTTCGCCGCTCAGATGGTGAACTTCCCGGTCGGGCTCGGCACCAGCGGGCACCTTCTCGGGGGAGCGCTCGCCGCCGTCCTCGTCGGCCCGTGGACCGGCCTGCTCGCGGTCAGCGTCGTCCTCATCGTCCAGGCCCTCCTCCTCGCCGACGGCGGGATCACCGCGCTCGGCACGAACATCACCCTCCTCGCGATCGCCGGGGTGGTCGTCGGCTGGCTCGTCTTCCGCGGCCTCCAGAGGATCGCGCCGAAGCGCCTCGGCCTCGTGCCCGTCTTCGCCGCGGTCGGTGCGTTCGTCTCCGTCCCGGCGGCCGCCCTCGTCTTCGTCGGCCTCTACGCCGCCGGCGGCACCGCCCCCGTGCCCCTCGACGGGCTCGCCGCGGCGATGCTCGGCTGGCACTCGCTGATCGGGCTGGGCGAGGCGGTGATCACCGGCCTCGTGGTTGCCAGCGTGGTCGCGGTCCGGCCCGACCTCGTGCACGGCGCACGACCGGTCCTGCGCAGCCGCGAGCTCGAGATCCGCTCCACCAAGCCGGCCTCCCCGAAGGCGGCCGCATGAGAACCCGCACCTTCGTGCTCCTCGGGGTCCTCGCCGCGCTGCTGGTCGCCGGGGTCGCGAGCTACTTCGCCTCCAGCAGCCCCGACGGGCTCGAGCACGTTGCCGAGCAGGCGGGCTTCGCGGAGAAGGCGAAGGACTCGGCCGCGTCCGGCTCTCCCCTGGCCGACTACGAGGTCACGGGCGTGGAGCACGACGCGCTCTCCGGGGGCCTGGCCGGGGTCACCGGTGCCCTGGTGGTGCTGGCGCTCGCCGGTGGCCTGACCTTCGCGGTACGGCGGACGAGCCGGCCGGACCGGGAGAGGTCCGAGCAGCCGGCCGACCGGGACCGGGACTGACATGGGCGCCGGACACGGTCACAAGCTCCACTTCCACGGGCACTCGCCGGTGCACCGCGCTCCCGCGCACCTGAAGATCGCCACGTTGCTGATCTTCATGCTCACGGTCGTGGCGACCCCTCGCGGGTGGTTCCCGGTCTTCGGGATCTACCTCGCGGCCGTGCTCGCGGTCATCGCTGTGTCGCAGGTGCCGTTCTCCTACATCGGCAGGCGCATGGTCGTCGAGGTGCCGTTCGTGCTCTTCGCGGTCCTCATGCCGTTCGTCGCGACAGGCCCGCGGGTCGACGTACTCGGCATGACCGTCTCCGAGCCGGGACTGCTCGCCGCCTGGGGACTGCTCGCCAAGGGCACCCTCGGCGTCATGGCCAGCCTCACCCTCGCCGCGACCACCGAGCCGCGGGACCTGCTGCGCGGGCTCGAACGGCTGCGCGTGCCCACCCAGCTCGTACAGATCATCGGCTTCATGATCCGCTACCTCGACGTGGTCACCGACGAGATGCGCCGCATGCGCATCGCCCGTGAGTCCCGCGGGTTCACCCGCCACGGGCTGAGGGCCTGGCCGGTGTACGCGCGCGCCGCCGGGGCCCTGTTCATCCGCTCCTACGAGCGCGGCGAGCGGGTCCACCTCGCGATGCTCTCGCGCGGCTACGACGGGAGGCTGAAGTGAGCACCCCCGTCCTCGACGTCCGCGGCCTGGCCTACGCCTATCCCGACGGGCACCAGGCGTTGTACGGCGTCGACCTGCACGTGCACGAGGGGGAGCGCGTCGCGCTGCTCGGCCCCAACGGCGCCGGCAAGACGACGCTCGTGCTGCACCTCAACGGGATCCTCACCGCGGGCGCCGGGGCGGTGTCCGTCTCCGGGCTGCCCGTGTCGAAGCAGAACCTCCAGGAGATCCGCCGGCGGGTCGGTGTGGTGTTCCAGGACCCCGACGACCAGCTGTTCATGCCGACCGTGCGCGACGACGTGGCGTTCGGTCCGAAGAACCTCGGCATGAAGGGCCCGGCGCTGGGGGCCCGGGTCATGGACGCCCTCGACAAGGTCGGCATGGCCGACTTCGCCGACCGGCCGCCCCACCACCTGAGCTTCGGGCAGCGCCGACGGGTGGCGGTCGCCACGGTGCTCGCGATGGAGCCGGAGATCCTGGTGCTCGACGAGCCGTCGTCCAACCTCGACCCCGCCTCCCGCCGGGAGCTCGCCGACATCCTCCGCGGTCTGGACGTGACCGTGCTGATGGTCACCCACGACCTGCCGTACGCCTACGAGCTGTGCCCCCGCTCGGTCGTCCTGTCCGATGGTGTGATCGTGGCCGACGGGTCGACGTACGACGTGCTCACCGACGAGACTCTGATGGCGCAGCACCGGCTGGAGCTGCCCTTCGGGTTCGATCCCCGGGCGATTGGGAACCGGGCCGCCGGGTAACCTTCGGTGATGTGCCTGCCCAGGCGGGCACGCGAACGATTCCACAGACGAGGAGACTGACGTGGGCGACGCCGAAAAGCCGGCCGACACTCGTGCACCCGAGACGATCGAGAGCGAGATCGAGGCCACCCGTGACCGGCTCGCCCACACTATCGACCAGCTCCTCTACCGGTCGAGCCCGAAGACCATCGCCAAGCGCGAGGTGAACAGCGTCAAGGCGTACTTCGTCGACCCCGCCACCGGCCAGCCGCGCACCGACAACATCGTCAAGGTCGTCGCCGGCGTGGGTGGCTTCATCGCCGTCATGCTCGTCGTGCGGAAGGTCGCGAAGTAGCGCCGTGCCCCAGGACAAGCTCCCGATCCGGATGCTGCACGACCGGGTCCTCGTCCAGCTCGACAAGGACGCGGGGGAGCGGCGTTCCAGCGGCGGCATCGTGATCCCCGCGACCGCGGCCCTCGGCGCCCGCCGTCTCTCGTGGTGCCGCGTCGTGGCCGTCGGCGCCCACGTGCGCTCCGTCGAGGTGGACGACCGCGTGCTCTTCGACCCCGAGGACAAGGCGGAGGTCGAGGTGCAGGGCGAGACCTACTTCGTCATGCGCGAGCGTGACATCCATGCCGTCGCCGCCGAGCGTCTCGGCGACACCCAGACCGGTCTCTACCTCTGACGTAGCGCCTGGCACAGACACGAGACGACCGGGTCGGCTCCCTGGAGGAACCGACCCGGCCGTCCGGCGTCGTGGTGCGACCGACTCGTGCTGCGTCAGGCGCGGTGGGTGCCGCCGGGCGTGCCCGAGTCGTCCGTCTCGCTGGCGACGGTCCGCTCGTCGGTGTGATGGCCGGTGCGCTCGTCGGTCGAGGCGACGTGCTCACCGGTCGTGCCGCTCGAGGTGGTCGTGTGCTCGTCGGTCGACGACGTCCCCGTCGTGTGGCGGCCCTCGTGGCTCCCTTCCGCTGTGGTCTCGGGGGAGGTCGTCGGGGCCGCGTGCTTGACGTCGGGGTCGAGCTCGTCGGCCTTACGTAGGTGCTCCTGGTGCTCCTGACGGTGCTCGGCCGCGGTACTCATCCGGTCGTGGGCCTCCGCCTCGAGCCGCTGCGCCTCAGCGGCCTTGCGGTCGGCCTCCGCACGGGCGGCGGCGGCCTTGGCCTCGGTCTCCTTGGCCAGAGCCTCCTTGCGCTGCAGCTCGTTCGCCTTCTCGGCGGCCTTCTCGCGCAGCTCTGAGGCCTGTGCCCTGTTTCGCTCTGCCTTCTTCTTGCTCGCCATCATCGCGATCACGGCGATCAGAGCGATCACGATGACTGCGACGACGATCCACACCACGGTTGAGGTGTCCATGGTCCCTCCTTGTAGGTCTGACCGCGCAGGTGGTACCCGACACCCCCGGGGGCAAACACACGGGGGCGCATCCAGCGTCTGCGCGGCCGGAGCAAGAGGGTGAACGACCCATAACCTGCGGCAGCCTCCGGCGTTGAGTTCTCCGTCGACCCTCGGAACGGAGACCCCATGGGATTCTCGCGCCGCGCGACCGCGCTGCTCGCCACGCTGGCCCTGCTACCCGCCTTCACCGCGGTGCAGGCCGTCACCGCGCCGGAGGAGGCCGCGGCGGCGGAGTCCCCGCTGCGGCCCGGCGACGGGGTCTACCGCGCGACGATCAGGCGCACGAAGCACGGGATCCCGCACGTCGTCGCGAAGGACTACGGTTCGCTCGGGTTCGGTCACGGCTTCGCGACCGCCGAGACCTCCATCTGCTCCCTGGCCGACACGCTGCTCACCGCGCGCGGGCAGCGCTCGCAGTACCTCGGCCCGCACCGGCGCTACGACGACCAGGTCACCCTGAACGCGACGAACCGGCAGACCGACGCGCTGCTCACCGACCTCCGCGACCGCAAGGTCGTCGAGAGGCTCCTGCGCGACCCGAAGCGCGGCCCGAGCGCTGAGACCAAGGCGATCGTCCGCGGCTACGTCGCGGGCATCAACGACTACCTCCGCTCCGTCGGGGGGTCCAAGGGCATCGAGGACCCGTCCTGCCGCGGCGCGCGCTGGATCACGCCGACCGCCGAGCCGATCGACCTCTGGTACGGCGTCTACGCGGCCAACCTCCTCGCGTCCACGGGCGTGTTCGTCCCGCAGATCGTCGACGCCGCCCCGCCGAGCCCGGACGACCCCGAGGTCCCGTCGGCCCCCGTCGAGGCCGGCTTCGCCGAGGTCCCCGGGCAGCTGCCCTCGAGGAGGGCACTGCTGAAGGGGCTGGGCAAGGATCCCGACGCACCCTTCGGCTCCAACGCCACCGCGGTCGGCTCCGCGTCGACGACCACCGGCCGGGGCATGGTGCTCGGCAACCCGCACTTCCCGTGGCGCGGCCGCTACCGGTTCGCCCAGGTGCACCTGACGATCCCCGGGGAGTACGACGTCGCCGGGGCGAGTCTCATCGGCTCGCCGGTCGTCAACATCGGGTTCAACCGCAACGTGGCGTGGAGCCACACCGTCTCCACGGCGTACCGCTTCACGCCCTACGAGTACCCGACCGTCGCCGGGAGCACGACGTACCTCACCGCGGACGGGCCCCAGGAGCTCGAGCGGCGCCAGGTCACCTTCAAGGCCCGCACCAAGGACGGCTCGCTGAGGACGGTCACCGAGGACCTGTACCGGACCGACGAGGGCTACGTCCTGCACGCGCCCGACGTGCTGATGGGCTGGACGCCCGCGAGCTTCTTCGCGCTGCGCGACGCGAACGCCGAGCACCTGCGCACGATCGATACGTTCCACAACATGGCGAAGGCCGGCAACGTCCGCCGGCTCCTCGCCGCGCAGGACGAGGGCTCGGGAATGCCGTGGGTGAACACCATCGCCGCGGACCGAGCCGGCAACGTGCTCTACGCCGACCACTCCGTGGTGCCGAACGTGCCCGACGACATGGCCGAGAAGTGCATGACGCCGGTCGGCCGGGCGCTCTTCGAGGTCGCTGGACTGCCGGGTCTCGACGGCACCCGGGCCTCCGGCGACTGTGCGTGGAGGACCGACGCGGACGCGACCCGGCCGGGCATCTTCGGGCCGAAGAAGCTGCCGCACACCTTCCGCAAGGACTGGGTGGTCAACGCCAACGACAGCTACTGGCTGCCGAACCCGGAGCAGCGCCTCGAGGGCTTCGCGCGGATCATCGGCTGCGAGGCGTGCGAGCGCACCCTGCGCACCCGCGTCGTGTACCGCTACGTCATGGATCGCCTTGCCGGCACCGACGAGCTCGCGAGGAACAAGCGGGTGTCGCACCGGACGCTGAAGCTCTTCGAGCACGAGAACCGGGTCTTCGGCGCCGAGGTGGCCCGCGAGAACGGCGACCTGAGCACGGTGTGTGAGTCCGCCGGCGGCGGCGAGGCGTGCGAGGTGCTCGCGAAGTGGGACGGCCGCTCCGACGTCGACAGCGTCGGAACGCACATCTTCCAGGAGTTCTGGAAACGAGCGCAGAGCGCGACCGGGCTGTGGCAGGTGCCGTTCGACGCTGCCGACCCGGTCGGCACGCCACGTGACCTCAACGAGGCCAACCCGCAGGTGGTCCAGGCGATGCAGGACGCGCTGGCGTTCCTCGACGCGAAGAAGGTCGCGTACGACGTACCGTGGGGCTCGCTGCAGGTGGCCGGCGACGACGGCGCGCCGCCGATCCCGATCGGCGGTGGTGAGGGCTACGCAGGCAACGCGAACGCGGTCGCCAGCCGCGGGCCGGTCACCAACCTCGACCGGCTCTACCCGGTCACCTACGGCTCCTCGCACATCCAGGCGGTGGCGTTCACCGACCGCGGCGTCGACGCGGACACGATCCTGACCTACGGCCAGTCGCTGAACCGTCGGTCGCGGCAGTCGTCGGACCAGACGAGGCTGTTCGGCCAGGAGCGATGGGTGGACTTCGCGTTCACGCCGATGCAGGTCCGGCGCGCGCTGGTGAGGAGCTACCGGGTCAGCGGCAGGGCCTGAGGCAGGTCCTGGGCGTCGTTCCAGCGGTCCCAGCGCCGGAGCAGCTCCTCACGCAGGTCGGGGTCGCACATGACCAGGTAGACCAGGCCACAGGTCTGCGGACCGCTGGCTCCGGGGTGGCAGAGCGAGCAGGGGTCACCGATCCGGATGGGGCAACGGGCTTCGTCGGTGGTTGCCATCGACATCCTCCCCTCACTGCGGTCCGCGGGGATGTCCCACCTGTATTCAACCGGCGACCGGGCGTCGGGCGCTGCGGGCGGAGGCCCTCGGCCAGGGGACCTTGGTCACGGCATCAGGTGACCCCAGAGGGTGGTGCAGAGGCGTGCCGGGGGTGGTGCTGAGGGGCGGCGCCAGGGTCAGCAGCAGGCGGGCTCGCGGGCCGCGTCCTCCCGCTGGAACCGGCGGACCCGGTCGAGCTCCTCGCGGAGGTCGGGGTCGGACATGACCAGGTAGACGAGACCGCAGTCCTGCGGGCCGGTCGCGCCGGGCTGGCACAGCGAGCACGCGTCGCCGGGCCGGATCGGGCACTTGGCCTCGGGAAGGGCGCGGGTGCTGCTCATGCGCTGCTCCGTCTCCTCTGTCTCGCACGTGACAGCGCGCCTGTCGCGCGCTGCCCATACAGTTGAACCTCACACCCACCCCGGTTGATTCCGGGCGGTGGACCCGACCTGTCGGGACCTTCGTCCCGAGTCGTGCCTCCATGGCATGGTGAAGGCATGGAGCTTCGAGTCTTCACCGAGCCGCAGCAGGGTGCGACGTACGACGACCTCCTCGCCGTCGCCCGGACCGCCGAGGACCTCGGCTTCGGGGCGTTCTTCCGGTCCGACCACTATCTCGGCATGGGCACCGAGGGCCTGCCCGGTCCGACCGACGCGTGGACCACGCTGGCGGGCCTCGCCCGGGACACGAGCACGATCCGGCTCGGGACCCTGATGACCTCGGCGACCTTCAGGTACCCGGGACCGCTGGCGATCTCGGTGGCCCAGGTCGACCAGATGAGCGGCGGCCGTGTCGAGCTGGGCATCGGCGCCGGCTGGTACGAAGCCGAGCACACCGCCTACGGGATCCCGTTCCCCGGCACCCGCGAACGGTTCGACCGCCTCGAGGAGTCGCTCGCGATCGTCACCGGCCTGTGGACCACGCCGGCGGGCGAGCGGTTCTCCTTCGAGGGCTCGCACTACCGGCTCGCGGACTCTCCGGCGCTGCCCAAGCCGGTGCAGTCGCCGCGGCCTCCGGTCCTGGTCGGAGGAAAGGGCAAGAAGCGCACGCCGGCGCTCGCCGCCAGGTTCGCCGACGAGTTCAACATCCCGTTCGAGAGCATCGAGCAGACCAAGGTGCTCTTCGAGCGGGTCCGCGCGGCGTGTACGGCGGAGGGCCGCGACCCGTCGTCGCTGACGTACTCGAACGCCCTCGTGGTCTGCTGCGGAGACGACGAGGCCGACGTCGCACGGCGCGCGAACGCCATCGGCCGCGACGTCGACGAGCTGCGGCAGAACGGGCTCGCCGGCACGCCCGACGAGGTCGTCGACAAGATCGGCCGCTACGTCGAGGCCGGCTCGGAGCGGATCTACCTCCAGATGCTCGACCTGAGCGACCTCGACCACCTCGAGCTGGTCGCCGAGAAGGTCATGCCCCAGGTCTGACCGGCCTCGAGCGCCGCCGTCGGCGACACCCACCGAGTTACTGGTGTGACTGGAGTGACGATTTGGCCAAAGCCGGGACACCGCCCCGAACCCTTCCTAACCTTGTCGCACCGGAAGGATCTCGAGGGGAGGCGCGATGACTCGGGGGGCAGTTCGGGAGCCCGGGCGCACGACGCGTCACACGCAGCGGACAGCACAGCGGACCGCGCGGGGACGACGGGAGCTCCGCTCCGTGCGGCACCCGCTCGAGCCGGAACTGCGGGTGGACCGGGTGATCGTCTGCCACAGCGGGGTGCATGTCGTGACGTCGGTCCGCGCCGGAGACTACGTGCCGGTCGCAGCAGGTCACGCCGCGGCCGACGTGGTGTCGTCGCTGCTGCCGCAGCGGTACCGCGACCGGGTCCGCGCCGTGCTCTGCCGTCCCGACGACGTGCCCATGGCCGACCTCGTCGACGACGTGCTCGTCACCACGCCGGACACCCTCGAGCACATCGTCCGGTCCTCGCCGGTGGTGCTCTCCACCTCGGAGATCGACGAGGTCGCGCTTCGCCTCGACGCACGCCTCGAGCCGTTCCCCGACGCTGGGGAGGTCCGCCGTACCGGCGCCAGGCGACGGCGCGGACTCCTCACCGCCTGCGTCACCGCGACGGTCGCCGGTGGGGCGGTGCTGCTCGACGCGCTGGAGGTCGTCGCGCTGCCGTGGTGACGTGGAAGGCTCGGCGCATGCACCGCTTCGAGCCGATCGCCGACGCGCGTCCTGACGACGTCCCGTGGCCGGAGATGGCCTGGCCGGTCGACCCGGGCGTACGCCCCATGGGCCGGGTCGTCGCGCTCTCCCTGGTCGACCTCGGCCGTGACGGCGCCGACCTGTTCGCGGCGCTCGACCACGCGCAGGTCTGGGAGCACACGGCGGCCCGGCCGCACACCGCCGAGGAGTACGTCGAACAGCTCGGCCGTTCGCAGGCGCTCGGGCGGGTGCCATGGGTGGTCCGGCTGCGCGTGGAGGTCGGCGGGCTGCCCGCCGGCAGTGTCGTGGGGACGTCGTCGTACCTCGACGTCTCGGTCGTCGACGCCCGCCTGGAGATCGGGTCGACCGCCTACGCACCCGCGGTCTGGGGGAGCACGGTCAACCCGGAGACCAAGCTGCTGCTGATGACGCACGCGTTCGAGGCGCTGAACGTCGGCCGGGTCCAGCTGAAGACCGACGTCCGCAACGTGCGTTCGCAGCAGGCGATCGCCCGCCTGGGTGCGACATACGAAGGGACGCTGCGCCGTTACCAGCGCAGGACCGACGGCTCGGTGCGGGACACCGTGATGTTCTCCGTGACCGCCGAGGAGTGGCCCGGAGTCAAGCAGGGCTTGGAGAAACGCCTCGACAACGCACCCCACTGACTGGATAACGTGAGGCCCATGACGGAGCGCCCGATATCGCCCGAACGCACCGACCCGCCGCTCGCGGCGGGAGAGCAGGCGACGTTGGAGGCGTTCCTCGACTACCACCGCGCGACCCTGCTGATGAAGTGCGAGGGCCTCACCGACGGGCAGCTGCGGTCGCGCGCTGTGCCTCCGTCGTCGATGAGCCTCCTCGGCCTGGTACGGCACCTGACCGACGTGGAGCGGGGCTGGTTCCGTCGGGTCTGGCTCGACGAGCAGGCGCCGCCGTTGTACTGGACCACCGAGTACCACGACCACGACTTCGACGACGTCGACACAGCGGACGTGCAGGACGCCTTCCGGAGGTACCTCGAGGAGGTCGAGGTCAGCCGCCGGATCACCGCCGAGCACACGGACCTCGGCGCGACCTCGGCTCGCGCACGCGAGGGCGGGCCGGTCTCGCTGCGGTGGATCTACGCGCACATGGTCGAGGAGTACGCCCGGCACAACGGTCACGCCGACCTGCTGCGTGAGCGCCTCGACGGCGTGACGGGGGAGTGACCGTGCGAGCTCGACGCGTCGCCGCGGCCGTCGCGACGATCGCGCTCGTGGGGACCGGCTGCACAAGTGAGGAGAACAGCCCTCAGGACGACGCCGAGGCGTTCGCCGCGGCGCTGGCCGGGGGGAGGCTGACCGGCATCGCGGTCACCGCCAAGAGCCCGGCTCGGCCGCAGACGTGGTGGGCCGGGATCCGTGAGGGCATGGGCGACTCGAAGCTCACGGTGCGGGTGACCTCGGTCAGTGAGGCAGCAGAGAGCCGGGCCACCGCGACCCTCGCCCACGAGTGGCGGCTCGAGGCGACGGGGGAACCCGCGTGGTCCTACGAGACGACCGTCCCGATGGTGCTCCGAGACGACACGTGGGCGTTCGAGCTCACCCCGAAGGCGGTCGTGGCAGGCCTGCGTGACGGCGAGCTCCTCGACCTCTCCACGGTCACCCCCGAGCGCGGCGACATCCTCGGCGCCGGCGGGCGTCCGATCGTGACCGAACGCCCGGTCGTCCGCCTCGGCATCGACAAGACCCAGGTCCGCGCGGCCCAGGCAGGGGCATCGGCCCGCCGGCTCGCGGCGTTCCTCGACGTCGACGCGGCCGAGCTCGTCGAGCGCGTCGAGGCGGCCGGCGACAAGGCCTGGGTCGAGGCGCTGGTGCTTCGCCAGGAGGACGTGGCCCCGTCGACCGGTGACACCCTCGAGTCGATCCCCGGCGCCGGCGCCATCGCCGACGAGATCCCGCTCGCGCCGACCCGCGAGTTCGCCCGGCCGGTCCTCGGCACGGTCGGCCCGGTCACCGCCGAGATGATCGAGGAGTCCGAGGGCGAGTACGCCGCCGGTGACGTCGCCGGCCTCAGCGGCCTCCAGCAGCGGTACGACGACCGCCTCCGCGGAGTCCCGGGGACCGTGGTGGAGGCCGTGAGCGAGAAGACCGGGGACGAGCGGGAGCTCTACCGGTCGGAGCCGAAGGACGGTCGCCCGCTCCGCACCACCCTCGACACCGACCTCCAGCTCCTCGCCGAGCGGGTGCTCTCGGACGTCGGTCCCGCCAGCGCGATCGTGGCTCTCCGTCCCTCGACCGGCGAGCTGCTCGCCGTCGCCAGCGGCCCCGGGTCGGCGGGGTACTCCACCGCGACCATCGGGCAGTACGCCCCCGGCTCGACGTTCAAGGTGGTCTCCAGCCTGGCGCTGCTCCGCTCCGGCATGTCGCCCCAGGACACCGTGGCCTGCCCGCCGACCACGGTCGTCGACGGCAAGGAGTTCGAGAACTACGACGACTACCCGTCCGGCTCGCTGGGCGAGATCACGTTGCGGGAGGCACTCGCCCAGTCCTGCAACACCGCCTTCGTGTCGCAGCACGACCGGGTCGCGCCGGCCGACGTCGCGGACGCCGCCGCCGCGCTCGGACTGGGCGAGGACCACGACATCGGCTTCCCGGGCTACTTCGGCGAGGTCCCGGCGGAGGGCTCGGAGACCGAGCGTGCTGCCGCCCTCATCGGCCAGGGCCGGGTGCTCGCCTCTCCCATGGCGATGGCCGCCGTCGCCGGCTCGGTCGCGTCGGGAGAGACCGTCGTACCCCGGCTGCTCGCGGGCACCGAGGGCGAGGCGTCGCCGGAGGCACCGCTGACCTCCCGGGAGGCGACGGCGCTGCAGGAGCTGATGGCCGCGGTCGTCGCCGAGGGCAGCGGCTCCGCGCTCGCCGACGTGCCGGGAGCACGGGTGCTGGCGAAGACCGGCACGGCGGAGTTCGGCGTGACGAGACCGCCCCGGACGCACGCCTGGATGATCGCCGCCCGCGGCGACCTCGCCGTTGCGGTGTTCGTCGAGGTCGGCGAGTCCGGGTCGCAGACCGCGGGGCCCCTGCTCGAGGAGTTCCTCCGCGGCGCGAGCTGACCGGGGCCGACACCCCTGAGGGGCAAGCCGACCCGCCACGGCCTTCCGGCCTTCATGTCGGAGCCACGTCCGTCGACGTGGTCCGCCAGAGCAGCGCCGGTCTCCTTGTCGAGCTCAAGGCCCCGGACCTCTATCCGGGCATCGTCGCGGACGTCAGCGCGGCTCTTCGCGGGGCGCCCGGCGATCTGAGGCAGGCCCTGGCCGCAAGCCGCTTGGTCGTGCAGTCCTTCGACACCGACTTCGCTCGTGCCTTCGAGGAGCTCGAGCCCTCGGTGCCGGTCGGCGTCCTCGGCTCGTGACCGGCCACTGCACGAGCTGGGGGCGTCGGCTGACACTCCCGCGGGTCGATGCGGGCGCGGTACGTCTTGTCGCGCTCACCGGCCGTGCTTGACGCCCCGGGTGAAGTACGCGATCGGCCCGAGGAAGTTCACCCCGATCAGCGCCGCCCACAGCGCCTTGCTCCCGTTGACCTGGGAGGCGGGTCGGCGGGCGAGGTCGACCCAGGCGGTCGCGGCGAGCGACAGCTGGATCGACGCTCCAACGAGCACCGCCGTCTTCTGCCTGTCCGACAGGTCAGCCCATCGACGTGCAGCCATCACGGTCCCCGGTCAGTGGGCCGGAAGACCGTGCTGTGCTCCGCCGTACGCGGGCATCAGCCGGACCCGCCCGACCAGCATCATCGCGATGCCGTCGGCCAGCATCTCGACGCCGAGGTACACGCCGAGCAGCACGAACGACGCCTCGAACAGGTTGAACAGCACCAGGAGGCCCAGCACGGTCGAGACGATGCCGGACAGGATCAGCGCGATCCGGTACTCCGGCAGACCGCCGGCCGCGACCAGTCGGACGATGCCGCTGGTCAGGAAGATCGCCCCGGCGACCAGCGTGAGGGTCACCGCCGCCGCCTCGACGTTGCGCAGCATGACCACGCCGAGGACCGTGAGCAGAGCGCCGGACAGCGCCGTGGTCCAGAAGCCACCCTTGCCGATGCGGAACAGCGAACCCACGAGCCCGAGGACGCCGAAGAGCACGAGCATCCATCCGATGAACAGGATCGACACGGTCGTCGCGATGACCGCGTGCCCGAGGACGATCAGACCGCCGACCACCAGGAGAGCGCCGATGGCGATGTCCCACCCGGTGCGGCTTCGCGCGAGCACAGACTCGCTCATGACTATCCACCCTTCTGACCGGGTCGTCCGGGCCCGGTTCCTGACCCCAGTCTGGGACGTCGCCGGGGGCTCGCGCCTCATCTGCGGCGGGTGAGGCGGGCGCTCCCGCCGGCCCCTACGGTCGGGCCGTGGACCCCGCCTCGGTAGCGCTGTGGGTCGTCGGCCTGCTCGTGGTGGTCGCGCTGGCGGGCGTGGTCCTGGCGCTCGCGACCGACGACCGCGACCCGAGCATCGTGATCGGCTGGCTGCTCCTGATCCTGCTCGTGCCGGTGCTCGGCCTCGTCGCGTACTTCTTCATCGGGCGGAACTACCGCCGCGAGGGCACGAGACGCCGCCAGGTGCACGCTTCGCGGGCCGGCGCGGACGCCCTCATGCTGTCCTCGGTCAGCACGACGGGCGGGGCCGCGACGGTGACGTCCCCCGTCGACACCCCGGTCGACACCCCTGTCGACACCGCTGCACAGCGTGTGGAGAGGGCCGCGCGGCACGAGGGTGGGTTCCCGACGCTGCCGGCGGAGACGGTGCGGGTGTACCACGCGGGGGAGGACAAGTTCCGGGACCTCCTGGCCGACCTCAGCGCGGCCCGCAGGTCGATCCTGCTGATGTACCTGATCTGGGAGCAGGACCGGCTCACCGCCGAGGTCACGGGCATCCTCCGCGAGAAGGTCCAGGCCGGTGTCGAGGTCCGGGTCCTCTACGACTGGCTGTCCTCGACGCCGTACAAGAAGGACGAGCTGAAGCAGCTGGCGGCAGCCGGGGCGACGGTGGTGCCCTGCTACAAGCGGCTGCGCCTCCTCAACTACCGCAACCACATGAAGATGGCGATCATCGACGGCGAGGTCGTCTACAGCGGCGGCATGAACATGGGCCAGGAGTACATCGACGGCGGCGAGCGCTTCGACGTCTGGCGGGACACCCACTTCCGGATGACCGGACCCGTCGTGGCGCCCTACCTCTCGCTCTTCGCCACCACGTGGCGGCTCAACGGCCGGGACGAGGACCTGTCGACCTGCCTGGCCCGGGCGGCCGGGGAGCCGGGCGACGGGGTGCCGGTGCAGGTCCTGCACTCGAGCGTCGCCACCTCGTTCCCGGCGATCCGCGACGTCTTCCTCGTCGCCCTCGGCAGCGCCCGCCGGAGGGTTTGGATCCAGTCGCCGTACTTCGTGCCCGACGAGCCGCTGCTCACCGGGATGTGCGCGGCGGCCGCCGGCGGCACGGACGTGCGGTTGATGATGACCGGCGTCCCCGACAAGAAGGTGCCCTTCTACGCCGCCCACGCCTACTTCCGGACCCTCCTCGACGCAGGCGTCACCGTGCACAAGTACGACGCCGGCTTCCTCCACGCGAAGACGGTCACCGTCGACGACGACCTGGCCGTCATCGGGACCTGCAACTGGGACGTTCGCAGCCTGATCCTGCACGACGAGGTCGTGGCGATCGTCTACGACGAGGGTGTCGTCCGGACCTGCGCGGAGCAGTTCGAGCGAGACGTCGGCGTGTGCTCCACGGTCACGGCGGAGGACCTGGCCGCGCTCAGTTCCCGGGAGCGCCTCCGGAACTCGCTGTGCCGGCTGCCCTCACGGCTGCTCTGACACCGCGCGGGCACGCCGGGAGCGCAGCATCCTCGCCTGACGAGGAGTCAGAGCACGTGGCGCAGGTAGCGCATCGGCTCGGCGAGGTAGGCCTTCCAGTGTGCGACCAGCTCGAGATCCTCGTAGGCCGACCGGCGGATGCCCCACGGGCCGACCTCGAGCAGGGTGGCCCCGGGGAGCGCCGCGAGGAGCGGAGAGTGGGTGGCGCAGAGGATCTGGGCGCCCTTCCCGGCGAGCTCGTGCAGCGTCCCGACGAGCGCCATCTGTGCTGAGAACGACAGCGCGGCCTCGGGCTCGTCGAGGCAGTACAGGCCGGGGGAGTCGAACCGGCTTCGCAGCACCTCGAGGAAGGACTCGCCGTGGCTCAGCTCGTGGAGGCGGGGGCCGCCTACCCCTTCGAGGTAGGTGTACAACCCGTGCATGGTCTCGGCGCGCAGGAAGAAGCCCCAGCGCGGTGCCCCGGCGGCGCGCTCGAGGCGGATCGACCTCCACAGGTCGGACTCTGAGTCGCGCGTCGCGTGACGGGCGTGGATGGAGCCGCCCTCGGGGGAGAGGCCGAACGCCATCGCGACGGCCTCCACGATCGTGGACTTGCCGGTGCCGTTCTCCCCGACGAGCAGGGTCACCCCCTCGGGCAGCTCGAGACCCTCGTCGAGGAGCTGCGCGACGGCGGGGATGGTCGCCGGCCACCGGTCGCGGTCGGCGGGCTCGTCGTCGGCCACGACGCGCCGCACGGGCCGCCGGTCACGCACCCAGGACTCTGGCATGCGCCGCAGCGTACTCGCCGGGGGCGCGGGGCCGGAGTCAGCGACCCCCGCGGCCGTAGCCGTTCCCGTTGCCCGGGCCATCGCTCCCGCCCCCGCCGCCGGAGGAGCCGCCCCCGCCGCCGGAGGAGCCACCGCCGCCGCCGGAGGACCCGCCGGTGCCGCCGTCGGACGTGCCGCCTGAGTCCGGCCTGGACCTCGTCCGCGGCGGCGGGACGTAGGGCGTGCCGTCGGACCGGAACAGCGTCACCGTCATCCCGGAGCCGACCGTCGAGCCGGCGCTCGGGTTCGTGTAGGCGACCGCGCCACGCGGCAGTGCCGAGTCGACCTTCCGCCCGACCACCGCCACGAGGCCGCGCTCGCGGAGCTTGCGGATCGCCTCGAGCTGGCTGAGGCCCGCGAGGTCGGGCACCCGGACCTGCTTGCCCCGGACCACGCGCGGGTCGGGTGCCTGGAAGTTCACGTCGGGCAGCCACCGCTGGATGCGTTTCATGGCGTCGCCCCACATCGGGCCCGCGTTCGTGCTTCCGGCGGCGCGGTCGATCCGTGAGCCGCCGACCACCTGCCCGTTGAGCGTGACCCAGTGCCCCTCGCGGTTGGCGCCGGCGATCATCGAGGCGGCTGCGAGGTTGGGCGTGTAGCCGACGAACCAGACCGCCATGTTGCGGTTGATCGTGCCGGTCTTGCCGGCCGAGGGCTGCTTCAGCGCGAGGCCGGCGTTGTGCCCGAACCCACCGGGCTCCTGGACGCCGCGCAGGATGTCGTTGACCGCGTCGGCCACGGGCCGGCGGAGGACCCGGTCGCACTGATCGGGGAAGGTCTTGACGACCGAGCCGTCCTTGCCGAGGATCTCCGTGACCGGGCGGCTCTCGCAGTGCAGCCCCCGCGCCGCGAAGGTCGCGTAGGCCTCGGCCATCGAGAGCGGGTTCGTGTTGGCCACGCCGAGGGTGAACGACGGGACCTGCTGGCTCGCGGGGTCGTCGAGGTCGATGCCCATCTGCCGGGCGAGCCGGTAGGGCTGGCACAGCCCCGTGCGCAGCTCCAGCCGGGCGAAGAACGTGTTCACCGACTGCTGGGTTCCGGTGTAGAGGTTGAACGTGCCGGAGCCGGTCGAGTTGCCGGGCTCCCAGCGCTCGGTGCTCTGCAGCCTGCCGTTGCAGCCGCGGTACTGGTTGACCGGGATCGACACCTTCGGCGGTGCCTTGATCCGGGCACGGAGCGCGACGCCCTGGTCGATCGCCGCCGCGAGGACGAACGCCTTGAACGTGGACCCTGCCTGGAACCCGTTGGCGTCGCCGTACTCCTCGGGCACGACGTAGTTGAGGAAGGTCTCTCCCTTGCGCTTGTTCGTCCCCATCGGCCGGGACTGAGCCAGCGCGCGCACGGCGCCGGTGCCCGGCTCCACCATGGCGAGCCCGCCGATCGCGCGGTCGGTGGGGTCGACGTGCTTGCGGACCGACCGGTCCGCGGCGCGCTGCATGCGCATGTCGACGGTGGACTTGATGGTGAGCCCGCCGGTGCTCAGGGCCTCCTCGCGGGCCTTGACGGTCTTGCCGAGGGCCGGCTCCTGCAGGAGGTACTCCCGCACGTAGTCGCAGAAGAACGGTGCGGCCGCCGAGACGCAGCCGTTGCGGGTGGGGGCGAGGTCCAGGCCCAGGCCGCGGGCCTTCGCCTCCTCGGCCTCGCGTTCCGAGACGACCTTCAGCTCCGCCATCCGGTCGAGGACGACGTTGCGACGGTCGATCGCCTCCCCGGGGTCGTTCGTGGGGTCGTAGCCGGTGGGGTTCTTCACGAGGCCGGCGAGCAGCGCAGCCTGGTGCAGCTCGAGCTCGGAGGCCGGCCGGGAGAAGTAGTGCTGCGAGGCCGCCTGGATGCCGTGTGCCCCGTCGCCGAAGTAGGCGAGGTTGAGGTAGCGCTGGAGGATCCAGTCCTTGTCGTACTTCTCCTCGAAAGCGATGGCGTACCTGAGCTCGTTGAGCTTCCGCTGGTAGGTGCTCGCCGTCGCGGCGGCGGCCTCCTCCTCCGTGTCGGCCTGGGCGATCAGGGTCATCTTCACCATCTGCTGGGTGATCGACGACCCGCCCTGTACGACGTCGTCGCTCGCCTGGTTGGTGACGAAGGCCCGCAGCGTGCCCTTCAGGTCGAGGGCGCCGTGCCGGTAGAACCGGTAGTCCTCGATGGCGATGATCGCCTTGCGCATGATCGGCGCGACCTCGTCGAGCTCGACGTTCACGCGGTTCTCGTCGAAGAAGGTGGCGAGCACCTTGCCGCGGCTGTCGAGCACCCGGGTCCGCTGCGCGAGCGGCTCGGTCGTGAGCTCGGCCGGCAGCTTGCCCACGCCCTCGGCGACGGCCCGCGTGCCGAGGCCGGCGACACCGGCGAACGGTAGGGCGAAGCCCGCGACGAGAACGCCCATGACCGCGGAGACGGCGGTCATCACGGCCAGGTGGCCGGCGATCTTGGCGGGGGAGAGGCGTTGCCTACGTGCGGACGGGCTCATGCGGTCGTCACGAGCGGCAGGGCAGAGTCCATGAGGTCACTACTACCCAGCTGCGGGCGGGATATGACCCCCGCGGTCACTCGAAACGGACGAGGACCTCGTAGCCGAGGATGCGCGTCATCTTGCGGATGGTCCCGGTGGCCGCGCGGGCCACGACCTCGTGGCCGGCTGACCGGGCGCGCTGGGCGACGTCGAGCAGGTAGCAGAGGCCCCGGGCGTCACAGAAGGTCAGGGCTCCCAGGTCCAGGCCGAGGGTGTCGACCTCGTCGAGGGTGACCGAGCTCAGGGTCTTGGTGAGCCGCGGGTGGCTGGCGAGGTCGATCTCGCCGCAGAGCTCGATCCACAGCGTGTTGTCGGTGCGCCGGGTCCGGACCTGCAGGTCCTGAGCCGTCGGAGCAAGGGGGTCGGTCGGGTCCACGAGGCCCCCAGGCTTCGGAGCGAGACGCGCTCCGTGTTGTTCGTTCGCCGGGAACGGCGCCACTGGCCGTGGGGCTCGAGTAACTCTCGGTGTGTCGACCATACGCCCGATTCGGCCGGATAGCGACGGCGAGGCATCCCGTCGCGAGTCAGCTGGCGCTCAGGTGCACGCCGCCGCGAGCGCGCCGTTCGCCTCCTGGATCACGTCGAGGTCGATCGGCCGGCCGTCCGCGGCCCGCTCCGAGACCCGTCGTACCTTCGCGACGTAGTCGTTGATCGCCTGCTCGAGCTCGGCGTCGTCGACCTGCTCGGCCTCGGCCCGGAGCTCGTCGGCCGCCTGGCGAAGGGTCCGCTCGGCCTCGGCCGGCTGGTCCATCTTGTCGCGGAGCTCGGCGAGGTGGCGAGCCGTGATCCTCACCAGCTCGGTGCACGTCTCGGCGTTCGACATGAAGCCGGTCGCGTCGTTGACCGCCTTCTCGGCCTCGCTCTCGGAGCAGCCGGCCAGCGGGAGGACGAGCAGGGCCACGACCGCGGCGGTGCGTCGTACGCGGGTGTTCCGGGAGGGACTCATGGTCGGGGAGCCTCTCACAGGTACCCGGCGTCATCGACCTTGCGGTGGTACCTGCAGCCGACCTTGCCGCCTGCCACCGCGGCGAGCAGCGAGCCGATCATGAGCGCCGCGCCGATCGCGGCGACCCAGATGCCCGGGCGGTCCGAGGGGACGGTGGTCGGGAGCTCGACCACCCGGACCATGTCGAACCGCGCACCGGTCAGGAACCCGACGGCGAGCGCGATCCCGGTCATGACCAGGCCGATCAGCCACACACCGAGGCCCTGCCGTCCGCCGTCGAAGCGGGACATGCGGCCCGCGACGTAGCCACCCGCGAAGTAGGAGAGGCCGAGCACGAAGAGCAGGGTGGCGAGGACGACGACGGTCGCGACCTGCGGCCTCGCCGCCGCGTCGGTGGCCAGGCCCCGGCCCAGCTCGAGGACGAACACCGAGGCAGCGACCAGCCCGGCGACGATCGCGCCGACCGAGCCGGTGATCAGCCACCCGAAGAAGCCCGCACCCCAGTTGAGGCCACCGAACCGCTCGCGCTGCCGTTCCTCGTTCGGGGCCTCGCGGACCTCCGGCCCGTGGTCGTCCCACTCGTCACGACGGTCGTGCTCGTCGTCGTACGACGAGGGGCCCGCCCCGCCGAACCGGTGGGGCTGGGTCAGGTCGGACTCCTCGTCGTAGGTCGTGGCCCGTTCCTCCGGCCGGTGGTAGGTGGTCATGTGTTCCTCCCGAGTGGTCACAAGCCGAGGTCCTACCCCAAAACACTGTGGTCGTCACGGTTCTGGAGCCACTGGTCCAGAACTTTCTGCCGATTTGTCGGGAAGGTGTAACGCGATTGGGATGTGCAACGTTTACCGGCCAGGTGGGATGTCCCCATCACTCTCGGATGATCTCGGAGAGGTGCTATGCACCTGGCACTTGCGGCCCTTGCAGAGCAACTGGCCCATGACTTTCGGGAGCTGCAATCAAGCGCGGTCGTGCGTGTGCTGACCGAATGTGCTGACGAGTTCCCCAACGACGGCGTCCTCTTCATCGAGCATGCGGCACGGGCGCGGCTCTCGCGACTCGGTGCGGCCATGGTCGCGACCCAGGCGCTGATACCTGAACAGCGAAGCCCAGGACCGCCCCCGGTCTAGGACCTACGCTGATGGTATGAACACGATCCATCTCACCGACGCCGAGCTTGGGATGGCCCGTCACGCGCTGCAGGCCTACCTCCAAGCATTCGGTCACAACGAGCACGAGACCATCGCGCAGATCAAGGGCGTCATCGCCAAGCTCAACACCGCCCAGGGCGAAGCGAGGACCCCCGCTTCATCGTCTGAGGGCACGGTCGCGTCGTAGGGACGGGTCACACCTGGCGCGGGACGTGGTGGTTCAGCGTGAACGCCCACCGCATCATCTTGTGGCCGCCGTCGGACACCGGCTCGAACATGAGCGGGCACCCACCGTCGATCACCGTCATGCCGTGCTGCCGGCCGTACTCCGCGGCCTGCTCGTCGACGCTGCCCCCGCCGAACGACCGGTGCATCCAGACCTCGTCGATGCCGAGCTTCTCGCACTCCTCGATGGTCTGCTGGGCGCGCTCGGGCCGGGTCCCGATGACCACTGCCTCCACGCCACCGGGTATCGCGGTCAGGCTCGCGAAGCACGGGTCGCCCTCCACCTGCTCGGCATTGGGGTTCACGGCGAACACCTCGTAGCCGCGCTCCTTCAGCCGGTTGTAGACCACGTTGCTCCCGTGGCTGCCGGGCGTCCGGGAGACTCCGGTGACGGCGATGCGCTTGTGGGACAGGAACGCGGTGGCCGCGTCCTTGATGGGCTGCATGGCAGGACTCCTCCCCGTCGGAGTGGTGAACTTGTTCAGTGCGCGTGCGCCGCGCCCTCGTGGTGCTCGGTCGCCCGCATGGCCTGGTACAGGTGGTGGCTGTACACCTCGAAGCCGAGCATTGCCTCGACGTAACTCCGGGCTTCCTCGACCGAGTCCGCTCGTCTCCCCTCCAGCTCCTCGACGAGGTGGAGGCGGTGCGACAGCTCCTCCCGCAGTACGTCGGACAGGAAGTCGGCGAGCTCGTCGGGTGAGTGGCCCTCCACGGCGCGCTCGGCGAGCGGGAGCACCGGGCCGACGTCCAGCCCGGCCGGCTTGAGGCCGGTGTAGGGGGCGCCTTCGCCTGCGCGGTGGATGCGGACCACGGTCTCGAAGAAGAGAAGGTCCGCCGTGTCGCGCGCCTCCGGCCCGAGGCCACGTGCCTTGATCACGCGCTCGAAGACCTCGCGGACCTCTGGCTCTCCGTCTGCGGGCACGAAGGGCAGGACGAGGTCGACATCGCCGACCTCGAGGGCATGGCGAGCGGCGGTCACGACGGGGCCGTCCAGTGAGTCGCAATGCGGTGGCATGGTGTGTCCCTCCTTCGATCGGTCCGGCGCCCTGGTTGAATCCCACCGTTGCGGGCGACGGTCGGCCCCGGCCAGAGGCAGAGGTCCCGATCCGGTACGTCACACCCAAGCAGGTGAGAACCGGAGAGGTTGCTCACTCGGCCGCTGCGGCGACGTGGTCGGCCTCCACCTTGAGAATCTGGAGCGACGGTTCTGCCCCGACATCCTGGAAGAGGCGGCGGGCGGGCGGCGGTTCCGGCAACGCGAGAAGAGCGTCGAGAGATGCGTGATCTCGCCAGTACGTCTGGATCCGCCAGCGTCCCTCGTGACCGCGCACCAGCTCCGTGCGGAGGAGACCGTCCGGGAGGGGAGCGTTGCCGAGCTCCCGGAAGGCCGCCACGAGCTCGGCTTCCCGGGTCGGGTGGACGGTCGCACTGACCTCGGTCAGGATCTGTCCGGGCATCGGGCCTCCTCGGTCAGAGTGGCGGGTCTGTCTGACGGTGCCTCTCGCTCGTCGCGAGAGGGAATAGCTCTCTCGGGTCATCGGCTCGAGGGTGCGCGGCTACGGCCCCCGACACGTCCCCGGTCCTGCTCCACATCGAGCAGCAGAGACTGAGCATGAGCCCCGTCAGGGCACCGGACCAGGTGGACTCTCACCCGCGGCGTACTCCTGCATCGGTACGTCGCCGGAGTCCCAAGCCTTCGTGACCGGGTCGATGATGCGCCAGGACTCCTCGGCCTCGTCCCCGCGGATGAACAGGGTCGCGTCGCGGTCGAGCATGTTCAGGATCAGGTTCGCGTACGCGGTGCGCCGCGAGGCGGGCGCCCGCACCTTCAGGTCATGGTTCTCGGCTCGACGACCCGGCCCGTTCAGGGTCGTGGCCAGGCGCACGTACGGCTCGTTGAGGCCGAGCCTGAGCACGTTCGGCTCGACGCCGGGCCACCTGTCGAGCAGATAGCGCGGCAGGGGTCGGAAGTGGATCGCGATCTCGGCCGTGTCGTCGGGCAGCGCCTTTCCGGAACGAAGTGTGAACGGCACCCCGGCCCAGCGGGGGTTCTCCACCTCGACGGTCACCGACGCGTACGTCTCCGTGCTGCGGTTCCGGTCGACGCCGGGCTCGTCGACGTACGACGGCACCTGCCGACTGCCGATCGCGCCGGCGGTGTACCTCGCCCGGACCGTGTTGCGCACGATGTCGTCCGACGACGGCGTGGCCACGGCCCGCAGCGCCTCGACCCGGGCCCCCCGGAACGAGTCCGCGTCGAGTCTGGCGGGCTGCTCCATGAGCACCAGCGCCATGACCTCCATGAGGTGGTTCTGCACCATGTCCTTGAGCGCGCCGGCACCGTCGTAGTACCCCGCACGGCCCTCGAGGGTCAGGCTCTCCAGCCAGCTGATGTCCACGCGCTCCACATGCACCGCGTTCCACGTCGGCTCGAAGATGCGGTTGAGGAACCGGAGCGTCACGACCCGTCGTACGAGCTCGTCGGAGAGGAAGTGGTCGACGCGGAAGATCGTCGGCTCGGGCAGCCGGATGCGGAGGAGCTCGTTGAGGTGGCGCGCAGAGGCAAGGTCGTTCCCGAAGGGCTTCTCGATCGCCACCGCGTCCGTGGGGCGCAGCCCGGTTCCCGCCAGGGCCGTCAGGACGGGCTCGATCAGGAACGGGGGGAGCGCGAGGTAGACGAGCGTGTCGGGACCGTCGTCGACGAGAAGGGCGCGGACCTCCTCCGGCAGTGTCACGTCGGCGGGCCGGAAGCTCAGCATCCCCAGGACGGCGTCACGTGTCGTGGCCGGGACGTTGGAGTGCTTGTCGAGCTCGGTGGCGACGTGCTGGCGGAAGTCCTCGGTCGTCCACTCCACGTTCGCGGCGCCGACGATGGAGAACCCGGGAGGCAGGAGATCCGCTTCGGCGAGCTGGGCGACGGCCGGGAGCAGCAGCCGGCTGGTGAGGTCGCCGGAGGCGCCGAGGACGACCATTCGCCCGATCACGGGATCACGGCCAGACGGGGTGCCGGGCGCCCGGTGACGCCGGGTCGGCAGCGGAAGACGGCGCCGGCCAGAGGCTGGGAAGCCCGGAGGTGCTCCTCGAGGTCGGACCACGAGGTGGTGATGTACAGGTCGCCGCCGTCCTCACCTCCGAAGGTGAGGGAGGTGGGGTTGCTCGTGGGAAGGGTGACGAACCCGTCCAGTGTCCCGTCGGGGCGGTAGCGATGGACCTCTCCTTCTCGTCCGAGCGCGACCCACAGCATGCCCTCGTCGTCGACGGTCATCCCGTCGGGCCAGACCTGCACATCGCCGAAGTCGAGGAACCGCCGGCGCCCTGAGACGGCCCCTGACTCGGGGTCGAGGTCGAAGACGTCGACGACACACGGTCCCGTGTCGGCGAGGTAGAGACGCCCCTGCACCTCGTCCAGCGCCGGCCCGTTGGAGATGGTCAGCCCGTCGACGACGCAGGTGGCTCTGTCCCCGTCGACCCGGTACAGGGCAGCGTTGCCGGGTCGCTTGTCGAACGCCATGGTGCCGACCCAGGCCCTCCCGCGACCGTCGACCTTGATGTCGTTGGCGCGGTTCTCGGGCCTGTCCTGCTCGATCGGCACGCGGAGGTCCGTCGTACCGGTCGTGCTGTCCAGGAGGGCCAGACCGCTGGGTGTCGCGATGACGGGGTCGCCGGCCGAGGTGAGGACCACGCCGCCTGGTTGACCCGGCGTGGGCCAGGAGGAGTCGATTCCGGACGCGGGGTCAGAGCAGTGCACCCGTTGTCCCGTGATGTCCACCCACCACAGACGCGCGGTCTCGGCGTCCCACAGCGGTCCCTCGGCGTGCTTTGCGCGCAGGTCCAGCGCGACCTCGACTTCGGCCTCACCCACGGGGCCCACCCCCAGCCCTCCACTCGGAACCGCTGGCTCAGACGTGCTTCCAAGACACAGTAGGCGATGCAGCTGCGGAAGCGCGCGCGTCGGCGGGGCGGGTGGTCAACGCGCGACCGAGGTCGTTGCTCGACGGGGAAGGCGGCAAGATGACGTCGCTTCGCAGGTCGCCTGCCGGCCGTCGCTGATCGGACTAGAGTCAGACGCCCGGCCCCGTCGACGAGGTGTGGCATGAGCGTTCAGGACGATCGGATCGCCGAGTTCCAACGGCTGCACTCCTCGGGGTGCTTCGTGATGCCCAACCCGTGGGACGTGGGGAGCGCGCGGGCCCTGGAACAGATGGGCTTCAAGGCGTTGGCGACCACGAGTGCCGGGCTGGCCTGGACGTTGGGTCGCGCGGACACCCAGGCGACCCGCGACCAGGTCCTCGAGCATCTACGTCTCGTCGTGGGCGCGGTGAAGGTGCCGGTGAACGCTGACTTCGAGGGCGGTTACGCAGTTGACCCGCCACACGTCGAAGCGAACGTGAAGCTGGCCGCGCAGACCGGTATCGCCGGGCTCTCGATCGAAGACTCCTCCGGCGACGCGGCTGATCCACTCCTGGAGCTCGGACTGGCCGTGGACCGGATAAGGGCCGCGCGACGAGCGATCGACGACAGCGGTACGGGAATCGTTCTCACGGGGCGATCCGAGGGGTTCGTGTGCGGGCGTCCCGACATCGACGAGACGATCCGAAGGCTGCGCGCGTACGCCGAAGCGGGTGCAGACTGCCTCTACGCTCCGCGGATCGACAAGCTGGAGCACGTCGCCGCGATCGTCTCCGCGGTCGCCCCCAAACCGGTGAACCTGCTGATCAACGCTCCGTTCACGACCGTTGCGGAGGCGGCGCGGCTGGGAGTACGGCGGATCAGCGTGGGCGGCACCCTGGCGCGCACCGCCTGGGGTGGATTCCTGGAGGCCGCGAGGGAGATCGCCGACGGGGGGACCTTCTCCCGGTTCGAGCGGTTACCGGACGTCGATGCGCTTTTCGGGCGTTGAGGAGAGCCGCCTACCGCTCGTGTGTGGCTCCGCATTGTGGGGAGTCGGCGAGCCGACCCTCTGCCACTCCCATCGTCGCTTGCGGTGAGATCTCCGTCGACCACGTTCCGCCCGCGAAGGCCGGCGGCACGTTGCATGACACGGTTGTGACCCAGGACCCTGGCCGTTGTCGACCCGAGACCGGTGTCATGGTCATGTGGAAGCACGGGGCCGCAGCGCATGGTCCCCCCGACGGCTCGAGACGGTGGGCGCCTTCGCGGTGATCCTCGCCGGAGTGCTGTTGCACTTCGTGTACGGCTGGTCCGGCGGCAACCGTGTGGTGGCAGCGCTCGCGCCGGCGAACGAGAGCGTGTGGGAGCACCTGAAGCTGGTGTTGATCCCGGTGCTGGCCCTAGGTGCGGTGGAAGCGAGATGGGTTGCTGATCGTCGCCGGCTGTGGTGGGCGAAGCTCGTCGAGGTCGTGACCGCATCGGGATTCGTCGTCGCGTTCTTCTACACCTACACCGGAGCCTTCGGCGTTCACAGCATCGTCGCCGTTGACATCCTGTCGTTCGTCGCAGCGGTCGCCGGGGGGCAGTGGCTGAGCTACCGGATCATCATCTCGGCGAGAAGCCGGCCCGCGCCGCTCGCGATGTCGGTGATGGCGTTGGTGCTCTTGGTGGTCGGGTTCGGCGTGCTCACGTTCACGCCGCCACACATCCCGCTTTTCCAAGAGGCTGCCACGAGTGCCTACGGGCCGACCTGACGGATCTCGGATCCGCTGGGAGCTCTCGAAGCGTGGCAGATGCTGGAGCTTGGCTTGGACGGAGGCGCCGCTGCGATGGGTCTTGCGCCCCGGGCGGTCATCGGATGGGTCCGGCCCGGGGGCGCTTCTCGTGCCGCCAGGCCGGGCGCAGGTCGGGGCTCCGCTACGCTCCGAAAATGGTGCGTACGCGCAGACTCACCGATGTCGGACGGGTGTTGGAGGCCGCAGAGGCCGCTTCTCCTGTGGAGGCGGTTGAGGCGGTCGCACGCGAACTCGGCCTGGCCTTCGGCGCAGTGGCAGTGTCCTTTCTCATCTCCGACCTGTCCGGACGGGCGCTGGTGCGACTGGCGCACGTGCCGCTGTTGGGCGGCCCGGACGGGATCCGCAGCGCGCTGGTCCCGGGTGAGCGTCGTGAGCTCGAGGAGTCCGCGACCGTACTGCCTTTCAACGGGGGGCCGGAGGAGCAGGTGCTACGCACTCAGACTGTGCAGGTACTGCCACCCGACGACGCGGACAAGACGAAGGACGTCGTGGGCTTGTGGCACGTGCTGGCCCCGGTGACCGAACGCGGAGAGTCCATAGGTCTGCTCGAGCTGGACCTTCCTGGCGAGCCCAATCACGACGTGGTGGCAGAGATCGCACAGGTCGCGCACCTTCTGGCCCTCGTGGTGATAGCCAACCGTCGACACACAGACCTGTACGAGTGGGGGCAGCGCAGCCGGAGATTCAGCCTGTCCGCGGAGATCCAGCAGCGCCTTCTCCCCGAGGCTCGCACGTGCGAGGCAGACGCGTTCACGCTTGCAGGATGGCTGGAGCCGGCCGCAAGCATCGGTGGGGACACGTTCGACTACAGCCTGGCGCGCGACTTGCTACACCTGTCGCTGACCGACGCGATGGGGCACGGTGTCGATGCCGCTCTGACGGCCAGCATCTGCCTTGGAGGTCTGCGAGGTGGGCGCCGCCGAGGCATGTCGTTGCTCGAGCAGGCAAGCTCGACCAACGCTGCATTGGCCGAGCACGCGGACAGCGCTGCAAGTAACGCCTTCGTCACCGGGCTGATCGGCCGGCTCGAGCTGCGGACTGGCCGCCTCGACATCGTCAACGCAGGTCACGTTGCGCCGTACCTGCTCCGGGGCACTGAGCTCGTGTCTGTCGACTTGGCAGTCGACCTGCCCCTCGGGATGTTCGCCGACAGCATCTACGGCAGTACTCGCCTCATCCTGGAGCCTGGGGACCGACTTGTCCTCGTGACCGACGGCATGCTCGAGCGCAACGTCGCGAGCATCGGCCTTCCCGGCGCGATCCAGGACACCCGGGATCTCCACCCCCGAGAACTGGTCCGTGCCTTGGCTGACAGCGCCCTCGCGGCCGCCGGAAAAGCCTTGGAGGATGACGCCACAGTGCTGTGCCTGGACTGGCACGGAATGCACGAGTCCAGAGCGGCTGTCGCGGGAGCGGAACCGTCACGCCCGAGTGATCTCCGCGA
>DASTPU010000080.1:0-12302 GCA_035762105.1 Nocardioidaceae bacterium | reverse complement strand
GAGTGATGAGCTCGCGTGCTCTGGGGTCGGTGCAATTCCGAACCGGCGGTGAAAGTCCGCGACCCGGCCGCATCCAGCGGCCGGTTGACCAGGTGGGACTCCTGGACCGACGGTGAGAGTCCGGATGGGAAGCGCACGCAGTTGTTCGCCGTACGTCGTGACGACCCGAGCCACGCTCCGGACGCCATCGCGTCGGCGGCAGCGTCCACGCCCCGGGGTCCGCGATCTGGACGAGAGGGGCAGCGATGACCTACAGCCCGGCCGAGCGCCGTGCGATGGCGCGTGCTCTCGACCTCGCCCGCACCCCCGGCGTCCCGCTCGGCCCCAACCCCCGCGTGGGCTGCGTGCTGCTCGACGCGGACGGTGACGTCGTCGCGGAGGGCTACCACCGCGGGGCGGGCACGCCGCACGCAGAGGCCGACGCCCTCGCCCGCGCCGGCGACCGCGCCAGGGGTACGACGGCCGTGGTGACTCTCGAGCCGTGCAACCACACCGGCCGCACCGGACCGTGCTCGCAGGCCCTGATCGCGGCCGGGGTCGCCCGCGTCGTGTATGCCCAGGCCGACCCGAACCCCGTCGCGGACGGCGGCACCGAGGTCCTGCGCGCCGCCGGCGTCGACGTCGAGCACGGCCTGATGGCGGCCGACGCGCTCCGGCTGAACCGGACCTGGTCGTTCGCGGTCCGCCACGGCCGCCCGTTCGTGACCTGGAAGTTCGCCGCCACCCTCGACGGTCGGAGCGCGGCCGCCGACGGCACCAGCCGGTGGGTCAGCTCGGCCGCCGCGCGCCGCGACGCCCACCGGCTCCGCGGCCTCGCCGACGTGATCATGGCGGGTACCGGCACCGTGCTGGTCGACGACCCCGAGCTGACCGTCCGTGACGAGCACGGCACGCCGCTGGAGTGGCAGCCGCTGCGCGCGGTCATGGGCCTGCGTGACGTCCCGGCCGACCGGCGGGTCCTCGACGACCGCGCCGAGACGGTCGTCCTGAAGACGCATGACCCTGCCGCGGCGCTCGCCGAGCTGTTCGCCCTCGAGCGTCACCACGTGTTCCTCGAAGGTGGACCGACGCTGGCCGCCGCGTTCCTCAAGGCCGGTCTCGTCGACGAGGTGGTCGCCTACGTCGCCCCGATGCTGCTCGGCGCCGGCACCGCTGCGGTGGCCGACCTGGGCGTCAGGACGATCTCCGACGCGGTGCGCTTCGAGGTCTGCGACATCTCCGTGGTCGGCGAGGGCATCGACGCCAACGCCCGCTTCACCCTGACCCCGATCCCGCGCAAGGAGCTGTGATGTTCACCGGAATCGTCGAGGAGCTCGGCACCGTCGATGGCCTCGTGGACCAGGGCGACGCGGTCCGGCTGACCGTCCGCGGTCCGCATGTGACCGTCGACGCCGGCCTCGGCGACTCGATCTCCGTCAACGGCTGCTGCCTGACCGTCGCCGAGCGAGACCAGGAGACGTTCACCGCCGACGTGATGCGCGAGACCCTCGAGAAGACCTCGCTCGGTGACCTGGCGCCCGGTGACCGGGTCAACCTCGAGCGTGCGGTCACCCCGCAGACCCGGCTCGGCGGACACATCGTCCAGGGCCACGTCGACGGCACCGGAGAGCTCCGCGGACGGACTCCCAGCGAGCACTGGGAGGTCGTCGAGGTCGGCCTCCCGGCATCCCTTGCCCGCTACCTCGTGCCCAAGGGCTCGGTCACCGTCGACGGCATCTCGCTGACGGTCGTCGACGTCGGCCCCGACAGCTTCACGGTCTCCTTGATCCCCGAGACGCTCGCGCGCACGACGCTGGGGTTCAAGCAGTCCGGCGACCGCGTGAACCTCGAGGTCGACGTCATCGCCAAGTACGTGGAGCGGCTGCTCGAACTCTCCACCCCGAAGGACCGCGCATGAACCTGCTCGACTGGCTGCTCGAGGGCAGCGTCACGATCGGATCGTCCGCGATCCTCGTCCGCGAGGTGGTCGGCAACGGGTTCGGCATCGCCAGCGCGCTCGGGGGCATGCGGCGCAAGGTCTGGGCGTGGCCGGTCGGGATCGCGGGCAACCTGGTCCTGTTCACCGTCTTCGTCGGCGGGATCCTCGACAAGCCGCAGGTGCACGACCTGTGGGGCCAGGCGGGGCGGCAGGTGTTCTTCCTCGCCGTGTCCCTCTACGGCTGGTGGCGCTGGTCGCGCAGCCGGCGGGACGGCGAGACCGCAGACGGCGGGGCGATCACTCCTCGGTGGGCCGGGCCGAGCGGCTGGGTGCAGCTCGCGGGGCTGGCCGTCGTCGGCACCACCGTCTTCTACTTCGTCCTCAGGGCGCTCGGCTCCTGGGGTCCGCTGCCCGACGCCTGGATCCTCACCGGCTCGATCCTCGCCACCTACGGCATGGCGCGCGGCTGGATCGACTTCTGGCTGATCTGGATCGCCGTCGACGTGGTCGGTGTCCCGCTGCTATTGCAGGCGGGCTACTACCCGTCGGCCGTGCTGTACCTCGTGTACGGCGCCTTCTGCGTGTGGGGCTTCCGGACGTGGGTCCGCGTCCGGCATGACCTCGAGCGCACCGACCGCATCGACGTACCCGAGGAGGTGGCGGCATGAGCGCGCCCAACGTGAGGCTCGACACCGTCGAGGAGGCGGTCGCCGACATCGCCGCGGGCAAGGCCGTGGTGGTCGTCGACGACGAGGACCGCGAGAACGAGGGCGACCTGATCTTCGCGGCCAGCAAGTCGACGCCGGAGCTGATGGCGTTCATGATCCGGTACTCGTCGGGCGTGATCTGCGCGCCGATGACCGCGGCGACGCTGGACCGGCTCGGCATCCCGCTGATGACGCCGCACAACCGGGACCGGCACCGGACCGCCTACACCGTCTCGGTGGACGCGCGCGACGGCGTCACCACGGGGATCTCCGCTGCGGACCGCTCGCGCACCGTGCGCGTCCTCAACGACTCGGCGACCGAGCCGTTCGAGATCACCCAGCCCGGTCACGTGTTCCCGTTGCGGTACGAGGAGGGCGGCGTCCTGGTCCGACCGGGCCACACCGAGGCGTCGGTGGACCTGGCCCGACTCGCCGGGCTGCCACCGGCGGGGGTGATCGCGGAGATCGTGAACGACGACGGCACCATGAAGCGCGGCCAGGAGCTGCGCGACTTCGCCGACGAGCACGGCCTCAAGATGATCTCGATCGACGACCTGATCCACTACCGGCGTCGCCACGAGAACCACGTCGAGCGCGTCGCCGAGACCCGGCTGCCCACCAAGCACGGGGAGTTCACCGCCTACGGCTACAAGATCACCATCGACGACTCCGAGCACATCGCGCTGGTCTACGGCGACCTCGGCGACGGCGAGGACGTGCTGACCCGGGTGCACTCGGAGTGCCTGACCGGCGACGTGTTCGGGTCGCGGCGCTGCGACTGCGGCCCACAGCTCGAGGAGGCGCTCGAGCGGATCGTCGAGGAGGGCCGCGGCGTGGTGGTGTACCTCCGCGGCCACGAGGGGCGCGGCATCGGACTGGTCGCCAAGCTGCAGGCCTACCAGCTGCAGGACGGCGGGAGGGACACCGTCGACGCGAACCTCGAGCTCGGTCTGCCCGCCGACGCCCGGCACTACGGCACCGCGACGCAGATCCTGCGCGACCTCGGCATCGCGTCGGTGCGCCTGCTCACCAACAACCCGGCCAAGACGACGGGCCTGGAGGACTACGGCGTCCGGGTCACCGAGCGCGTCCGGCTCACGCCGCGCCCCAACGACCACAACCTGGCCTACCTGCTGACCAAGCGCGACAGGATGGGCCACGACCTGCCCGGGCTGGGCGTGGCGCCGGCCACGGCGAGACCCACCGCGGCGACGAGCGAAGGAGAACCTGCATGAGCGGCAAGGGCTCGCCCGACCTGGGCCCCATCGACTGCCACGAGCTGCGCGTCGCGGTGGTCGCCGCGAGCTGGCACGAGACCGTGATGGACGGCCTCCTCACCGGGGCGCACCGTGCTCTGGAGGAGCACAAGGTCGAGGCACCCACGGTCGTGCGGGTCCCGGGCTCCTTCGAGCTCCCGGTCGTCGCAGCGGCGCTGGCCGAGAAGGGCTACGAGGCCGTCATCGCACTCGGCGTCGTGATCCGCGGCGGGACGCCGCACTTCGAGTACGTCTGCTCCGCGGCCACGGACGGCCTCAACCGGGTCGCCCTCGACAGCGGCGCCGCGGTCGGCTTCGGCCTGCTCACCTGTGACACGGAGCAGCAGGCCCTCGACCGGGCCGGGCTCGAGGGCTCTCAGGAGGACAAGGGCTACGAGGCCACGGCTGCCGCGCTCAAGACCGCGTGCGTCCTGCGGGACATCCGCCGCGGGTACTCCGGCTGATCCCGTTCGTCCCGAGCACGACCGGCGTCTCGCACGGCGCGTACCGCCGGACGTGCAGCTCTCGGTGGTCCACCGGGTTCTCGGGCGTTGCGGCCGGGAGCTGCACGTCCTCCGGGACGCCTGGCGGTGACCCGTCGCCTGAGCGTCCGGGGCGTCGAGAGCGTGACCGACGTCTCGTCGGTGCGGAGGCCCGGGGGAGCGGTACGCCGTACGCCGTAGTCTTGTGCCGGCGCACCCGCGAGCGCGGGGAGGCGCGAACCCCTCACGGAAAAGGTCCTCGATGAAGACGTTCGACGAGCTCTGGGCCGAGCTCAGCGAGAAGGCCCAGACCCGGCCTGCCGGCTCGGGCACCGTCCAGGCGCTCGACGCCGGCGTGCACGCGATCGGCAAGAAGCTGGTCGAGGAGGCCGCGGAGTCGTGGATGGCGGCCGAGCACGAGGGCCCCGAGCGCGCCGCCGAGGAGATCAGCCAGCTGCTGTACCACGCGCAGGTGCTGATGCTGGCCAGCGGACTGACGCTCGACGACGTCTACGCCCACCTGTGAGCGACCGGAGAGACCACCCATGACCACCACGCCGACCAGCACGCTGAGGGTCGCGATCCCCAACAAGGGCTCGCTGTCCATGGCGGCCTCGGAGATGCTGCGCGAGGCCGGCTACCGGCAGCGCTCCGACTCCAAGGAGCTCACGCTCACCGACCCCGACAACGACGTGGAGTTCTTCTACCTGCGGCCGCGCGACATCGCGCTCTACGTCGGGGAGGGCACCCTCGACATCGGCATCACCGGCCGCGACCTGCTTCTCGACTCCGGCGCGAAGGCCGAGGAGGTCCTCACGCTCGGCTTCGGCCGGTCGCGGTTCCGCTTCGCGGCCCGGCCCCGCACCATCACCGGGGTCCAGGACCTGCGCGGCAAGCGGATCGCCACGTCGTACGACGGTGTGGTGCGCCGTTTCCTCGAGGAGCAGGGGATCGACGCCACCGTCACCCGCCTCGACGGCGCGGTCGAGACCAGCATCCAGCTCGGCGTCGCCGACGTCATCGCCGACGTCGTGGAGACCGGGTCGACGCTTCGCCAGGCCGGTCTGGAGGTCGTGCTGGACACCATCCTGGAGTCCGAGGCGGTGCTGATCTCACGCGCCGGCGCCCAGCCGCCGGCCGGACTGGAGACCTTCCGACGGCGCCTCGAGGGTGTCCTCGTCGCGCGCTCCTACGTGATGATGGACTACGACATCCGCACCGATCGGGTGGAGGAGGCCGTCGCGCTGACCCCCGGCATCGAGAGCCCGACCGTCTCCCCGCTGCACCGCGAGGGTTGGGTGGCGGTCCGCTCGATGGTCCCCCGTGACGGCGCGCAGCGGCTGATGGACGAGCTCTGGGAGATCGGTGCCCGCGGCATCCTCCTGACGGACATCCATGCCTGCCGACTCTGAGACCCCCTCGTCCGCTGCCTCCGGCGGCATGCTGCTCGAGCGCTTCCGCCCGTTGGGCATCCGGTGGGCGGCGATCGCGCTGGGCCTGTCGTTGCTCGCGGTGGTCATCGCGATCTGGGTCGCCTTCCCGGCTGAGACGCGCGAGAAGTTCACCTTCCTCCAGCTGCTGACCCTGTTCGGTTTCGCGGTCGCCACCGCACTGGCCGGCTACGCGATGGGCCGGTGCCGGGTCGACGCGCTCGAGGACGGGCTGCTGGTGGTCAACGGGTTCCGGGCCCGGCACTACCCGTGGGCGCAGATCTCCCGGATCACGCTGCGGCACGGCGCCCCCTGGGCGATCCTCGAGCTGAAGGACGGGACGACCGCCTCGGCGATGGGCATCCAGGGGTCCGACGGCACTCGAGCCGTGACGCAGGTCAAGCGCCTGCGCGGGATCATGAGCGCGCAGACGTCGCGTTGACCACCCGCATCTTTCCGACCTGCCTGGGCACCGGCTGCCCATGGCTGCGACATGGAAGATCCTCGCCGCGCTGGCGCTGTTCCTGATCCTCCCAGCCGGGGCCTACGTCACCGGCGCGATGGTCGGCCCACCCACGCCTCCGCAGGACCAGCGGGCACAGCTGGTCGACCAGGGCGGCTACGCCTCCGTCCCCGCACGCAAGCCCAAGGACCGTCCGTCCGAGAGGGCGGCCGGGCTTGTCTCCGCCACGGATGACGCGCCCGCCGACGTCGTACGCCAAGAGAGGTCCTCGGCGAAGCCCGAGCGCACGGGTGCCGAGAAGCGCCGTGCCGAGCCGAAGCCGGCTGCGCGCCCCGCAGCGGACGCGCCGTCGGAGGCACCCTCGCCCACCGAGTCACCGGAGCCGAGCGAGTCACCGGAGCCGGGCGAGGCACCGGCGACCGAGGACCCGGCGACGGACGAGCCGGAGCCGACCGAGTCGCCTGCGCCCACCGAGACGCCGGAGCCGACACAGTCGGACGCGCCCAGCCCGAGCGTCGCGCCGAGCGACGACCCAGAGGACGAGGTGGGCTCGTAGCCGGGGGTGAAAACCTGGTGCTCCCCACCGTCGGCGGCCCTAGCCTCGTGGCATGACAGACGCTCGGCTGCGCCCGCTGACCACCGACGACATCCCGGACTGGAACCGCCTCCTCGGCGAGATCGAGAAGGCCGACCGCACCGGCGAGCACTACAACGAGGCCGACCTCGTCGAGGAGATGGAGAACCCGGACATCGAGCTGGGCAAGGACATCGTCGGCGCCTACCTGGATGACGAGCTGGTCGGCTTCTTCTCGGTGTACCCGCGAGCCGTCGACGGCCACCTGAAGTTCCACCTCGACGGTGGCGTCCGCCCGGAGCTGCGCGGCCAGGGCATCGGCACGGCGCTGGCCGAGGCGATGCGTCGCCGCGCCGACGAGGTGCACGCCGAGAAGCACCCCGCGGCGGAGGCGCTGATGACCCTGCGGGGTCTGTCGGGCAACGACGGTCAGACCGGCCTGATGCGCCACATCGGCCTCGAGCCTGAGCGCTGGAGCTTCGTCATGCGTGCCGACCTGTCTCGCGAGCTCGAGGCGCCGCCGCGGCTGCCGGACGGCCTGGAGCTGCGCCGGTACGACGACGAGGTGGACGCCGCGATGCGCGAGGCGCACAACGAGGCGTTCCTCGACCACCCGAACTTCACGCCCTGGACCGAGGTGATGTGGAAGCAGTGGGTGAGCGGCAGCCGGAACTTCCGTCCCCACCTCAGCTTGGTGGTCCTCGACCGGGCCTCGCCCGGCGTCGTGGTGGCGTACCTGCAGAGCAACGAGTACGACGCCTACTTCGAGCAGACCGGCAGGCGCGAGGCCTACGTCGGCAAGGTCGGCACGCGGCGCGAGTACCGCGGTCGCGGGCTCGCCGGCCTCCTGCTGCGGCACGCGCTGCAGGAGTACAAGTCGGCCGGGTACGACGAGGCATCGCTCGACGTCGACTCCGAGAACCCGACCGGCGCCCTGGGCATCTACGAGCGAGCGGGCTTCGAGGTCGAGAGCCGCTGGACCGACTACGCCGCCCATGTCGCGCCACTGACGGGGGAGAGGTCGGCCCGATGACCAGGTCGAGGATCGTCAGCGGCGCCGTGACCCTGGCGGTTCTGCTGCTGCTCACCTCGTGCGCCGCCGACGGCAACGCCGCCGCCGGAGGACCGGGCTCCCAGCCGGGGTTCCTGTACGGCTTGTGGCACGGCTTCATCACGCCCGTCACGTTCCTGATCTCGTTGTTCACCGACGACGTCGGGATCTACGAGGTCCGCAACAACGGCGCCTGGTACGACTTCGGCTACGTCCTCGGCCTGTCATTCATCTTCTCCGGCGGCGGGGTCGGCGCGTCCGCCCGTAGGCGCTAGGACGACACCATGGACCGCGACGTCGTGGAGCAGTGGGTCGCGGACTACGAGCGGCTCTGGCGAACACCCGGGACCGCACGACTCGGCGAGCTCTTCCTCCCGGACGCCACGTACCTGCCCTCGCCGTGGGCCCACCCGATCGGGGGCCTGGACGCGATCGAGCGGTTCTGGGAGGCCGAGCGCGACGGCGCCGCCGAGGCGTTCACCATGTCGAGTGACGTCGTGGCCGTCGACGGGGACACCGCGGTCGTGCGGGTGTGCGTCGCGTACGACGGCGGCCGTCCCAGGCGTTGGCGTGACCTGTGGGTGCTCCGGTTCGCGGCGGACGGAAGGTGCTCCTCGTTCGAGGAGTGGCCTTTCGCGCCGGACCAGCCCGATGGGCACCAGCCGGCGGTGTAGCCGCGCCGGCGGACACGGTCAGCGCAGGACGACGGCCCGCTCGGCCTCGCCGGTGCCGTCGACGACGATGTCGGCGTGCTCTCTGGTGTGCTCGCGCCGGAAGAGCTCGTCCTCGGCGACCATCCACCGCTGCCACTCCGGCCTGAGCGCCTCGCCGTCCCGCTCGACTCCCCGCGAGAGGCGGAGGTCGGCCGGGGCGTCGACCCAGACCAGGGTCGTGACCCACGAGGCGTAGGCCGCGCGCCACGAGCCGACGCCCTCGACGACGAGGAGGTCCACCGGCTCCACCGTGACCTCCTCGGCGAACCGTGCCGCGTGCCAGTCGTAGCGGCGGTACCGCCCGGGGCGACCGGCACTCAGCGGACTCAGCACATCACGGTGCAGCGTCCTGCCGGCCTCCGGCAGCCCGCCCCAGCCGTCGAGGAGGTCGTCGGACGGCACGAGCCCGACCGAGCCGAGCCCGGCGGCGACATCCCGGACCGCCGCGCCGAGCGTCGACTTGCCCGACCCGGCCGCGCCGTCGACGCAGACCAGCCGGCCCCCGCCGAGGGTGGGTGGCTTCATCTGCGCGGCCCACACCACCAGGTCGGCCACGTCGGCGACCCTGCGACGCCACCGCTCGCTCACCAGCAGTGCCCCAGGCCGCGGTACGTCGGCACGCGCTCCCGGATCCGCGTCCCGGCGAGCAGATGCACGCGGACCGTGTGCTCGGCGAGCTCGCCGGACTTGGCGTGCCGGAACCACACCAGGTCGCCCACCCCGAGGATCCCGGTGCCGCGGCCCCGCAGCGGTGTCTGCACCTCGCCGGCACCCTCGAGTGCCGTCAGTGCGAGACCGGGTGGCGCCCAGGGAAGGGGCGCGCGATCCGGCCCGGCCGGTCCCGACGCGATGAGCCCCCCGCCGGCGACGGTCACGATTCCGGGGGCGGGGCGCCGGACCACAGGGAGTCCGAAGAACGCCGCGGGGTGCGGCTCGAAGCTGCGGTAGTGGTCGAACAGGTGGGGCACCAGGAGGCCGGAGCCCGCGGTCACCTCGGTCACGACGGGGTCCGCCGCGGAGGTCTCGAGACTGCCCGACCCCCCGGCGTTCCACAGCGGGACCTCGCACCGGTCGCGCAACGCGGTCGCCACCTCGGCCCGGTGCCGGGCGAGCCGGGTCACCGACGCGCGCTTGATCCGGCGGACGGCCGAGGAGCGCGCCGCGTGACCCGGCACGTCGTCGGGGACACCGGCGACCTGTCCCTCGTAGGTCATCACACCGGCGAGCTCGAAGCCGGGGCGGCGGAGGATCTCCTCGACGAGGGCGACGACCTGTCCGGTCTCCAGCAGAGGCGACCGCCGCGGACCGACGTGGGCGTGCCCGACGCGCAGGCCGGCGTCCACGTCGACCGCGAGCCGCACCGGCGGGCCGGCAGCCGGGCGCACCGCGTCGACGAGGTCGAGGTGCTCGATGCAGTCGACCATCAGCGCCACCCGGGAGGCGAGACGGTCCTCGGAGGCGAGCCGGGCCAGCGCGGGCCGGTCGACGCTCGGGTAGCCCATCAGCACGTCGTCCGAGACGTCGTTCTCGGCGAGCCACAGCGCCTCGCGCAGCGAGTACGCGAGCACGCCGGCGAACCCGTCGTGCGCGAGGGCCCGGGAGATCAGCGCCGGCACCCGCAGCGACTTGGTGGCGACCCGGATCGGCTTGCCGGAGGCACGTCGGGCGAGGTCGTCGGCGTTGAGGTCGAACGCGTCGAGATCCACGACGACGGTGGGTGTGGGCGGCTGCTCGGGGAGCGCGTCGACGGCGTGGCTGAGCCGCGACGCGAGCCGATGACGGTCGATGTCGCCGGCGAGCCGGTGCTGCGTCACGAGATCCCGTGCCGCTTGAGGATCGCCTCGATGTCGGCCATGTCGTCGTCCTCGACAGCCGGCTTGCTCGGCGTACCCATGGGCTGGGCCGGGGCGCGCGACGCCGACCGGGGCAGCGACTCGCGGCGCGGGGCACCGCCCCCGCCCCGCCGGCGTAGGACACCGGCGAGCACGAAGATCAGCACCGAGGTCACGGCGAGCCCGACGCCGAGCCACATCACCGGTGAGAAGGTCAGGTGCACCGCCCAGCGGACCACCGCGGCGCCGATCTCCCAGAGCAGGCGCAGGGTCCCGGTGAGGTAGGCGGCCGCCGGGAGGAGGGCGACGGCGAGCATGCGCAGCCCCGCCACGGGGCCGCGCAGGCGCCAGAAGACGACGCTCCCGGCCAGGCCGAGCAGCGTCAGCACAGCGGTGAGCGCCTGCCAGGTGAAGGTGTCGAAAGAGCCCACGCGACCAGCCTGTCACACCCGCGCGGGCGCGGCGCCGGATGCGCTGGGAGACTGGGTGCATGCGCACCATCCCCGACCCCGGGTTCGCCGGGGACGACGGCTCCGTCCCGCCTCGCGTCGCCGACGCGTTCGCTGCGTACGCCGCAGACCCGCAGCGCCGTCACCAGGCGACGGTCGCGGTGCTCCAGGACAGCAGGCTGCTGGTGCCGGTGGTCGCGGTGCTCGGTGAGGTGGAGTACGACGAGCAGGGGCTCGCGCACGACAAGACCTCCGACATGGCCACCGTGCTGATGCGCGGGCGGGACGGCCGGATGGCGCTCCTCGCGTTCACCGGCAACGAGCCGTTGCACCGGTGGGACCCCGAGGCCCGACCGGTGCCCGTGTCGGCGCAGCAGGCCGCACAGGCGGCGGTGCACGACGGCGCGGAGGCGCTGGTCGTGGACGTCGCCGGACCGACCCAGCTCGTGGTCGAGGGCGACGACCTGCGGTCGTTGGCGGAGGGGTACCGGCTCGTGGAGACCTCCGGCGGCTGGGCCTGGGCCCGGGTCAGCGACCCCGCAGAGGCAGCACCGGACCGGTGAGCTTCTCGCCCGGGCCCTCGCCCGGCGCGTCCGGGATGTCCGACGCCTCGCGGAAGGCGAGCTGCAGCGTGCGCAGGCCGTCACGCAGCGGGGCGGCGTGGTGGTGGCCGAGCCGGGGAGCCGCTGCGGTGACCAGCCCGGCGAGCGCCTCGATCAGGGTCCGCGCCTCGTCCAGGTCGACGTGGTCGGGGAGGTCCTCGGCCAGGCCGAGGTTCACCGCTGCGGAGCTCATCAGGTGCAGGGCGGCGGTCGAGACGATCTCGATGGCGGGCACCTCGGCGATGTCGCGGGAGGTTGCCCCGGAGGTCGCAGGGCCGGGGTCGGGCATGTCGGTCATGGGCCCCAGGGTGTCACGGCGCTCTCGATGTGCGTGAAGCAGCAGCCACCGGGTATGCTTGCGTCCGACCGATCTCGTGATCGACTGTCTGTGCGCCCGGGCGGGGAACAACCCGGACCTGCAGATGGTTGATCAGGACGAGATCTGACAAGCGGAGATCACTCTCCCACCCGCAGCGACTGCGAAGGTCGTCGGGTCCGGTCGCGGGAAACGCAGCGCGTGGCTCAGCCGAGTCGCACACTATGTCTCTCGCCAGGCGTCGAGCCTGGTCGTGTCGTTGGTCCGCCACCGTCACGTCCGTGGTCGATGTCGAGGCTGGCTTCCGCTTGTTGTGTCGAGCGGAGGCCTTTTTTCATGTCCGGCCATGTCGGACGCAGGCGAGGACGGCCCCCGGGAGACAGGTCGACCACAGGAAGACTCATCCCAGGAGGACCCATCAGCACAGAGCTGCGCATCAACGACCGGATCCGGGTGCCCGAGGTCCGGCTCGTCGGCCCGAACGGCGAGACCGTCGGGATCGTCCGCAT
>DASTPU010000079.1:0-10488 GCA_035762105.1 Nocardioidaceae bacterium | reverse complement strand
GCGAACTTGGGGAGGGTCAGACCGACGGACCCCGGGCCGCTCTTCAGTAGTTGACATAATGTCGCTTATCGGCGTACCGCCTAAGGCGGAGGCTCAGGCCTACGCCGGTGTGTCAGAGCGATTCTGACGATCTCCAGCCGGATCGACGACGGCGAACCCCGCCCGCGCCGTGACCGTCCCTGTCGCATTCCTCGGTGTGGCACACCAGGCACGTCGTCCGGGCAGTTCTGCCAGCAGGGCCGGAATGAAGCGGCGGGCCTGGATCAGCTCGCAGGATCTGAATCCAGGCCCTCGGATCGCCGGAGCCGTCCACTCGCAGGTTGACATAACGTCACGCTGCCCTGTCAGGGCTGGAGCAGCACCTTGATCGCCCGACGCTGGTCCATCGCCTTGTACCCCTCGGCGACCTCGTCCAGCGGCAGCGTCATGTCGAAGACCTTGCCCGGGTCGATCGCACCCGAGAGCGTCCGCTCCAGAAGGTCGGGCAGGTACGCGCGGACCGGGGCCATTCCGCCGGCCAACCCGACGTTGTAGGCGAACATCCGGCGGATCGGCAGCTTCACGCCGTGCGGCACACCCACGAACCCGACCGTCGATCCGGGACGGGCGATCCTGAACGCCGTGTGCATCGCGTGGTTCGTGCCGACGCACTCGAGGACGGCGTCGGCGCCGACTCCCTTGGTCATCTCGAGGATCCGCTCCTCACCCTCTTCGCCGCGCTCGGCGACGATGTCCGTGGCGCCGAACTCGAGGGCGATCTTCTGGCGCGACTCGTGCCGCGACATCGCGATCACCCGCTCGGCCCCGAGCTGCGACGCGGCCAGCACACCACAGAGGCCGACAGCGCCGTCGCCGACGACGACGGCGGTCGAGCCCGGGCGTACCTGGGAGGCGACGGCGGCGTGCCACCCGGTCGCCATCACGTCGGTCAGGGCAAGAAGCGACGGGATCATGGACTCGTCCGGCATGCCGTCGGTCTTCACGAGGCTGCCCTCGGCCTGGTGGACCTTGGCGTACTCCCCCTGGCCGCCCTGGGTCATCCCGAGGTTCTGGCAGGCAGAGGTCATGCCGGCCTCGCAGTGCGGGCAGGTGTTGTCGCTGTGGCAGAACGGCACGATCACGAAGTCGCCGGGCTTGAAGGACCGGACCGCGGAGCCGACCTCCTCGACGACACCCACCATCTCGTGCCCGATCGGGTCACCCGGCGTGATGTCGTTCTCGCCGCGGTAGGGCCACAGGTCGGAGCCGCAGATGCAGCCGGCGACGACCTTCACGATGGCGTCCGTGGGCTTGTCGATGGTCGGGATCGGCCTGTCCTCTAGGCGGATGTCCTTGATGCCGTGGATCGTCGTAACTCGCATGCCTGCAATCCTGCCCCGGGGGCACAAGTTCGACACACCGCCCCGCTCCCTGTACGTACGTGGGCGGTCCGATAGGGTTCGACACCGTGCAGAACGCCCCTCGCGCGTCGTTTCGGGCATATCTCATATCTGAGATACAGTGCGCCTTATGAGTGAGGACTACCTGAGCCGGATCGGCAACCTGATCCGTGACGCCCGCAAGCACCGCGGCTGGACCCAGGCCCAGCTGGCCGAGGTGCTCTCCACGAGCCAGAGCGCGGTGAACCGCATCGAGCGCGGCCACCAGAACCTCAGCCTGGAGATGCTGGCGCGGATCGGCGAGGCCCTCGACTCCGAGATCGTCTCCCTCGGCCCGGGTCCCGTGCATGCGGGGCCGACCCATCTCCGGGTCACCGGTCCGACCACCCTGTCCGGCAGCATCGAGGTCAAGTCCTCCAAGAACGCCGGTGTCGCCCTTCTGGCGGCGTCCCTGCTCAACCGCGGGCGTACGACGCTCCGCAAGGTGGCGCGCATCGAGGAGGTCAACCGACTTCTCGAGGTGCTGAACAGCATCGGCGTCCAGACGCGCTGGCTCAACGACGAGAACGACCTCGAGATCGTCCCGCCGGCCGACCTCGACCTCACCCGGGTCGACGCGGAGGCGGCCCGTCGTACCCGCTCGATCATCATGTTCCTCGGGCCGCTCATGCACCGTGAGGACCAGTTCGAGCTCCCCTACGCCGGCGGTTGTGACCTCGGCACCCGCACCGTCGAGCCGCACATGGCGGCGCTGCGGCCGTTCGGCCTGGAGGTCAAGGCGACCGAGGGCAGCTACCACGCCACGGTCAACCGGGCGATCACGCCGCTGCGCCCGATCGTGCTCACCGAGCGAGGCGACACCGTCACCGAGAACGCGCTGATGGCCGCCGCCCGGCACGACGGCGTCACCGTGATCCGCAACGCCAGCCCGAACTACATGGTCCAGGACCTGTGCTTCTACCTCGAGAAGCTCGGCGTGAAGATCGACGGGATCGGCACCACCACGCTGACCGTGCACGGTGTGCCCGAGATCGACGTGGACGTGGACTACGCACCGTCCGAGGACCCGATCGAGGCCATGTCGCTGCTCGCTGCGGCGATCGTGACCGAGTCCGAGATCACCATCGAGCGTGTGCCGATCGAGTTCCTCGAGATCGAGCTCGCTCTCCTCGAGGAGATGGGCTTCACCTACCACCGCAGCGAGGAGTACGTCGCAGCCAACGGCCAGACCCGGCTCGTCGACATCACGACCAAGGTCTCCCAGCTGCACTCCCCCATCGACAAGATCCACCCGATGCCGTTCCCGGGCCTCAACATCGACAACCTTCCGTTCTTCGCGGTCATCGCGGCGGTCGCCGAGGGGCAGACGCTGATCCACGACTGGGTCTACGAGAACCGCGCGATCTACCTGACCGAGCTCACCAAGCTCGGCGCCCAGGTGAAGCTGCTCGACCCGCACCGCGTGATGATCGAGGGGCCGACCCGTTGGTCTGGCGCGGAGATCGTGTGCCCGCCGGCGCTGCGCCCGGCCGTGGTCATCCTGCTCGCGATGCTGGCGTCGAAGGGCACCTCGGTACTGCGGTCGGTGTACGTCATCAACCGCGGCTACGAGGACCTCGCCGCCCGGCTGAACCTCCTCGGCGCGAGCATCGAGACCTTCCGCGACATCTGAGCCCACCGGCGTGCCGTCACGGGCGCGACGGCACGCCGTGAGAACGGCCCCGAAAGCGACGGGTCAGCGGAGGGGTTCAGCCGAAGAGCGTCTCGATGAAGGCGCGGGCCTTCGGCCGGCTCGGCGGCGGTGCGGTCATGTCGGCGGTGATCCGGGGCAGCGGTTCGGTGTGGTAGGTCCCGGCGCCGGCGTGCCAGTCGTTCTCGGCCTCGACGAGGTTCCCGAGATCGGCGCGCTCGAGGAAGATCCCGCTGCACGACGCGCAGCGCGCCACCTCGGCGTTGCCGAGCTTCCGTGACTCCATCGTCGACCCGCACTTGGGGCAGTTCATCTCGTCCACACGACGACGGTACTCCGCACCCGGCCTGCTTTCCCGGACCAACCCACGGCACCGGCGGAGTGAGTACGACGACGGATGCCGGCGCCTTGGTCGAACGAGGACGATGGCATCGTGACTCCTCAAATGCCGCGCCCCGCATCGCGCGCGGTGGATACTTCTCGCGTGACCCGCCCTCGGACCGGTTTCCCCTTCCTCGACGCGGCCCACGACCGTCCCGGGGCCGTCCTGGCCTTCGCGCATCGCGGTGGTGCCTACCACCCCGAGATCGAGGGTCTGGAGAACTCCCTCGTCGCCTTCCGGCACGCGGTGGAGCTCGGCTACACGTACCTGGAGACCGACGTCCACGCGACCCGCGACGGGACGCTGTTCGCGTTCCATGACGCGGCGCTGGACCGGGTCACCGAGCACCGCGGCGCCGTGGCCGAGCTGACCTCCGTCGACGTTTCCCGCGCCCTGATCGGCGGTCGTGAGGAGATTCCCACGATGGAGTCCCTGCTCGAGGAGTTCCCGGACGTCCGGTTCAACATCGACATCAAGTCCGAGGCCGCCGTCGGGCCCCTGGCCGAGCTGGTCCGCGGCACCGGAGCTCAGGACCGGGTCTGCGTGGGCTCCTTCTCACCTCGCCGGATCACCGAGTTCCGCCGGCTCGTGGGGCGGCGGGTGGCCACCGCCGCCTCGCCGGTCGAGGCCGCCGCGTTCCGCCTGCTGCCGGCGGCCCGACTCGTCGACCTCGCGGTACGACGGGGGGCGGCGGCGTTGCAGCTGCCGTACCGCCGCAAGGGCGTCGTCGTGGTGACCCGGGGGCTGGTCCGCCGGGCGCATGCGCTGGGGCTGCACGTGCACGTGTGGACGATCGACGAGCCCGACCAGATGCACGAGCTGCTCGACCTCGGCGTCGACGGCTTGATGACGGACCGGACCGACCTGCTGCGAGACGTCCTTCTCGAGCGGGGCCAATGGATGGGAGAGACCCGATGAGCCAGACCACTCCTCCAGGCGCCGGTGGTCCGGCCGGTATCGCCGACCTGGAGCCGCTCGCCCGTCGCCGGGAGCAGCGCGGGTGGTACTTCTACGACTGGGCCAACTCCGCGTTCAGCACCACGATCGCGGCGGTGCTCTTCCAGCCGTACCTGATCGCCATCGCCAAGGAAGCGGCGGTGGACAACCGCGTCGACGTCCTCGGACTCTCGATCGCCCCGGGGGCGCTGCCGTCGTTCACGATCACCGCCTCCACGATCATCTCCGCGGTGCTGCTCCCGCTCCTCGGTGCGGTCGCGGACCGCACCGCGCGTAAGAAGGACCTGCTCGCCGGCTTCGCATGGACCGGAGCCGCTGCCGCTTCACTCCTGTTCTTCGTCACCGGGGACAACTGGCAGCTCGGCGTGGTCTCCTTCATGGTCGCCAACCTGTGCTTCGGCGCCGCTGCGGTGTTCAACGACGCCATCTTGTGCCTGATCTCCGACGAGGACGAGCGGGACCGGGTCTCCTCGACGGGCTGGGCCTACGGCTACGCCGGTGGCGGGCTGCTGCTGGCCGCGAACTTCCTCGTGATCACGTTCAACGACACCCTGGGGCTCAGCGACGGCGAGGCCGCCCGGATCAGCATGCTCTCCGCCGCCGTCTGGTGGGCGGCGTTCACCTTCATCCCGTTCCGCCGCCTGAAGAACCGCCCGCCCCAGCACGTCGTGCAGGACGGTCACGGCATCGTCGCCGACAGCTTCGGCCAGCTCTGGGCGACGCTGAAGGACCTGCGTCACTACCCGATGGCGCTCACGTTCCTCCTCGCCTACCTGTTCTTCAACGACGGCATCCAGACCGTGATCGCCTCCTCCACCGTCTACGGCGTGGAGGAGCTCAAGTTCCCGATGAGCACGATGATGGCGATCTTCCTCATCGTGCAGTTCGTGGCGATGTTCGGCGCGCTGGCCTTCGGCCGGGCGGCGCGAAGGTTCGGCGCCAAGCACGTGATCCTCGTCGGCATCGCGATCTGGATCGGCATCGTCACCGTGGCGCTGGTGGTGCCGGAGAGACAGTTCCTCCCGTTCCTCGGGATGGCCCTGGCGATCGGCATCGTCCTCGGTGGCACCCAGGCACTGGCACGCTCCTACTTCAGCCTCCTGGTGCCCAAGGGCAGGGAGGCGGAGTACTTCAGCTTCTACCACGCCATGGAGCGCGGCACGAGCTGGTTCGGCACCCTGGTCTTCGGGGTCGTGTACCAGATGACCGACTCGTACAGGCCGGCTGTCTTCGCCCTGGTGGTGTTCTTCGTGGTCGGCGGGGCGCTGTTGCTCAAGGTCGACACCGCGCGTGGCATCCGTGAGGCCGGCAACGAGGTGCCCGCGGTCATCTGACGGCTCGCCCGGGCGTGGTACGCACCACTCCCCTGACCCCCGGTCGGCACGTGTACGCCCGCGCCACGGGGGTACCAGGTGTGGTGGACCACAGCGCCCGACACGCCGGACCGGGAATCCCTGGCCTGGCTGCGCCGTTGGACGTGTGAAGGGGTAAGAACTCGAGACGAGACCCCGGACGTAGTGGTTTCGTTTTGTACACGGGGACCAGACATCGGGAGGTGGCTCAATGGGAGAGCGCACTTTGCGTGGCGCCCGCCTCGGGGGCCAGAGCTTTGAGGACGAGCGCGGCATTGAGTTCGCCGCGCGACAGCAGGTCGGTTACAAGTGTCCCCAGGGACACGAGTTCGAGATCACCATGTCGGTGGAGGCCGAGGTGCCCGCCGTGTGGGAGTGCCCGCGCTGCGGCGCGGAGGCGCTGAGCACGAGCGGCATCACCCGCGAGGAGAAGGTCGAGAAGCCGGTCCGTACGCACTGGGACATGCTGCTCGAGCGCCGCTCCATCAAGGAGCTGGAGGACATCCTCAGCGAGCGTCTGGAGCTGCTGCGCGGCGGCGAGATCGGTCCCGCGCACCTGCACCGGAAGACGAAGTCGAAGTCGAAGAAGACCGCCTGACCTAGTCGACGACCTCGCCCCGGACCGTCTCGGCTCCGGGGCTTTGTCGTGTCCTGGCGCCCTCCCCACGTCCAGCCTCGCCCCAGGACGCGCTGCGGGTCGGGCCCGACGTCGCCGGGCCGGCGGGGCCGCCGAGGAACTTCCGCGTGATCACGGCCGTGAGCGCCCGCCGCGCGATGGGCCGGGTGAACGGCAGCAGGAAGAAGAAGCCCAGGGCATCGGTGAAGAACCCCGGTGTGAGCAGGAGCGTGCCGCCGACCAGGACGAGGGCGCCGTCGGCGAGCTCACGGGCGGGCACCCGGTACGACGCGAGCGCGCTCGTCAGGGAGCGCCACGCCGCCACGCCCTCGCGCTTCAGCAGCACGGCCCCGAGGAGGCTGTCCGCGACCAGGATCAGGATCGTCCAGCCGATGCCGATCGCCTGACCCGCCTGGACGATCAGGTAGATCTCCACCAACGGGACGATGACGAACAGTGCTGCGACCAGTCCCCAGGGAACTCTCCCTCTCACGGCTCACCTTTCGACGCGATGCGACTTCACCATCGAGAGTACGTCGTGTGCCTGGCGTCGCCGCTCACGCAGACCCCACAGCGTGATCAGCCGCAGCGACTCGACCGCCACCGCGGGGGTCATCTTGGACTCACCGCGCTCCCGCTCGACGAACTCGATCGGCACCTCGCGGACCCGCAGGCCCGCCTCGACGGTCCGCCAGGCGAGGTCGGCCTGGAAGCAGTAGCCCACCGACCGGACCTCGGAGAGGTCGATCTTCTCCAGCGTCGTGCGGCGGAAGAGCCGGAACCCCCCTGTCGCGTCGCGCACGGGGATGCCGAGGAGCAGCCGGGTGTAGAGGTTGCCGCCGCGGGACAGCGCCTTGCGGGTCCACGGCCAGTTCACCACCGACCCGCCGGGCACCCACCGCGAACCGAGCACCAGGTCGGCGTCCTCGAGCGCCTCCAGCAAGCGGGGCAGCTGCTCGGGCCGGTGCGAGCCGTCGGCGTCCATCTCGCCGATGACGTCGTAGCCCCGCTCCAGCGCGACCCGGAAGCCGTGCAGGTAGGCGGCCCCGAGCCCCTCCTTCGCGGTCCGGTGGACCACCGCCACCTGCGGGTCCTGCGCAGCGAGGTCCTCGGCGATCCGGCCGGTGCCGTCCGGGGACCCGTCGTCGACGACGAGGACGTCGGCGTGCGGCACCGCCGTGCGCAGCCTGCCGACGATCCAGGCCAGGTTCTCCGACTCGTTGTAGGTCGGAACCACGACCACGACCCGCCCCAGCGTCATCCCTCAGCCTTCCCCGCAGCCACCGTCTCCCGAGGGCGCTCGGTCGCCACCGCGGCGCCGGCCCGGCGACGACGATAGTTCACGAAAAGGGCGGCAGCGACCGAAACGCCCGCACCCAGCGTCAGCACCAGCTCGACGACCGGCCCCCAGAACAGCGCAGGCGTCGTGGCCTCGTGGACCGGCAGCGACCGGACGAGCACGGACCGTTCCCTGGTCGGCGCCCGCTCGACCACCTGGCCGTCGGGGCCGATGATCCCCGAGACGCCGTTGGTGGCGGCGACGACGACGTACCGGTTGGTCTCGATCGCACGGAGCCGCGAGATCGCGAACTGCTGCTCGATCTGGCCGGTGCCCATGTAGGTCGCGTTGTTGGTCTGGACGACCACCAGGTCCGCTCCCCCGCCGACCACCGCGCGCGTGAGCTCGTCGTACGCGACCTCGAAGCAGATCACGTCGCCGACCGTGGTCCCGCCCATCGTCAACAGCCCCGGCTCGGTGCCGGGCACCATGTCCCGCGGGATCTGCTCCAGGCGGCCGATGTACGGCGCGAACACGTCGCGGAACGGGATGTACTCGCCGAACGGCACCGGATGCGTCTTGGAGTAGGTCTGGGCAGGGCCGGCGCCCGGCAGCCACACGATCCCCTGGTTGTAGACGTCCTCCGGCTCCTCCCCCGACACCATCGCGCCCACCAGCACCGGCACGCCGATCGCGTCGACCGCTCCCTGGATGTCGGCGTAGACCGTCGCGTCGGCGAAGGGGTCGATGTCCGTGGAGTTCTCCGGCCACACCACCAGGTCCGGACGCGGGCTCCGCCCGGCCTCGACACGGTCGGCGAGCTCGTGGGTCGCCTCGACGTGGTTCTCCAGCACCACTCGGCGCTCCGCGAACGCGGCCATCCCCTCCCCCGGGACATCGCCCTGGACAGCGGCGACGGACACCACATCCGTGGGCTCCTCCTCGGGCGAGGCCACCCAGGGCGTGTAGAGCGCGCCGGAGGAGACGAGCAGCACCGGGAGAGCCACCACGGCCACGCCGAGCGCGGGGGTACGACGGGCCTCGAGCACCGCCCACGCCAGCGCGGTGCCGATCAGCGCCACGCCGAACGTGGTACCCGCTGAGCCGACGTAGCCGAACAGGCCCGCGGCCGGCGTGTCCGCGGTGGCGAACGCGAGCCGACCCCAGGGGAACCCGCCGAACGGGAAGCTCGACCGGAGTGCCTCCACCGCGACCCACAGCATCGCGGTCCACAGCGGCCACCAGCGCAGCCGCTGGACCAGCACCGCGCCGAGACCGAGGAGGCCGTAGAAGACGCCCTCGAACAGCGACAGCGCGACCCAGGCGTCGCCGCCGATCACCTGCAGCCACGGGAGCAGGGTCAGCATGAACGACGTGCCGAAGACGGCACCGACCAGGAAGCCGCGTCCCGGCGAGATCCGCTGCACGAGCAGGCTGAGGCCGGCGACGCCCACGGGCAGCAGGTAGACGAGGCCGTAGGGCTCGAAGGAGATCGCAACCGCGGCCCCCGACACGGCGGCCAGGAGCAGGCGGAGCAGCAGCGGCATGGTGTCAAACGTACCCGTGCCGGAAGCACGAGGAGACCGGACCCTTCGGACCGAACCTGTACCCACTGGCTGCGGGCCACGGGTCCGTTGTCTACTGGGTGACGGTCTCCTCGCGGGTCCTGGCCCCGTGCCGGCGCAGCCGACCTCCGGGAACAGCGTGCCCCAGGTTCGTGGTACCCGACCTGGTCACGTGGCCACCTGGACGTCAGTGCGCCGGCCCGGCCTGCATGGCAGGACCGAGAGAGACTTTCGTCACGAAATCGCCTCCTGTCAACCACGTCGTGAGCAGGGAGGATGCGCAAAAGGGCAGGTCAGGCAGCGTTCCCCGTCCCAGAGATTTCAACCAAGATTTTTTCTGCCGACGGCGTGTCGTGCTCGACACGCCGAAGCCGATTCCTCAACCAGGGTTGGGAAAGCCGTGACGAACAGGGTCAGGCCGGTGCCGGTACGACGACCGTCCCGGTCGCCGTGGTCGCCACGATCGGCTCGTCGAGCACCCGGGCGGCCGACTCGGAGAGGTCAGGGCGGCCGCGCGCGATCACCGTGGCCGTGAAGTCGATGGTCCGGGACCGACGGCCGACCTGGACCACCTCCGCGGTCACCTCGACCACGTCACCGGCCCGCACCGGTGCCCGGAACTGCACGTCGGAGTACGACGCGAACAGCCCCTCGTCGCCGTCGGTCCGGATGCACACCTCGGTCGCGACGTCGCCGAACAAGCCGAGGGAGTAGGCCCCGTCGACGAGGTTCCCCGCGTAGTGGGCGTGTGCGTAGGGCACGTAGCGGCGGTGCGTGACGACGAGGCCGCGCCTCGGGTCCTGGTCGGTGTCCGGCATCTGCTGCTCCTCCATGTCAGGCGTCAGGCCGTGCCCGGCGCGCCGGCGGCCCGTCGGGTGATGATGGTGTCGGTCAGGAAGCTGGCGACCTCCGCGGGCGTCGTACCGCGGGCGAACACCCGGTCCACGCCGAGCTCGTCGGCCATCGACTCGTCGAAACGCGGGCCACCGACGATCAGTACCGGGCGCTTCTCGGCGGGATACGCCTCGCGGAACGCCGCAGACATCTCCTTGGTGTTCAGCAGGTGCGCGTCGCGCTGGGTGACCACCTGGGAGACGAGGACGGCGTCGGCCTTCTCCTCCTGGGCCCGCGCGACGAGCTGGGGCACCGACACCTGGGCGCCGAGATTCACGACCTTGACCTCGCGGTAGTACTCCAGGCCCTTCTCCCCTGCGAACCCCTTGATGTTGAGGATCGCGTCGATCCCGACGGTGTGGGCGTCGGTGCCG
>DASTPU010000078.1:0-36346 GCA_035762105.1 Nocardioidaceae bacterium | reverse complement strand
TGGACGTTTACTAGCGCAGAAGTCCGCTGAAGCGGCCTGACGTCTTCGACCGCGCAATCAGCCGCTGACCCGCGAAACTGCAGCGGACGAGAGCCGACGAGGGTCGTCTGGCGTTGGACGTCTACTGGTCGTAAACCGTCCAGGAGCGCGCTATTGCACAACGCGCTCGAAGCGTGGAGCCGTGAGGTCGGCCGGGTCAGACGCTCATGCGCCAAGGCGGTTGCGGACCTTGTCCAGAAGCTCGGTGGGGTCGAGCCACATGGAGGGGTACTCGCCGTACCAGCGCTGCTTCCCGTCCTTGTCGATGAGCACGAAACTGTGGCCGGGAAGGCCGGCGTGCATCCCTTTGCCCAGAGTGCCGTAGGCGTCGGAGACGGTGCCGTCGTCCAGCAGGAACGGGGTCTTCACGCCGTTGAGCTTCATGTCGGCGAGGATCTGCTCGCGAGTGTTCATCACGATCGGCAACACGGTGACGTCTTCGGCGGCGAACGCTTTCGTGTGCTTCTCGATCTCGCCCATCTGGACGATGCAGGACTGGCAGCCGGCGCCCTCGTTGAAGTACAGCAGCACGTTCTCCCCTCGGTGGTCGGCGAGCGTGTGCTCGGTCCCGCTGGTGTCGGTGAGGGTGAACTCCGGTGCGGTTCGGACGTCGGATGACGACTGGGGTTTGGAGGTGAGCAGCATCGCGGCCACGATGCCGGCGAGTGTGACAAGGACAACGCCCCAGATGATCAGCCGCATCCGCTGCTCGGCACGTTGTGACTGTGCCAGAACGGCCTCGGCGCGTTCACGTCGTTCGGTGCTGACGCTCTTGGTGGACATACTGCGACGCTCCTCAGTGGCGTTGCGTGCTGGTCTGGTCGGCGGCGGTGCCGTGACAGGCGTCCGTTCCGTCGTCGTCAGTGGTGTCGGAGCCGTGCCGGTCGCGCAACGTGGCGATGACGAAAATGGCGGCCAGGGCGAGCACGGCGAGCCCCAGGATGGGTTCGGGCACGGGGTCGGTCCAGACCTCGATCCGGGTGAAGACGCGTTCAAGGCCCTGGCCCATGGCGACCTGGAATCCGGGCCCGCCGGTCATCTGGCCGGTGTTGGCCAGGTAGATCACGAAGACGCCCATCACCGCGAACGCGGCCGCGACGAGCAGGTTGACGGTGTTGGTCGCCAGGATCTTGCCGGCGACGCGGATCCGCACCGGCTTGGCCCGGAGGAACTTCTTATCGCCGAGCCGGTAGCGGTCCCACAGCAGTGCCATCACGAACAGCGGGAAGACCATCCCGAAGGTGTAGGCCAGGCCCAGGGTGATGCCGCCGATCGCAGACCCGGACAGCGCCGAGAGGGCCATGACGCCGGCGAGCACGGGGGCGCAGCAGCTGGACGCGATGCCGGAGAACATGCCGAGGGCGAAGAAGCTGGCCGAGTCGCCGCGGGCGGTGTCGGGTGCTCGCAGGAACGACGGCAGGCTCATCATCCTGCCCGACAGGGTCAGCGCCGCGAGGGCGAGCATGAGGGTGCCTCCGGCGTAGTACAGCGGGGCGTGGTAGTTCGCGATGGCCGAGGCGACCAGGCTCATCCCGAGCGTGATCGGGACGAGCACCATCGCCAGGCCGCCGGCGAACACGAACGTGAGTGGCAGCAGCCGCCAGCGGCGGTTCTTCACCGCGACCGCCATGTACGACGGTGCCAGGAAGACGATGCAGCAGGGCGCGAAGAGGGCGACGCCGCCGGCGAAGAACGCGGCGAGGACCGACCCGGTGGTCAAGAGGTCGCCCACGGCTCAGCCCACCCTCGCGTGGGTGACGCCCTGTCGCTGCTCGAGGACCTTGGTCAGCTTCCGAACTGGCAACCGGCCGTGGCTGAAGAAGTCCCCGTCCACAAGCACCAGCGGGCTCATAGACGCCCGGTGGACCCGCATCAGCCGCTGCCCGGTCTCACAGCGCACGTCGACCGTCTCAACCGTCAGCGGATACCTGGCCGCCAACTCGCTGAGGGCCTTCTGTGCGTCCTCGCAGAAGTGGCAGGCCTCGCTCTCCACGACCGTGATCCGGGCCGGCGTGGTGGGCGGCGGGTGGCTCGGCATGGGCTCTCCTCGGTGCGCGGTTCGCTGTCTGCACGCCAGCGTCGACGGCGCGCACGATGATCCCGGCGAGGTCGGGTGAAGTTTCGCTGAAGATCGTCGGGACCAAAGTCCCGGCCGCGTGGTGAGCTCATACCCACAATGGGGACGTCGAGCGGTCGCTCCCGCTGGGGGCGGTCCTGAGGTGTGAACCTCGGTGTGCCGGGTATGGGGCAGGTGATGAACGCCGGAACCGCGCGCTGGACCTGCTCGGCCGCCCCGTCGGGGCGGCTTCTCGCGATTCTCGCTGCAGGGGCGTTCCTCGTCGCGGCATTGACCGGCAACTCTTACTCGTTGCATGTCGGCATGACCACGAGCGTGCCTGAAGCGGCCGTCGCCGTGGACGGGGTCTCGGACGCCGTCGGGGTGACGGGTTCCATCGTCGAGGGGGTGGGCGATGTGGCGCCCGACGCGGCAGCGCCGATGCCGGTCGGTTCCGATGCCCAGCAGCTGATGCACCTGATCGGGGCCTGTTTGGCCGTGCTGGCGGCAGCAGCCCTGTTCCTGCGCCTGTTCTTCCAGGGTCGAGCCCTCCTGGGTAGTCACCCAGCCGTTACGGCACTGCCACGCCCTCTTACCACGCCTCCGGGGGGCTCGTGGTCTCCACCACCGCCTTCTCCACCGACATCCTCTCCGGTCATCCGGACGTAAGTGGGCATGCGTTTGCTCCCGGGCCGAGCCGCGCCGGCCTGACCCGACAGCCACCGAGGCCCAGAATCACCGGCGGTCCGCTGCACCAGCAGCCCCTCAGCTCTCCACACGACACCACAACGGCGTCAGAAGGGCTCTGCGGACGCGCCACCGCTTACGAGAGGACTCCGAGCATGACCACGCAGACAGAACAACACCACCAGTCCGAGCACGAGCAGCACAAGAAGCACGAACGAAAGATGTACCTCATCTTCGCCGGCATGATCACCACCTCGACGGTGACGATGTTCCTGCTCACCTACACCAACGCGTTCACCTGGTCCCACATGACCTTCTCGGAGGAGCGGGTCTATATGGCGATCCTGATGGGGTCAGCGATGGCGATCATCATGCTCGGCTTCATGTGGGGGATGATGTACAAGAACCTCAAGGTCAACGTCGCGATCATCGTCGGCGCGCTGGTCGTCGGCGGCACCGCCTTGTGGCTGTCGCGGTCGCAGACCTTCGTGCAGGACGAGGCCTACATGAAGGGCATGATCCCGCACCACTCCATCGCGATCCTCACCAGCGAGCGCTCCCAGATCAGCGACGTGCGCGTGCGCAAGCTCGCCGACGAGATCATCAAGGCGCAGCGCATCGAGATCGACGAGATGAAGTGGCTGATCGAGGACATCGAGAAGAACGGCGAGGCCACGACCCAGGAGGAAGCCCAGCAGCGTCCGGTTCCCGAGTTCGAGGCCAGTCCCTGAGAGGGCTAGGCATCGGGCCGTGAAGATCTGATCCTGAGAGGAGCGTCATGTACACAGGGGTGGTCGTGACGGCGATCGCCGCTGCGGTGCTCATCTTCGGGCTCTACGCGCTGCACAGGATTGCGGCGGTTGCGCCTGATCCGCTGGAGGCACTTCCGTTCGACTCGGGCACTGTCCCCGAGCAGCACGCGCTGTCGCGCTACCACGTGCGGTGGTACCTGGCGACGCTGCTCTTCCTCGCCTTCGACGTCGAGATGCTCTTCATGTACCCCTGGGCGGTCGTGGTCGCCCAGGTCGGCGCGACCGCGGTCGTCGAGATGTTCCTCTTCCTTGCGGCGCTGTTCGTTGCCGTCTTCTGGGCTTGGCGGGAGGGGGCGCTGCGGTGGGTCTGAGCGACATGGTCGCGCATTCGGCCGTGCGACACGCCCACGCTCTCGTGGTCGAGGTGCCGGGCTGGTGGCGCACCCGGGCGGCGGTCGAGCGTGCGGTCCTGGACCGCGGCTGGAACCTTGCCTTCGCGCCGGCGGACGCCGACGTGCTCGTCGTATGCGGCGAGCCAGGGCAACGACTCGCTGGGGCGTTCGAGCAGGTGTGGCACCAGATGCCCGGACCGCGGGTGCGCGTCGACGCGCGCGCGTACGACGACGTGGCCACCTGTCTCGACGAGGCGTACCGCGTCCTGCTCGACACCGAACACCACCGTGACGACGCACGGCATCGTTTCGGAGCCCCTGACCTGCTCAACGAAGCCGACAAGGGCGAGGACCACGGCGGTGGTCACGAGGGCATGGACCACGGCGGTGGTCACGAGGGCATGGACCACGGGGACATGGACATGGCTCCAGGTGGGATTCCGCTGGCCGAGGGTGGTGAGGACCGTGACGGCCTCGAGATGGATGTGCTGCATGTCCGGCTCGGACCCGTGCTGCCGCACTGGCCGGCGGGTCTGGTGCTCCGGTGCGCTCTCCAGGGTGATGTCGTCACCGAGGCGCAGGCCGAGTTCCTGGACGGCGAGCAACCTGGCGAGGACGTGCCGGCGCCGCTGGCCCGCAGGCTTGACAACATCGCCTCGCTGCTGGCGCTGGCCGGGTGGGACGACGCCGCGGCCGAGGCGCGCCGCATCCGCGACATCGCCCTCCGCGGCGATGGCGAGCCGACCGCCGGCCAAGTCGAACGGCTCCGGCGCAAGGTGCGGCGCTCGCGGACGTTGCGCTGGTCGTTGCGGGGCATCCGCCCGCTGACCGAGGACGAGGTCCACGACCTCGGTCTGCCGGCCGACGCGGTCGGGGACACCTACGACCGGCTGACCGGCATGCTCGACCGAGCATCGGCCGGCGACGGACCTGCGCCCACCGGCGACGCGGCAGAGCACACGCACGACGCCGACAGGGCGCTCTCGCCGGACCGACTGGCACGCCTGTTCGCCGGGCTCGACCTGGCCACCGCGCGCCTGGTCGTCGCGAGCGTCGATTTGCACGGCCTGCGGGCCGGACACGCCGAGCACAAGATGTCCCATGGCTGAGCCCAAGCCGATGCCCGGGTCGGGCGCGACGGACGCGGCCATCACCACCGTCGCGCCCGGCTGGGCGGTCATGGCCGTCGCGATCCTCGGTGCGCTGGTCGTGGCCGCGGCGGTCCTCGACGGCGCCCTCGCTGCACGCGCGGACGGCGGCCCGGGGGGCACGACCCGGCCCTTCGGTGAGGCCGCGAGGCTGATGCGGCAGCGACGTCGTACCACCGTCGAGGCCGACAGTCCGCTATGGCGGATCGGCGGGGCGGGGCTGCTCGTCACGGCCGCGCTGATGGTGACGGTCGTGCCGCTGGGGGAGTGGACGATCTTCGACCTCGACGTCGGGGTGATGTGGTTCAACGCCATGGACGTGATGGTCTGGGCGCTGGTGTGGCTGACCGGCTGGGGTGCCAACTCGGCGCACCCGCTGGTGGGCGGCTACCGGTTCCTCGCGCACGGCCTGGGCTACGAGCTGCCGCTCATGTTCGCGCTCGTCGCACCGGCGATCGCCGCGGAGAGCCTGAACGTCGGTGTGGTCGCGGCGGCCCAGGGGGACCTCTGGTTCGCCGTCTGGATGCCGGTGGCGTTCCTCGTGTACCTCCTGGGGGTCGCCGCGTTCTCGGTCTGGGGCCCGTTCGCCCCGGCCATCGGCACCGACATCGCCGGAGGAGCCCGAGCGGAGCTGTCCGGCGTGGACCGGCTGGTGTTCGAGGCCGGGCGCTACGCGCTGCTGGCCGCCGGTGCGGCCTTCGCGGTGCCGATGTTCCTCGGCGGCGGTGCCGGCCCGGTGCTGTCGGACTGGGCGTGGGTGCTGGTCAAGACCGTGCTCCTGCTCGCGGTCCTGGTCTGGCTGGGTCGGCGGGTGCCCGCGTTCCGGCCCGACAAGTTCATGGAGGTGGGCTGGATGCTGCTGCTCCCGGCGGTCCTGCTGCAGGACCTGGCCGTCGCCGTCGTCATGGTGTGGAGGTCGTGACCGTGCTGCTGGACATCGCCTTCTGGGGCTTCGGGATCGTCGCGGTGCTGGCCGGTGCAGCGGTCTTCTACGTCGACTCGATGGCCCGGGCGACGTACGCCCTGGCGCTGTCCTTCGTCGCGGTCGGTCTGCAGGTGCTCTTCCTGCAGCAGAACTACGTAGGCGTGGTGACGATCCTGATGATGGTCATGGAGATGGCGATCATGGCCGTGTACATGGTGATGTTCATGGGGATGAACCCCGCGCTGATGCCGATGAGCATGGTGCACAGCAACAAGGCGGCCGTCGGCGCCGCCGTCGTCACGTTCCTCGTGCTGGCGGCCGGCGTCCTGACGATCGACTGGCCGGAGCGCCGCGGCAGCCCACCACCGGACATGACGGTTGCCCTCGGCGAGGCGCTCATGGGCCCGAAGATGCTCGTCATGGCCGTGATCAGCCCGGTCATGGTGGCCACCATCGTGGCCGGCGTCGTGCTCGCGGCGCACCGCACCCGTTACGACCGGTTCGGCGACGACCTGAAGCGGCGGCCGGCCGACGACCCGCAGCCGGGAGGTGTCGGTCGATGACCCTGGAGGCGACCCTGCTCATCGCCGCGGCGATCTTCAGCGTCGGGCTCTACGGTGCGATCTCCCAGCAGGTCGTGGTGATGGTGATGATGGGCCTGGAGCTGATGATCAACGCGGTCATCCTCGCTGCCGCCGGCTTCTGGTGGTTCCTCGCGCCCGACCCCAGCGGGCAGGTGCTGCTGATGGTGATCATCGCCGCGATGACCCTGGAGATGGCGATGGGCTTCGCAGTCGCCACGCTGCTGCACCGCGAACGCAACGTCGACATGACCGACATGGCGACGGACCTGTCGGGGTGAGCATGGCAGAGGTCTCCCTGTGGCTGCTCGTGCTCCTGCCCGCAGTGGTGGGCGGGGCGCTCGCTCTTACGCGCCTCGAACGCGCGGCGGTGGTCGTCTCGTTGGCCACGGCCGCGGTCACCGCCGCACTCTCCGCGGTCGTCGCCCTCGCCCGGCCGCGGGTGGCGACGCCGTTCATGGCGGGAAGCGACCTCGCTCTCGGCGTGGATGCGCTGTCCGCGCTGGTGGTCCCCACCGTGGCGGTGGTGACCCTGCTCGTGCTCGTCTTCTCCGCTGGTGAGATTCGGGAGTCACAGGCGCGGTTCCACGGGCTGATGCTGCTCTTCGCCTCCGCCGCCCTGCTGACCGCGACGGCGGAGACACTGCCCGCGCTGCTGTTCGCCTGGGAGGTCATGGGAGCCACGTCGTTCGCGTTGATCGGCTTCTGGTGGCGCGACGACCACCGGGTTTCCGCCGGTGTGACCGCGTTCGTGACCACGCGTACGGCGGACGTCGGCATCTATCTCGCTGCAGGGGCGGCGCTCGCCGGGGGTGCCGGCCTGGCACTGGCGGACCTGCCGGCGAGCAGCGAGGGGTGGCGGCACGTCGTCGCGGCGGGGGTGCTGGTCGCAGCGCTCGGCAAGGCAGCGCAGCTGCCGTTCTCGTTCTGGCTGTCGCGGGCGATGGAGGGCCCGAGCCCCGTCAGCGCGCTGCTGCACTCGGCGGCGATGGTCGCCATGGGTGGCTACCTGCTGCTGCGCACCGAGCCCCTCCTGGCGTCGACCGGCTGGGCCGCGCCCGCCGCGGCCTGGGCCGGCGCGCTCACCGCGCTGCTGCTCGGGGCGGTGGCCGTCGCGCAGCGTGACCTCAAGCAGCTCCTTGCGGCGTCGACGTCCGCGCAGCTGGGGTTCGTGGTGATGGGCGCCGGGCTCGCCGCTGTGAGCGGAGGAGCAGCGCACCTGGTCGCGCACGCGTCGACCAAGGCGCTGCTGTTCCTCGCCGCCGGGGCCTGGCTGACCGCACTCGGCACCAAACGCCTCACCGGCCTGCGTGGCGTCGCGCGACGTTGGCGGTTGGTCGGCTGGACCAGCACGCTCGGCGCGCTCTCGCTGGCGGGTGTCGCCCCGCTCGCGCTGTGGGCGACCAAGGACGCGGTCCTCGCCGCGGCGCTGGAGGAGTCGCCGTGGCTCTACGCCGTCGGGCTCGCCGCGGCCGCCCTGTCGGCCGCCTACGCCGGGAAGATCCTGGTCGTCCTGTGGCGGCACGTCCCCGACGCGCAGCGGGCCGAGGTCGAGCGGCATCACGACGAGGAGGAGCACGGCACACGCCACCTCGGGATGCTCGAGCAGGCGCCGCTGGTCGTGCTCGCCGTCGGCGCGACCGTGCTCGGTCTGCTCGCACTGCCGCCCGTGGGCGACACGGTCGCCCGCGCGCTCGGCGAGGAGCCGCTCCACCCGACCCTGGGGGAGATGGCCGCGTCGGTCGTGATCGCGTTGGTGGTGCTCGCGCTCGTGTGGTCGCGGCCGGTGCCGGAACCACGCTGGGCCCTGGCCTGGCTCGGCCTGGGACACGCGACGCAGGCGCTCGTCGTACGGCCCACCGAGCGGCTGGCGGCAGCACTCGCGCGCTTCGACGACCGGGTGCTCGACGGTGCCGTCGAGGCGACCTCCCGGGTCTCGTTACGTGCCGCGGAGATCGCAGCCCGGGATGACGACCGGTGGTTCGACGGAGCCGTCGAGGGGGTCGCCGGCTGGCTGCGCCGCCTCGGCCGGTTGGCCCGGCGCCCGCAGTCCGGCCAGCTTCATCACTACTACATCCAGGCCGGCGCCGTCCTCGCGGTCGGTGTCCTGCTTCTCGTCACGGTGAGGTGAACGTGCTCAGTCTGATCGTCTTCCTGCCGCTCGCCGCGGCGCTGGTGCTGGTCGCGCTGCCGAGGCTCGGCGACACCGCGTCCCGGTGGGCCTGGGTGGCGGTCTCGGGCGCCGACCTCGCGCTCGTGGCCGCGGTCTGGCTGCGCTATGAGCCCCCGGAGACAGGACGGCTGGCGTTCGACGAGCAGGCGGCATGGATCCCCGGCGTGAACAGCAGCTACCACATCGGCGTGGACGGGCTGTCCCTCCCGCTCATCGCGATGACCGCCGTGATCTTCCTCGCCTGCGCGGTCTACGCCCTCCGCGAGACCGACCGGCCACGGACCCAGGCGGCGCTGTTCCTGTTCCTGCAGAGCGTCAGCATGGGGCTCTTCGTCTCCGCAGACCTGATCCTGTTCTTCGTCTTCTTCGACCTGTCCATCGTCGGCATGTACTTCGTGATCGCCGGCTGGGGCCACGGCAACGCGGCCCGATCGGCGATGAAGTTCTTCCTCTACACCTTCCTCGGCTCCCTGGCCCTGCTGGTGGGGTTCATCGGCCTCTACATCGCCGCCGACCCGCACACCTTCGACATGGTCGAGCTCACCGAGCAGACCCCGCTGGCCGGCTCGTCCCTCGCCGGTGGACTCGTCCTGGCAGCGATCCTCGTCGGGCTCGCGGTGAAGACCCCCACCGTCCCGTTCCACACATGGCTGCCTCCCGCCCACACCGACGCACCCGCGATCGGGTCGGCCGTCCTGGCCGGCGTCTTGCTGAAGATGGGCACCTACGGCTTCGTGCGCATCGCGATGCCGATGCTGCCCGAGGCCTGGCGCGCCTGGGCCTGGGTGATCGTGGTCGTCGGCATCGTGTCGGTCGTGTACGGCGCACTGGTCGCCCTCGCCCAGACCGACCTCAAACGGATGGTCGCCTACACCTCGGTGAACCACATGGGCTACATCGCCCTCGCCGTGGGCGCCGCGGGGATCGTGGCGGACGACACCGCACAGGCCCGCAGCATCGCGGTCACCGGCGCGGTCACCCAGATGGTCAGCCACGGCCTGATCACCGGCGCGCTGTTCCTGCTGGCCGGCGTCCTCCAGGACCGGGCCGGCGCCTACGACATCGGCTCCTACGGCGGCCTGGCGGCACCCGCGCCCCGGTTCGCGGCGCTGTTCGCCGTGGGTGCGTTCGCCTCCCTCGGCCTCCCCGGGCTCTCGGGGTTCATCGCGGAGTTCCAGGTCTTCACCGGCAGCATCGCCGCCGCGCCCGTCACCGCGGTCGCCCTGGTGGGCATCCTGATCACCGCGGCGCTGTTCCTTCGCGCGCTGCAGCGCATCTTCACCGGCGAGACCCGTGGCCTGTCGTCCGGCTTCGGGGACCTGCGGCCCGCCGAGACGTGGTCGGTCGGCTCGCTGCTGGCGCTGTCGCTGCTGATCGGGGTGCTGCCCCGGCCGCTGCTCGACGTGATCGAGCCCGCGGCCGAGGTAGCCGTCGAGCTCGTCGGGAGGTAAGCCGCGGTGGAGTCCATGGCCATGCGGCCCGCCCTGCTGCTGCCGGAGATCGTGCTGTTCCTCGGCGGGCTCACCGTGCTGGTGAGCGGGTCCTTCCTGGCCCGCGACCGCCAGTGGGTGACCCGGGTCGTCGCCGCCACCGCGCTGCTGGTCGCGGTCGTGCTCGCGCTCGTGGACCTGCCCGGTCCGGCCCAGGCGGCCATGGAGGGTACCTTCACGATCGACACCGCGACCGGCGTGGCCCGGGTCGTCGCCGCTCTCGGCACGCTCATCGTGCTCGCGCTGGCCTCCGACGAGATCACCGGCACGGCGCGGGAGAGCGAGACCTACGCACTGCTCCTGTTCGCCACCACCGGCACGCTCGTCCTCGCCGGAGCCCAGGACCTGCTCGTGGTGGCAGTCGGGTTCCTGCTCGCAAGCATCCCGCTCTACGGCCTCATCGGCATCGCCCGGACACCGCGCGGCACCGAAGCGGCGATGAAGACCTACCTGCTCGGCGCCCTTTTCGGCATCCTGCTGCTGGTCGGCATCACCGTGCTCTACGGCGTGACCGCGGCGACGGCGTACGCCGACCTCACCGACCGTCTCGCGGACGCGCCGACGGGGGCGCTGGCCGCCGGCGTCGTGGCGGTCCTGGGTGGGCTGATGTTCAAGGCCGGCGGCGTCCCGGCTCACTTCTGGGTGCCTGACGCCGCCCAGGGCTCCGGTGGCGCGGTCGCGGCCTTCCTCACCACCGTGCCCAAGATCGGCGCGGTCGTGGCGGCCTACCGGTTGGTCGCGATGCTCCCGGACACGCTGGCCTGGCCGCTCCTCGTCGGGGTCCTCGCGGTGGCCAGCATGACGCTCGGCAACCTCGCCGCCTACTGGCAGTCCGACCCCCGTCGCCTGCTCGGCTGGTCCACGGTCAGTCAGGTCGGCTACCTGCTGGTGCCGGTCGCGGTCGCAGGGCGCAGCGACCTGGCCCTGCCTTCGCTGTTGCTCTACCTCGCCGGCTACACGGTCACCAACCTGGCCGCGTTCGCGGTCACGACCGCGTTCCCCGATCGACGCGACCTCGACTCCTATCGCGGCATGGGACGTGCGCGGCCGTGGCTGGGCGCCTCCCTCGTGGTGGCGCTCCTCGGCCTGGTCGGCACACCGCCGACCGTGGTCTTCGCCGGCAAGCTCACCACGGCCGCCGCCGCCTGGGACGGCGGCCACGCCTGGCTCGCCGTGGTCGTGTTCGTCAACACCGTGGTCAGCCTCTTCTACTACCTGCGGTGGATCGCGCCCGTCTACGGACGAGGCGAGCCGGCGGTGCGGACGATGCCCGGTGCCTTCGTGCCAGAGCGGTGGTCCGCGGCGACTGTGCTGATGACCGCTGCACTCAGCCTGGTTCTCGGGTTGGGGGCGGGAGTCATCTGGGCAATCTTCTCGAGCTGATCCCTGCCCGATCGGCATGCTGCGAGCGGTTCAGCTCCCTGGTGAGGCGACGATCGCGCGCCAGATGCCCCTGCTGTCGACCTCCTTGAGGACCAGGCCCGCCGCTCGTGAATTTTTCTCGGTGTCTCGGTTGAGCTCGGGAGGGCTGAAGGCCGGATCCTGCTGTATGAGCATGTGCGCCCCAGCTCCCCGGCCCTGGGGCGGCTGGCCGACGTCCTCAGCCCCCTCACCCGCCGGATCCTCGGCTGCCGCGGTCAGGTGATGGTCGAGGCCAGAGAACGCGAGCGGCAGGGTTCCGAGGAAGACCGCCGGGGACGGAGAGGAAGCGCAGGAGGAGGTAGCGTCTCAGGCGGGCATCGACTCGGTCGTCGAGAAGGTGGCCGAGGTAGGCGATGTGCACCCACAGGAGGGTGAACACGAGCCCGGCGAGGGCGACCGTGACTGCGTAGAGGACCATGGCCGCCGGAAAGTGCATGTACTCACCGAGCAACCTGGGCGGCGCGCGTGGGCGACGATGGACCTCGATGTCCGCTACCTGCGTCCGTTGTCACCGGGCGAAGGCAGGCTGTACGCGAGGGCGCGGACGGTCCATCACAGGCACCGGCTCGCGGTCACCACCGTTGAGATCACCGAGGCGGATCCCCGTCCCGCGGTGCTCGCGGACGCCTCGGTCATCTTGCTGCCGGGCCCGCGCTGGAGCGGTCTGGAGCGACTGACAGACGAGGCTCATGAGCTCACGTCCTCGATGCGCGATGACTCGCAGGTGCCCGGTGGACGCTAGTGCCATCTCCGGGCAGCGAGGACCGCCCGGCGGCTGCACGGTCGCCCCAGAAGGGATCGAGAAGATGTCCCGCCAAAGATGGAGACCACAGCCGATACCGACCACACTTGGAATGTGAGCCGAGCACATGCGGTTCACCAGGCTTCTGGAGGCAGACGATGGCCGAGTCCTCGTCGACCAGGGATCCGACCTGTGGCATGCGCGTTGACCCAGCCACCGCTCCGGCGCACGTTGAATACCGCGGACACAGGTACTTCTTCTGTTCCAAACACTGCGGCGCGGTCTTCGCGCTGGATCCCGAGAAGTTCATTCGCCACCCGTCGCGCCCTAACCCCTTCCGGATGCCCGGTCAGTGACGCTGGCTGATGGCGATCGGGAGTCGCACCGTGAATGTCGCGCCCTGGCCGGGTCCGGAGCTGTCGACGCTGATGCCGCCACCGTGAGCCTCGACGAGGGCTTTGGCGATGCTCAGCCCGATTCCGCTTCCGCCGTGGGCGCGGTCACGGGCGGTGTCGACCCGGAAGAATCGGTCGAAGACGTGGCCGAGGTGTTCGGCGGGGATGCCTTCGCCGGTGTCGGCGACGGTGTACTGGATCCATCTCTCGACCTGGTCGCAGCCGAGTGTGACCACCCCTCCGGTGGGTGTGTGCCGCAGGGCGTTGTCGAGCAGGTTGGTCAGCACCTGCCCGATCCGGTCGGGATCGGCCAGGACGGGCTCATGGGTGCGCAGCCGGGTGTGCAGGCGCACGTCCTTGGCGGTGTACCGGTCATGAGCTGCGTCGGCGGCGGCGTCGGCGAGACCTGCTGGGTCGATGGCGCGCGGCTGGATGTCGAGGCCCCCTTCTTCGGCGTGGGAGACGGCCGCGATGTCCTCGGCGAGGCGGCGCAGCCGCTGGGTGCTGTCCCGTAGGACGCCGAAGGTGTCCTGGTCGAGGTTGCGGACGCCGTCCTCGACGGCCTCGAGGTGAGCGTCGATGGTGGCCAGCGGGGTGCGCATCTCGTGGGCGAGGTCGGCCAGCATCTGACGGCGGGTGGTCTCGACGGCCGCCAGTCTCTCGGCGAGGGCGTTGAAGGTGTGGGTGAGGGTGGCGAAGTCGCCGCCGAGCCCCGGATCGGGCACCCGGGCGTCGTGGCGGCCGGCGGCGATCTGCGAGGCGGCGTCGGTCACGGGCGCGATCGAGCGTTGGACCCGTCGGCTGAAGTACCAGGAGACGGCGAGGGCGGTGACCACGGCGGCAAGAAGCGCCACCGACAGCGATACCAGGAGTGCGGAGGCGAAGGCCTCCTCGACGTGGTCGGTCTCTGACGGCGTGTGTCCTACCCCGGCGCGTTCGAGGTGGTCGTGGAAGATGCCGGGGCCGACCGCCGAGGCGACCAGCCAGGTGGTGAGAGCGCCGGCAACGACGACGAGCGACTGGCCGACAAGCAGCCGGCTCCCGAACCCTGACCGGCTTCGCGACGCCCCGCGGGTCTCCGAGGCGGTCACTGGCCCGGTCCCATCCGGTAGCCGATGCCGCGGACGGTGCGGATGTACCTGCCTTCGGCGGCGTCGTCGCCGAGCTTGCGCCGTAGGTGCCCGATGTGGACGTCGACGAGGTGCTCGTCGCCCACCCAGGTCTGGCCCCACACGGAGTCGATGAGCTGGCGCCGGCTGAAGGCCATCCGCGGTCGTTCGGAGAGTGTCGCGAGGAGGTCGAACTCGGTGCGGGTCAGCGCCACCGGCTCGCCGGCGAGCCACACGTCCCGGCCGACCGGGTCGACGGTCAGCTCACCGTAGCTCTGGGTCTCGTCGGCCGCGTCGGACTCACGCAGTGGACGTGGCCGCCGCAGCATCGCGTGCACCCGTGCGATGAGCTCGCGGGGGCTGAACGGCTTGGTCATGTAGTCGTCTGCGCCGACCGACAGCCCGATCAGAGTGTCCACCTCGTCGGTGCGGGCGGTGAGGATGACGATGTAGGCGTCGGAGAAGGTCCGCACCCGTCGGCAGACCTCGACCCCGTCGAGGCCGGGCAGGCCGAGGTCGAGCACGATCACGTCGGGGTCGACCTCGCGTGCGGTCGTGACGGCTTGGTCACCGTCGTGGACGAGGGTGACCTCGAACCCGTCTCGCTCGAGGTAGCTGCCAACCACGGCCGCCAGCTCGGTCTCGTCCTCGATCACCATCGCTCGCAGACCCGAGCGCGGCCGCGCCCCTGCACCGGCGCTGACAGCGGAGGCGCTCCGGGTCGGGGCTCCAGCCGTGAACTTCTCACTCATGGGGCCATCGTCTCAGCCACCACCCGGCCCGCTTCCGGGGTCCGATCGTCAAACGGGCATCTTCAACAAACCTTCATAGGACCACAACGTGATCCGCGGGGTGGGCGGCAGATCCTGAGGACAACAGTGATGAAGGGAGCTGGAGAAGATGATGGGTTGGTATGGCGACGGAGCCTGGGGCTGGGGCGGCTGGCTGGTGATGACCCTGATGATGGTGGCCTTCTGGGGCCTCGTCGTGTGGGGACTGGTCGCGATCTTCCGCAGCACCACCCGCAGCGACGACCGCAGCACCGATGGCGGCCGCAGCCGCGACCCGATGGAGATCCTCGATGAGCGCTTCGCGCGCGGCGAGATCGATGCCGAGGAGTACCACGCCCGCCAGGACGTGCTCCGCACCGCGGTCCACTGACACATTCCCGACCACCGCCGGGGGCGGGCGCCCCTGGGTCAGCACCGTCGAAGGAGTCTGACGTTGCCCCACCTCACCCGCCGCACTCTGGTCCGCGGAGCGGCCGGTCTCACCGGCCTGCTCACGCTCGGGGGCCTGGCCGCCTGCAGCCGAGAGGTGGCAGTGACCCCGGCTGCACGGGCCGTCGCCGACGCGGAGAAGGCACGGCGGCGTCCAGGTGCTGCGACCGTCGCCGCCAAGCTGGCGCCGGCGCCGGTCACGCTGAACCTCGGCGGTCGGGTGGTCACCACCTGGGCGTACGGCGACACCGTGCCCGGCCCGCTGCTGCGCGCGGCCGCGGGAGACGTGCTCCGCGTGGACGTCGACAACCGGTTGCCCGCCGAGACGAGCGTGCACTGGCACGGCATCGCGCTGCGCAACGACATGGACGGGGTGCCGGGGATGACGCAGGACCCGATCGACGCCGGCGGGTCCTTCGGCTACGAGTTCACCGTCCCCGATCCGGGCACCTACTTCTACCACCCGCATTCCGGCGTCCAGCTCGACCGCGGTCTGTACGGCGTCCTGGTCGTGGACGACCCGGCAGAGCCCGGTGAGTACGCCGACGAGTGGATCGTCGTCCTCGACGACTGGGTCGACGGGACCGGCCGCACCCCCGATGACGTCCTCGCCGACCTCGAGGCCGACAGCGGCTCGGGCGACATGGGCGGGATGGACCACGGCTCCTTGGGGTTCATGGACCATGGCTCCATGCCCGGCATGGCGGGGGAGGCGATGCAGTCCCGCATCCTCGGCGGCGCCGGGGACGTCGACTACCCGCACTACCTGGTCAACGGACGCACCGCGGACGCGCCGGTGACGTTGACCGGCAAGCCCCGGCAGCGGGTCCGGATCCGGTTCGTCAAGGCCGGTTCCGACACCGCGTTCCGGGTCGCGCTCGGTGGGCACCGGATGACCCTCACCCACAGTGACGGCTTCCCCGTCGTGCCGGTGCCCACCGACGCCCTCCTGATCGGGATGGGGGAGCGGTTCGACGTCACCGTCACCCTGGCCGAGGGGGTCTTCCCGCTCGTCGCATCGGCCGAGGGCAAGAGTGGCCAGGGACTCGCGGTCGTGCGCACCGGCACCGGACGGACCCCGGCTGCCGATGTGCAGCCACCAGAGCTGCGTGGCCGCGTCCTGCTCGGCACCGACCTGAAGCCCGCCCACGAGGTCCGGCTCGCGCGGCGGTCACCGGACCGCACGCACGACCTCGTGCTGGGTGGCTCGATGGCGCCGTACCGGTGGACCATCAACGGCACCAGATTCCCAGACGCAGACCCTCTCGCTGTGAGTGCGGGGGAGCGGGTGCGCCTGCGGCTCGCCAACCACACGATGATGTTCCACCCGATGCACCTGCACGGACACACCCTCGCCGTGACGAGGAACGGGGTGCGCAAGGACACCGTGATCGTGCGGCCGATGCAGACCCTCGAGGTCGACCTCGACGCCGACAACCCAGGCCAGTGGGCAGTGCACTGCCACAACATCTACCACGCCGAGGCGGGCATGATGACGACCCTTTCGTACCGGGCCTAGGAGACCGCCATGCCCCACGACCACCACGCCCTCACTCGCGAGATGACCACAGGGGAGGCCGTGTCCGAGGCGCCCACGGACACCTCCATCTCGCCCATCAATGCGGGAGGCCCGATGGCCGCGGTGTGGGACGCGATGACAGCGGTCATCGCCACCCTCATGGGCCTGGCCCCGCACGTCCTGCATCACATCGGCCTGTTCGCCGGCGCCGCCTTCGTCGTCGGCGTGGGCGGCAACCTGCTGTTCGGCGCAGTCGGCCTGCTCCTCTCGATCCCGCTACTGCGCCGGCTGCACCGCCGGTTCGGAACCTGGAAAGCCCCCGGGGTCGCTATCGCCGTCTTCACGGTGATGTTCTCGATCTCCGCCTTTGTGATCGGCCCCGCCATCAGCGGAAACGAGCCCGCCGAGGCGCCGCAACCGGCCGGCACCCCCAGCCGCGCCGAGCACAGCGCCCATCACACCGACTGACCAGGGAGCAGCGAACGCCATGACGACACCACGCAAAGAGACCAACCCCGGCTCCCGGGCACTCGCCCATCCCGCCGGGACTCCCGGATCCGACGGTCGGTCGACACACGGTGGCCACGGCCTGATGATGATGCTGATGTGCGTCCCGATGCTGCTGATCGCCGGCTTCCTGCTGGTCACCGGCGCTGGAGGCACCGGCGTGATCCTCGCGCTGGTGTGCCTGGGCATGATGGCGGCGATGATGTTCATGATGCCCGGGGGACACAGCCACAAGTAGCACCGGCACACCGCTGTGGTGGAGGAAGTGACCGCGATGTCACAGCGCAGGGACCAGGTCCCGGTGACCAGGCGGCTGCTCGCGGCCAGGCCGGTGCGAACCGGCGCCGGGGTTCTCGGCATCGGCCTGGCACTGATGCTGATGTTGCTGCTCAACGGCCTGTGGACCGGCGTCCAAGAACGGGTCACCGTCTACGACGAGCATCTCGGTGCCGATCTGGTCGTCGTACCGCGCGGCACAGAGAGCTTGTTCGCCGACCCCGGTGTGCTTCCCGCTGCCGCGGCGACCCAGATCGAGCGCACGGCGGAGGTCACCGACACGTCTTTGATCCGGACCATGTACTTGATCCTCGAGCTGCCGCACGGCAAGGCCGCGGTGGCGGCGGTTGCCAGCGAACCCGGCGGGCTCGGTGGTCCGTGGGCGTTCGCCGAAGGTCGCGCGCCTGCCACCGCCGACGAGGTCGCGGTCGACGCCCTGTTCGCCGACCAGCACGGCCTCGGTCTCGGCGACCGGCTGCCCATGTTCGGGCACCAGATGAAGCTCGTCGGTCTCACCGAGGACACCGCGATGTTCATGACCCCGCTCTTGTTCACCACCACCGAGGCGATGACCGGGATGCTGGGCGCCGGCGACACCACGGGCGCAGTGCTCGTCACCACCGACAGCCCAGGTGTCGTCGCTGAAAGGCTCCGCGACCAAGGGTTGACCGTCCGCACGCCGGGCCAGCTCCGAGAATCCTCGCTGACCCTGGCCACCCAGATCTACGGCTCCCCGGTCAAGCTGATGGTCGCCGTCGCCTTCGCAGCCGGCACGCTGATCGTGGCACTGGTGGCCTACACCCGGGTCACCGAACAACAGCGCGACCTCGGCGTTCTCAAGGCGCTCGGTGCCACACCCGGCCGGATCCGCCGGGTCGCAGTTGCCGAGACCGTCGCGCTCACCCTGGTCGGTGCCCTCGCCGCCGTGCTGCTTCTGCTCCTTACACGTGAGCTGCTGGCGTGGTGGCGACCGGCGTTCCCGGTGGCACTCACCCCTGGGACGGTGGCGCGTACCGCGGCTGCGGCGGCGGTGATGGCGGTGCTGGCAGCGTGGATGCCCGCACGACGGCTCAACCGGCTCGACGCAGCCACGGCCTTCCGGAGCCGATGATGGACCGAAACATGACCACCCTCGCACGTCGAACACGGGTTCGCTCCCGGAGTGTGCCGGTCGGGCGACGGTTCCTGTTCGCCGAGCATCGCCGGGCGGCCCTTACGGTGCTCGGGGTCGCCGCTGCCCTGCTGCTGGTATTGGTATTGGAGGGGATCTTCGCCGGCGCCATCGACCAGGTCACCCGCTACATCCGCACCTCGCCGGCGCAGGTGTTCGTCTCCCAGGTCGGTGTCAGGACGATGCATATGAGCGCCTCTGCGCTGCCGCCGGACGCTGCCACGCAGATCCGGTCGGTGGCCGGGGTCGCTTGGGTTGCCCCGATCGGGTTCGCCTCCGGCTCGGTGGCCGGTCCGCAAGGCAGGCAGCTGTCGTACTTGATCGGCTACAACACCGGCACCGGTCGCGGCGGGCCGGCGGAGCCCGTGACCGGCCGCACACCCGGGGCGGGAGAGGCGATCGTGGACGAGCAGGCCGCCGCGAGCCTTGGTGTCGGTGTGGGCGACACGGTCACCGTGCTCGGGGCGCGACTCGAGGTGGTGGGCCTGTCCACGGGCGGCTCCAGCATCACCAACACCACCGTCTTCGTCTCCCAGCCGGAGTTCGCGAGGATCTACCACGCCGTGCCCTCATACCTGCTGGTCGGCACCGACTCGTCCGCGGACGCCAGCACGGTCGCCTATCGGATCCGGGAAGCCGTGCCGGCGGTCACCGTGCAGACCCGCGAGGAGTTCGCCGCGTCCGAGGCCCGCATCGTCACCGACATGAGCGCCGACCTGCTCCGCCTTATGTCCACCATCGGGCTGCTGATCGCACTCGCCGTGATCGCGCTCGGCCTGATGACCGCCACGTTGAACCGCCTCCGCGAGTACGCCGTCCTCAAGGCAATCGGCGCCACCACCAGCCGGCTGGCCGGCAGCGTGACCGTTCAGGTGCTGTGGACGGTCGCGCTCTCGTCACTGCTCGCCACGTTCCTGGCGCAGCTACTGTCCTGGATCCTGCCGCTGCTGGCGCCCGCCGTAAACATCAGCGTCACCTCGGCCGCGCTCGTTCAGACCACCCTGGGCGCTCTGGCCGTCGGCCTGCTCGCCGCCTTGTGGCCGCTGCGCCGCATCGCCACCCTCGACGCGGCAACCGCATTCAGGGAGACACGATGACCGTCGTTCGCCACACCACCAACGGAGAGCCCAACGTGCAGGATCGGGCGGTCACCGTCGCGGTGCGCGGCCTGACGAAGACCTATGGCGAAGGCACGACTCAGGTCGCCGCCGTCCGCGAGATCGACCTCGACGTGCACGTCGGTGAGGTGCTCCTGGTGATGGGCCCCAGCGGCTCGGGCAAGACCACGCTGCTGCTCATGCTGGGGGCTCTGCTCCGACCTACCCGAGGGTCCATTACGGTCACCCGGCGCAATCACGACCGTGTCGACCTGGCCACGACCCCCGAACGCGAGCTGCCGCCCCTCCGGGCGCACACGTTCGGGTTCATCTTCCAGGACTACGCCCTGCTGGACGCGCTGAGCGCCACCGAGAACATCGCAGTCGCCGCCAACATCGCCGGCACCAAGGGCACCGCCGCCCGCGACCGGGCCCAGCAGCTTCTGGACCGGGTAGGCCTGGCCCACCGGGCCACCGCGCGGCCCTCGCAGATGTCGGGCGGAGAGCAGCAGCGGGTCTCGGTCGCCCGAGCACTCGCCAACGACCCGCCGGTGCTGCTCGCCGACGAACCCACCGCCAACCTCGACGCCTCACGCGGTCGCGACCTTGCCAGGCTGCTGCGGCAGCTCGCCGACGAGGACGACCGCTCGGTCGTCATCGTCTCCCACGACGACCGGCTACGGGAGGTCGCCGACCGGGTGCTGTGGCTCGAGGATGGACGGTTCAAGACCGTCGCCGCACTCGTCGTCGATCCCGTCTGTCGGATGCCGGTCGAGCCCACCGGACCCCACACCGACTGGAAGGGACGCACCTTGTGGTTCTGCTCGGAGGGTTGCCGCGCCGAGTTCACCGCCGCGCCCGAGCAGTTCGACCTCACATGACCCGGGGGGACGCCGTGTGCTCAGGAGGCGGCCCAGCGGTCATCGGCCGGACTCACCCCGAAGCTGTCGCAGGCGCGCCTGGTACTCCTCGTCGGTGATCTCGCCGCGGGCATACCGTTCGTCGAGAATCTCCTGGGCTCGGCTCCGACCGCTCGCGCCATCGCGTGGGGGAGCCGGCTCGCCGCCGGGGCCAGTCGCCCCGGTCGCGGTTCCGCGGACGAGGAACACAACCAGGAGCACGAGGCCGAGGATGCCCAGCGGCCAGATGAACCACATCCAGCCCATGCCCCATCCGTTGCCCATCACGGTCTGCTCACCTCTTTCGTGCCGTCACGATTCGCTACCGGCTCGGGTCAGCGGGCCAACACGGTCCCCATCATGCCGCGGTCCTCGTGGTCGAGGATGTGGCAGTGGTACACCGTCTTGCCGCCGAAGTCCGCGAACGCCACACGGACCTTGACCTGACTCCGGGCGGGGACGTTGACCACGTCCAGCCACAGCGGTTCAGAGACCTCTTGGCCGTCGACCTCGAGCAGCTGCATCGGCCAAACGTGCAGGTGGAACGGGTGGTCCAGCGGGCTGTCGTTGCCGATGGTCCACTCCTCGACCGTGCCGAGGCGGACCCGCTGGTCGATGCGGTCGGCGTCGAACTCCAGGCCGTCGAAGCTGAAGCTCATCGGACCGCCCCCGCCGCCCATCATCCCGCCCATGCCCATCTGGAAGGTGATCGAACGGCGCTCACCGACCTCGACCTCACGCAGGTCCCGCAGGCTCGGCGCCCGTGGGATTCCGCCACGGGCGCGAGCATCACCCGAGCTGACCTCGACACGCGCGAGAGTGACCGGTCCGTCTTCGCCGAAGCTCGGGCCGCCGCCTCCCATCATCCCGCCCATCATGCCCCCGCGGTCTACCGGCCGCACGACGAGCTCGTTGCGCCCTTCGGTCAGGTCCACTACGAGGTCCAGCCGGTTGCCGGGAGCGAGTACGACGTCGCCGAGTGCGACGTCCTGAGCGAGGCGCCCCACGTCACGGCCGACCACTCGGGACTCCTGTCCAGGCAGGTCCAGGGCGAGGTAGCGGGAGGTGCACGCGTTGACGATCCGCCACCGTTCCCGTTCGCCGGCTCGCCCCTCGAGGCGCGGCGTCGTCTGACCGTTGAGCAGGACGAGCTCTCCTTCGCGGCCCATCATCTGCTCCATGGTCGACGGTGTGACCAGGGAGCCGCCGGCGTCTAGGGTGATGTCGGAGATCACCATCACCCGCTCCCGGTCGACGTCGATCTTGTCGGCGGGGTCTTCGACGATGATCGCGCCGTAGAGGCCACCGAATACCTGGTCGGCGACCTTGCCGTGGTGGTGCGGGTGGTACCAGTACACCCCCGGCGGATGGTCGTCGGGCAGCCGGTGCTCGTAGCGGTGAGTCTGGCCGGGCTCGACGGCGAGGAAGATGTTGTCGCCGTTGCCCTCGGGGGAGACGTGCAGTCCGTGGACGTGGAGGTTCGTGACGTCCGACAGCCGATTGACCAGGTCCAGGCTCAGGGTGTCGCCGGGCCGCAGCCGCAGGGTGGGTCCGGGGACGCCGCCGTTGTAGCCCATCGACCGCGCCTGCCGCCCGGCGATGTCGTGGGTGCCGAGTGCGGCTTCCAGCCGCACCTCGAGGCGCCCGCCCTGGTTGCGCAGGACCTTCGGCTCGATGAACGACTCGCCGGTGGACGCGTCCAGCACGGAAGGGTTGAGCTCGCGCCACAGTCCGGTACCCCCGACCGCGGTGCTGATCAGGCCGAGTCCGCCCATCGTGAGCACGCTGCGGCGGCTGATCGGCTTCACCGTTCTCCTCCTCGGAGAACTCGAAGTCGGTGCTGGTACTCGTCGGTGCTCATCTCACCGGCCGCATATCTCTCGTCGAGGATCCGCCGGGCTGATCCGCTGGAGGTCGGGCGGGCAGACGTCGTACGGCCGGGGGAGTCGGCGATGCCGCCGATCAGGACACGGGCCGCGGTGATGGCGAGCAGCGTGACTCCCGCGACCAGGAGCGCTGCGTACAGGACGATGATCATGACTCCGGACCTCCACGGCGTATCCGTCTGGTTCTCGCGTGCTGTTTCGAACGTACCCCTAGGGGTACCTGGTCATCTGTCGTCGACCCCTGACTGGGAAGGGTCACCGTGTGTCCCAACAGCATCGAGACGCTCCACGCCGTCGCCGGACTCGGCGGGGTAGAGGGTGCCGGGCCGGGCCTGGGCTCGGTCGCGAGCTGGGCGATTGCGCTGGTCGCGGTACTGCTCCTTCTGGCGCTGGGGTGGTGGAGCACCACCCGCGGACGCCGGCGCTGAGCAGATCGCAGTCCGCGGACACAGCGCGACCTGCCAGTTCGCGATCACACCCTGGAGACGGCTGATCAGCTCATCCGCAGACCGGTCACCTGCAGCACACCGAGCAGGCTCGGCATCGCCCACCGGTCCGCATCACAACCCGGGCGTGCCGCATGGCCCAGGAGAAGCTCCTCATCGCCTTGGTCACCGACAAGGCGGCAGGACGAAAGGGATGCCAGCCCGGCGCTGTAGGCGAACCTGAGCACCGCGCCCCGCCGGCGTCACCGTGTCCGGTAGGTCATCAGCATCGAACCGAAGCTCCCGAAAAGGGCGCCGTAGCTGATGAACACCGCCGGGAACCCGGCTACGAACAGCACCGCACCCGGCAGAGTGCGGACCGCTGCGCTGAGCGTCTCTGGGGGGTGCCTTCACCGCGACGCCACTGCCGCCGTCGCCCGGCTCGGGTCGTGGCAGACCGCAGTCCGTACCGTCCCCGCTGGCGAAGCCCCGGCCCTGGGCCTCGACGGTGGCGAGTCCGGTCGTCGCCGACTCCAAGCAGACGCTGTCGTGCACGTACCTCTCGGCCGTCCTGCTCGTCGGACTGGTGCTCGACGCCGTGTTGAGACGGTCAAGGGCAGACCCGGTCGCCGGGCTGGTCATCATCGGTAACCCTGCCCATGACCGGGCGTCTGCTCTTGTTGGACCTTTGTTGGTCGCAGACGGTCTGGCTCGTCACGCGTGCGGCGAGATGGGGCTCGTCGTGGCTCTCGGTGCCAACGGGTGGTGGCCCGGTGGGTCGGCGCCCTGGGTTCGACGCATGTCTCCTCCGCGGTGTAGACATGCGGGGTGAGTCGACCACGGTTGTCCCGGCTGGTCAGTGGGTCGGCGGTGCGCCTGGTCCTCCTCTATCTCGGCGCGTCGTTGGCCGCGGCTGTGGTGGCGCTGCCGGTCGTGGTCGAGCAGGCGGTGGAGCGGGTGACCGTCGAGGATGCGATCGGGACACTTCCGGTGGAGATGTCCCTGTGCCGACAGGGGGGCTCGACGCTCGAGACGGGGGTGCTGGGCGACCTTCACTGGCGGCAGCCTGGTCCGTGGGGTCTCGGTGTCCGGGCGCGGGTGACTGGGCCACCGGTGGCCGGGGGCACTCTGGCGTCGTACGTCGACCGCCGGTTCATCAGGGCGAACGTGGAGTTCATCGAGGATCCGGACGCGGCGGTCTCAGCTTATGCGGCGGAGTTCCGGTCGAGGATCGTCGATTACGTCGTGATGGCGTCGCTGGCGGTGGGGCTCGTCGGCGGTGCGATCGTGCTTCTCGGCACTCGAGGTAGGACCGGCCCACGCCGAGGTCGGCGTCGGCTGGCCGTGGTCAGCGGTGTGCTCGTCGGTGCGTTCGCTGCCTCCACCGCGATCGCGTTGCTGCTGTTCCAGCGGTGGCCGTGCAACGCGGACCCGGACGAGGGGTATCCCTTTCCCGGTATTCCGCAGCTGGTCTTCAGCAGTCCTCAGACTCGTGAGCTCGCACTGCAGATCCGGCCGTTCCTGGAGAAGAACAGGGAGCGGATCGAGCGACGTGCTGCGTCCTATCGGGCGGCCACCTCGGCGTCCTTCGCCGAAGAGCTGCTCCGGCGAGGCGACGCCTTGGCGCCTCGCGACGGTGAGGTGATCGTCTCGGCCGAGGCGGACCCCCAGGGTGCTTTCGTGGGCACGGCGGCGCGCGCGACGCTGAACCGCCTGTTGGTGGAGAAGCTGGGGTCCGATGCCTTCGCGATGCGGACGATCTCGGGGGACATCACCTCCAACGGCACGGTCGCCGAGGACGAGTTCGTCGAGCTCGAGGTGGAGGCCGGGGCCGGGCTGACGACGGTGGCCGTCGCCGGGGACCACGACTCGGAGACCACACAGGCGCAGATGGAGGCGCACGGCATGATCGTGCCGGACCTCGCGACGACCGAGGTCGGGGGCCTGCGGATCTCAGGGGCGAACGACGTCGAGCACAAGTCGCTCTTCGGCCAGCTCGTCTCGAACGAGTCCGGCCTGACCGAGCAAGAGCTGGGGGCGAGGCTGCGAGAGGCCCTATCGCCAGACGACGCCAGGATCGTGCTGCTGCACCAGCCCGACGCGGTCGCCGGCTACCTAGGGGTCGACAGCATGAGCACGGTCCGCAGTCTCGGGGGCGGCGCGACCGAGCCGTACGACGACGGAGTGCCCGACCTTCCGCCGGGCACGGTCAACATCGGCCACCTGCACGACCTCGATGGTCCCTGGGTTCTGTGGAACACCGACGGCGATGAGGTGACCTGGACGGTGGTCGACCAGCTCGGGACCACCGGCGGCGTCGAGGAGTACTCGACGTTCAACCGGTTCAGCACCCCGATCTCGGTCCCGCTGAAGCCCATGGCCTGGCGACTGCAGTACTTCGACGTCGCTACCGGTCTGCAAACCGGCTACGTCACCATCAGCTGCGCTGCCGAGGGGACATGTCAGATCTCGGAACGGACCGACGTGGGACTGCCCCTGTCAAGCCGGTGACTGGCTCCGAAGCTCGTTCACAGCCGAATACCGGCCGCGGCCGACGTGAGTCACCCTGCACTCCCGGACCGGCCGCGCACCACGACCACGGGGCAGTGTGCGTGGTGTACACAGTGTTGGCTCACCGAACCCAGCAACCGGTCGTGGAACTCGCCGTGGCCATGCTGGCCCACAACGAGCAACTGCGCCTGTTTCGACTCGGCGACGAGCGCAGCGGCCGGGTGGGCTTGTTCAACGCGTAGCCCTACCTTGAGGTCAGGCGCGGTCTCACGGACGGTCGCCTCCAGCTTCTCGCTGGTCTGTCGAGCGAAGTCGGCGTCGTCGTAGTATGCCGGAAAGCCGTAGCTGGTGGGCGTCTGCCACGCCGCCAATGCTTCCAGCTGAGCCCCAGAGCACTTCACGTACTCCACCGCCCACAGCAGTGCGCGCTTCGAGGCGTCAGATCCATCGACGCCGACGATGACTGGACCAACAGAAACCATTCGGTTCACCCCTCTCCCGATGTCCCTTACCGCCGTTGCGCCGGCCGAGTGTCCCCGGCTGGCTCATGGCCTGATCCCTCCCCTCGAGTTCGTGGTGCCTTGCCCGCGCCCAGTTACAGCTGGGTGCGGACGCCGGGTTCTCGGGCCACGTCCGCGCGTTGATCCGCCTCGTCCTGCTGTACGGCGGAGGCAGCGGCGCCTCGTCGCCACAGCGGCAGGACGTCGTGCTTGTCGGTGCCCTCGAGCTCGAACGCGAGTGCGGCGTAGAGGCTGATCGCGGCGAGGAGCACACCAGTCCATCCCGCCACGGTCATCCACGCAGGTGCACCACTCAGTTCCGCCACGCCGGTGACGAGGAAACGCAGGGCGCTGAGCCCCATGACCGTGGCAGCGACGACCTTCTCCCGTCCGCCGACGGCCGGCACCAGCATGGCGAGGCCGGACGCGACGAGGACCATGCCGAGCCCCGGGCTGGTTGCCCCCGCAGGTGAGGTGAGGGTGGCCAGTCCTACGGCGGCCCAGGTGCCGGCGAGGATGCCCATGCCGGTGCCGGCGACGGGGTCGCGGGCGAGGAAGCCGAACACGGACGCCAAGAGCTGGACCGGGACAGTGAGGCCGAGTGCCGCGAGTGCCACGGTGCTGCCCTGGCTCTGGGGGATCCAGCCGAGCTGGACGGAGCTGAACGACAACGTTGCGACGAAGAGCCCCAGGAAGCCGAGGGGAAGGGGGCTTCCGATCGGCCGCAGGACCACGCGTGTGGTGCCGAGGTCGCTCACGCGGTCACCATGATCTGTGCAGCGTTCACCTTCAGCGACGCGTTCGCCCACCGGAGCTGGCGCAGGGTCTGGGGGTGGCACTGTTTCGTCACGGCTAGCAGTTCCGTGTCTTTGAGGGCCTGTGCGGTCTGGGCGAGGATCTCCCAGTCCAGGGACACGCCGGCTGCCTTGCGGTGGATCTCCCGGAGGTCCTTGAGGAGCAGCACAGCCGGATCGTGGTGGCGGCCCAGCAGCTCGGCGCCCTTCTGCCGCACCTTCGCGACGAGCGTGGTGTCGTCCTCCGGTTCAGGGTCGAGGTCGAGGCCGTAGTCCCTCCCGATCCGTGCGAGCTCGCGGACGTGGTCCTGTGACCAGCGGGCGAGGTCGCGGCCTAGGTAGAAGATCTCGTGGTCGACCTTGTGCCGGTCCGAGGCCTGGAGGAGCTCGCCGGCGAGGTCCTTCTCGGAGCGGTGGAGCTCCTCGAGCGCCATGGGTACCTTGTTCGTCATCGTGCACCTCCCGCTCCGGTGTCGGCCACCTCTTCGGTGGCCAGTGCCCGGTCCCCGCCCTTGGTGGTCACCGACAGTGCGCCCGTGGGTTTCGACCCCGTGGTCGTGGGGGCTGAGGACGGTGTCCCGTCACCGGCGCGGACGCGCTCGACCTTGGCGGCGGCGCTCTTGAACAGCGGCTGCTTGGAGGCGGGGTCCCAGTCGGTGATGGTCAGCTCGTTCGCGGCACGGCCGTTCTCGCTGGACGGCTCGTGGCCGGCGGGGGTGTCCCAGTAGCCGTAGTGGAAGGGCAGGAACACCACGCCGGGGCGGATCCCGCTGATCCGCAGCTTCGCCGCGACGCTGCCGCGGGGCGTGGTGACCCGCAACAGGTCGCCCTCGGCCCAGCCGTGCTGATGGGCGTCGTACGCGGAGGCCTCGACCCACACCTCGGGGGCGGCCTGCTGCAGCTGCGGCGTGCGGCCGGTCTTGGTGCGGGTGTGAAAGTGGTAGAGCGTGCGGCCGGTGGTCAGCACGAACGGGAAGTCGTCGCTGGGCTCCTCGTGCGGCGGGAGGTACTCGGCGGCCTTGATGATCGCCTTCCCGTCCGGGTTCATCGACTTGTACTCGTCGGGCTCGAGCGGCGCGCCGGTGACCATGTCCCGGCCGTAGCTCTCGCAGTAGGAGGCGTCGGACCAGAACTCGCCGTCGACGTAGATGTGCTCGGTGCCGTCGGGATGCTCCTCGTTGCACGGCCACTGGATCCCGCTACCGCCGCGGAGCTTCTCGTACGACATGCCGGTGTAGTCGCACGGTCGACCGGCGGTGCACTCCTTCCACGCCTCGAACGCCTCCTCGGACGTGCTCCACTTCACCAGCGGCTGCCCGTCCTTGTCCTTCAGGCCGAGCCGGTGGGCGTAGTCGATGAAGATGTCCAGGTCCGGCCTGGCCTGCCCCGGAGGGTCTACCGCCTTCTCCGACAGGTGGACGGTGCGGTCGACGTTGGTGAATGTGCCGGTCTTCTCGCCCCACGTCGCGGCCGGGAGTACGACGTCGGCCAGCTGCGCGGTCTCGGAAAGGAAGATGTCCTGCACCACGAGGAACAGCCGGTCCTGGGTGAGGATCTCCCGGATCCGGGCCAGCTCGGGCAGCGAGACTGCCGGATTGGTGCCGCTGACGTAGAGGAAGCGGATCGAGCCGTCCTCGACGTAGCGCATCATCTGCATCAGGTGGGTCGGTGCGCTGTAGTGCGGGATCTGCATCGGGTCGATGTTCCACACCTTCGCCAGATCCTCGATGTGGGAGTCGTTGGACCAGTTCCTGAACGCCGGCAGGTCCCCGTCGGCGCCGCACTCGCGGGTGTTCTGGGCGGTCGGCTGGCCGTTCATCTGCAGGATGCCGCAGCCGGGCTTGCCGATCATGCCGCGGACGATATTGATGTTGTTCACCTGCACCGCCGCCGCGGTGGCCTGGTGGGACTGGTAGAAGCCCTGCAGCACCGTGGACAGCAGCCGTTCTGCCTGGCCCAGGATCCGCGCGGCCTCGCGGATGTCCTCGACCGGGACGTCGCAGACCTCGGCCGCCCGCTCGGGTGGGTAGTCGACCAGCTGCTTCCTCAGCTCCTCGAACCCCACGGTGTGCTGCTCGACGAAGTCGTGCTCGACCCAGTCGTTGCCGACGATCTCGTGCAGCAGCGCGTTCATCAGCATCACGTTCGTCCCCGGCTTCGGCGCCAGGTGCACCGTCGCCTCCCGGGCGACCGGTGTCTCCCGGGGGTCGACGCAGATGACCTTGGGCGGGTTCGGACCCGCGAGGCGGTCGAGGATGCGGGTCCACAGGACCGTCTGGGTCTCGGCCATGTTGTGGCCGTAGAGCGCGATCACGTCGGCGTGGTCGATGTCAGTGTAGGAGCCGGGCTGGCCGTCGGAGGCGAAGGACTCCTTCAGCGCGGCCGCCGCGGTCGCCGTACACAGCCGGGTGTTGCCGTCCATGTGGTTGGTGCCGATACCGCCATGGCCGATCAGCGCAAGGGTGTAGTACTCCTCGAGGAAGAGCTGGCCGGTGGTGTAGAAGCCGATCGAGCTCGGGCCGCGCTCGTCCAGCAGCTCTTTGGTGCGGCCGGCGACGGCCTCCATCGCCGTGTCCCAGTCGGTCTCCACCAGCTTGCCGTCGCGGCGGATCAGCGGCTTTGTGAGCCGGTCGGGGGAGTGGTTCGCCTGCCACCCGAACAGGTCCTTGGGCCCTAGTCGGCCGTGGTTGACCCGGTCCACGGCCCGCCCGCGGACCCCTACGATGCGGCCGTCCTTGACGGCGATGTCGAGGCCGTCGCCGTTGGAGTGCAAGATTGTCGCCGACTGCACCCACCGGTCCACGTCGGTCTCGCTCACTCCCTCGGCAAGGTGCGTGTCGACCCGGGTCGGCCAGTGCTCACCCGGCCCGTACGGCGTACGCGTTCCCCACGGTTCTGCGATCCGGTCGATGTTGGCCATGCTGGGCAGGTACCCACGGGACTAGTTGCGCAAACGCAATCGATTCCAGTGCTTCAAGCATGACGCGGGGCGGGGAGTGGCAGGATGGGGTGGCCCGCACGCTCCGGCCTACGGTCGGTCAACGACAACGCGACGTACCTAGGAGGCCGGGACTTGCGATCACGACCATCAGATCGGCGCGATGAGCTCGGGCTGCCCGTCCATCTCGTGTACGCCGTGGTCGACGCCACCCGCGCGATCGGAGCTCTTATTGCGGAGTCCCTGGCAGGCGCGGAGTCATCGGTCACCGTGCCGCAATGGCGGGTGTTGGTCCTCGCAGCCGAGGGCTCAGTCAACCTCACCGCTGTCGCGGAGGATCTGGGAGTGCACCCGTCGAACGCCACCCGGGTCTGCGACCGGCTGGTCAAAGCCGGTCTGGTGAACCGGCAGCGGGACGGCAACGACCGTCGACACGTCCGGCTGACGCTCACCCCGGCGGGGGAAGAGCTCTACGCCTCCGCGATGCGGTACCGCCGGGAACGTGTGGAGGCCGCGATGGCTCGGATCAGCTCGGAGCACCGGTACGCGCTCGCTGCCGCGCTCGTGGAGTTCGCCGCTGCGTTGGACGCTGTGCACCTTGAGAGTCGTGGGGAACCGGCTGAGGACATCCGCGGTGACCGGTAGGTTCATAGGGGCGCGTGGACAGCACTGGCTCGTCTCGTGCCGCTGGTGGCTACCGTCATTCGCTGGACGCCTTCGGCACGTCACGCAGCGCTGAGCGGCACCCGGCATTCTTCTGCGCGACGACGCTGATGGTGCCGTCCGTCTCGAGAACCGCGACGGCAACCATGGCGATGTCTCCGATCCCGGAGGACCGGACCGCCTGCCACACCTCCGCTTCGGTCACCCGCTGCGCCCGGAGGGCAGGCACGAGGATCTGCCCTTGATGCACCAGGAGTGTGGGGCTGGAGGTAACCGCGGCTCGACCGCCGAACCTGGTCGTGAGGGCGGCAACGAGGAACTGGAGCAGGGCCAGCGTCGCGAGTGCAACCGCTCCCTGGGACCAGGTGACGTTCTTGTCGAGGAAGATCGTGGCCAGCGTGGAGCCGAGCGCGACCGTGACGACGAGGTCAAAGGCGTTGAGCTTGGCAAGTGTCCGTTTCCCAGAGGTCCTCAGGATGACGACGAGCGTGACGTAGGCCGCGGCGCCGACGAGAAGGATGCGAGCGAGTTCGGACCAGGTGGAGAACCACATACTCGTCGGCTACCCACATCGCCGGGGGGTCAACCCCGGAAGACGGGCTGACCGGTTGCGGGCTCGTTCGTGAGGCGCCGGTAGAGGAGTCGGCCGGCCGAGGAGGTCACGCCATGGGCCACGGTGCTCACGGCCACGATCATGATCCCGGCCCCCATGACCGTCTCGGGCAGGCCGAGCTCCTTTGCCTCCAGGGTCAGGTAGAACACTGCCGAGACGCCGACGGGCCCGAACCAGCCCAGGTACAGCGCGTCGGGCCAGCCCAGGTGCAGCGGTCGTTTGAGCAGCAGCAGGACGGGGAGCCGACGAAGCAGGAGCACGGCGAGCGCGAGAACGATCGCCGCCCATCCGAGCTCGCCCCACACGGTCCAGGGGATGGTGGCGCCGAGCAACACGAACATCGGCAGCACCACGAACCGGTTCACCGCCTCGTCGATCTCGACCTCCGCCGTCCGCTCGCCGCCGGTGCTGGTCAGGTTGAAGGCGAGCCCCGCGACGAACGCGGCGAGCACGCCGTCGAGATGGAGCACGCCGGAAAGGCCCAGGACGAGCAGGGCGAGCAGCACCGTGAACATCAGCATCGGGCCGTGAGCGGCCGCCCCGTGCTTTTCCCCTGCCCGCACTGCGCGACCGCCGAGCCAACCGGCGAGCACACCGAGGGCGACTGCGCCCAGCACCTGCCAGAGAACGTCCGCGGCTGCCCGCCCGGCGGTCATGGGTCCGGCGAACGCGACCGCGGCGAGCACGAACGGGAGAGCCAGACCGTCGTTGGCACCTGACTCCAACGAGAGGATCTGCCGGTCACGTGCCGGAAGGTCCTCCTCAGCGGGCTTGCCGGTGACCACGCTGGAGGCGAGGACCGGGTCGGTAGGGCAGATCGCGGTCCCGAGCAGCAGCGCCGCGCTCAGCGCGACCCCGAGGATCCAGGCCGCCAGGCCTGTCGACACCAGGGCCATGGCCGGCATGGCCACCAGCAGCAGGATCGAGACCGGCCGGAGCTGCGCGCGGACCGAGCCAAACGGGTAACGCAGCGCCACCCCGGTCACCGAGATTGCCAGCAGGATGCGGGTTGCGTCGTGAACGGTCGCGTGCTCGGCGGTGATCGGCGGGAGGGGCAACGCACCGAGGACCTCGGGCCCGACGAGCACGCCGACCACCAGGGCCAGGAGCGGCTCGGACATGGGCAGGCGTCTGATCCGTGCAGACATTGCGGCCACCAGCACGCCGAGCGCACCAACCGTGACCAGCAGTACGTCGAGGGTCATGCCAGCGCCGTGCCCCGGGCTCTTGTCATCATGCGTGGGGATCGAACCCGTGGTCCGCGGCGTAGGCCGAGAGCACCTGGTGTGCCGCCGAGCCGGTCTTGAGGTAGCTACGGTCCAGCCGCAGGGCGAGGCTTTCGACGGCCGCGGTGAGCATGTCGGCCGCGAGGCGAACCTCACGCGACGATGACCGTCCGCCGGCTTCTGCCAACTTCAGCGCCTGGGGGAGGGTTGCGGCAAGGGACAGTTCTTCCTCCTCCTCGAGGAAGTAGTAGGACTCGACGTACTGCAGAAAGTCCGTCTCGACTTGGATCACCCCGACGGTCACGGACTCCAGCATGGAACTTGCGACGCACGAGTCTCCGTCCTCGACAACATCGGTCGCGTGTCTAGAGCGCAGGATGCTCAGCCGCTTCGCTACCGATCGGCGCCGGCCCAGGGCAGGATAGACCTGCAGGATCCAGGAGATGGCGGCGGTCAACAGGACGAAACCAAGGAGAGCCTCGAACGGGGTCAGCAGTCGCAGGACAGGGTCGGCCGGAATGATGTCTCCGAAGCCGAGCGTGGCCACGGTGACCAGGGACAGGTACAGCGCAGCCAGGAGATCGGACGACTGCGCGGGCCTGAGTGCGGTCCCGAAGTAGAAGCCCTCCGGCATGTGCGGCAGGTACACCAGCATCCAGCCGATCACCACGAGACCGGTCCAGGTCACGACGGTCCCGAGGATCCCGATCGGGCCAGCAAGCTGTCGGGTGTGCCCGGGCAGAACGCGCTTGGTGACCCGCCACACGACCTGGAACACCCACCGTGCGACCCGGCCGAATCCTCCCGGATGCCAAAGGGTGTGGAAGATGTCCCACAGCGCCACCAACACCACGAGCAGACCTATTGCACTGACAACCCATCCCATCCGGGCGACTGTAGCCAATCGCACCCACGTCCATGAGGGCGCAGCAAACCGGCATCGAGCCGGTGCCCGAGGGACCACTGAGGCCACTGCAAGCGTCGCGGTCGCGCCAGCTCCGCGAGCAACCAGGGGCGACGGGTTGACCGAACCGTACGACGCTCAGGGCACCGTTGTGCTCCAGTACGACGCCCTGCAATTCAACAAGGCTTCGTGCCCCTGCCCGGCCGGGCGGGCTGCCGCACTAGTCCTCGACCACGTGGGCCAGCCGCATGTTGTCCGTCAGCGGTTCCCCGTCTGCGACCAGCAGTACCGGGGAAGGGTTCAGCCAGCGGAAGAGAGCGGGACTCTGCCGGAGGCGGCCCAGAAGCGCCTGTCCTGGAGTAGGAGCGTCCTCGCGCCGTACGCGAGGAGAAGGACCAGCGCCGCCAGATCGCGATGTTCGCTCACGACATCGCGCACCGGGTGGATCGCGCGCGGCCGATCGATGACGTCATGCGCTCCGCGGCCGCGGTTGACGAGGCGGTTGCCGAGAAGCACCGCGCCATGCACACCACACGGCTCGCGAACCTCACTCAGTTCGTCAGCTGGGTAGCCGCCAACGGTCCCCTGCGCGACGGCCTCACCGTGGACGAGGCGGCGGCGACCGTCTGGGCGCTGGCCGGGCCGGAGACGCACCGGATGCTCGTAGGGACGCTGGGGTGGGACATGGAACGGTACGCAGCGTGGCTGCAGCGGACCCTGGAGGCGGCGCTGCTGAGACCGGCCGCTCAGTGACCGAGAGCTCGAAAGACCGCGACCAGGAGGATGAGTGAGGCTGCCTGGCATATCGCGATCACCGTGATCAGGTCGTTTCGTCCTCCGCTGTAGAGCGCGCCGGCCAGGCCTCCGCCCAGCAAGGCCGCGGCGCCCTCGAACGCTGCGAAGACGCCGTACGCCGTCGCCAGTCGACGCGCCGGCACGAGGTCAGCGACGAGCGCCTTGACAGTCGACTCCTGGACACCGCCAGCACCGCCCCACACCGCCACGCCGACGACCGCCACCCACAGCCGGTCGGCCAGGGTGAGCACAGGGACTGCCGCCACCAGGAACGGGAGCACCAGAAGCACCTTGGCGCTGCAGCGGTCGTAGGCGAACCCGGTGACCAGCGCGGCCGCCGCTGCCGTGAGCATCGCGACGGCGTAGACGACGGGGACCAGGGCGGGGCGACCAGGTCGGCGTCGACGAGACGGAAGGAGATGACCCCGAAGGTCATCAGGCCCAAGGTGCTCGCTGCGCTCGACGTCGCGAAGAGGTAGAACCGTCCCGGCAGGACGGTCGGCTCCGTGATCACGCCTGCGGCCCTCACGGATTCGGCGCCCAGGGGATCGTAGACGCTCATGTCGGGCACCCTTGCCCGCACGAACAGCAAGACAGCCATGGCGACCGCGCCCGGGACGGCGAGGACGGCGAGGCCCGCCCACGTCGCGGCGGTCACTGCGACGACCCCGGCGACCAGCAGCGGTCCGGCGAACGCACCGACCTGGTCCAGCGCCTTGTGCACGGCGAACCCGCGGCCTCGTCCGACTGTCCCGGCAGCGAACGCAAGCAGGGCCGTCTTCGACGGGCTCCGCACCGCCTTTCCGGTGCGCTCCACCAGCACCAGGGCGCACGCCACGCCGAGACCCGCGACGGCTCGCCAGGCCGACCACGGTGCGGACCGCTTGGGGGTGAGGAACCTCGGCGTCAGCCGACGGAGTCATCGGTCCGGTCGCTCGGACCGTCCGGGATCGGCCCCGGTTTCCGAGGCCGCGGGGTGCCGGAGCTGTTCCTGCGCTTGCTCCGTGGCTCCCTCTCGGGCTCGGGACGAGGTCGGGCTCGGCGTTCCAACGGCTCGTCATCCTCGACCTGTTGGAGAGGAGGCGCGAGAGGTTGGCCCTTGCCGGCCATGGAATCCCGCTGGGCCTTCGCCTCAGCGGCAGGGGTGCCGGGCGCGGGGTTCCGGCGGATCACATACAGCTGTTGACCCATGGTCCAGATGTTCGAGGTGGTCCAGTAGATGAGGACGCCGATCGGGAAGGCCAGGCCGCCGAAGGCGAACATGACGGGAAGTACGTAGAGCAGCATCTTCTGCTGCTGGGCGTAGGGGCCCTTACGGGCACCGGGAGGCATGTTCTTCGTCATCAGCTGACGCTGCGTGATGAAGGTCGTCGCCGTCATGGCGACCACCAGCGTGCCCGCAAGGAACCGGACCTGGGTGTTCCCGTTCGCCGTCGAGAAGGTGTTCGCGAGATGCACGCCGAGAAGCTTCGCGGAGCCGAACTGCCTGGCCTGGTCGGAGGTGAGAACTCCCTTGCCGATCCCGTGTGCGGCGTTCGAGAGCAACCGGAACAGTGAGATGAAGATCGGCATCTGCAGCAGGAGGGGCAGGCACGAGGAGTAGGGGTTGGTGCCGGTCTCCTTGTACAGCGCCATGGTCTCCTTGGCGAGGCGCTCACGGTCGTGGCCGTACTTCTTCTGGAGCTCCTTGACCTGGGGCTGGAGGAGCTGCATGTTGCGGCTCGATCGGATCTGCCTGACGAACAAGGGGATGAGCGCCGCCCGGATCGTCAGCGTCAGTCCCACGATGGCGAGCGCCCACGACCAGCCGGACCGCACCCCGAAGATCTCGCCGGTGAGCTGATGGAGCCCGGTGAGCAGGACGGAGGTGATCCAGTAGAAGGGCGCCATCATGGGTCAGATCCTTTGTCGAAGGAACGCGCGATGTCGGGGGGTCGGTCCTGGCAACGGCCATGCAGCTGTTCTGGTCAGGTGCCGATGGACTTGCAGAAGCCGGATGAGGGTGTCAACCGCAGGCAATCCTCAGCGACGACGAACGCGGAGTCAAGCATTCGCCCATGCGGCATCCGAGACCGCAAAACCCCTGCCTGGTCAGGGAATCCCGGTCGTCACGGCACCCTTAATGCTGCCGTCATGTGGGCCTCCTAAGGTCCCTTCCGTGCTCCGACCTTCCGTCACCGGCGAGCCCCTGTGCCGGCTAGACGGAGGCTCGTGGTGCGCCGCAGACCGGGGACTTCGACGGCACGCGAGCTAGAGGGGAGACGCTGTGGACGACGACTTCGAGAACCACCTGTTGGCGACCATGGTCATCAGGACCGTGATCAAGACCTTGCAGGAGTGGGAAGACGCCTTGCCGCAGCTGTCTCGCCCCCGGCTCGCAGTCACGACGGACCGGTGACGTTGCCGCGAACCGGCGGTGCAGTCCTGGCACGGAGGGAGCTGCGCGCGGCCGAAACGCAACCGGTGATGCCGCCGCTGGCCCCTCCTGGCG
>DASTPU010000077.1:0-10046 GCA_035762105.1 Nocardioidaceae bacterium | reverse complement strand
TGGCCCGCGCCCTGTCCTACGGGGCGCTCGCGGGGCTCGCCGGCCTCGCGTACGCCTCGATCTACGAGGTCAACGCCTTCACGCTGCGCCGCGTCGAGCTGCCGGTGCTCCCGCCGGGCAGCAGGCCGCTGAGGGTGCTTCACCTCAGCGACATCCACATGACGCCGTGGCAGCACAAGAAGCAGCGCTGGATCCGGGACCTCGCCGGGCTCCGGCCGGACCTGGTGGTCAACACCGGCGACAACCTTGCCCACCGCAACTCGGTGCCCGTCGTACTGGACGCGTTCGGTCCGCTCCTCGACGTCCCGGGCGTGTTCGTCCCGGGCTCGAACGACTACTTCTCGCCGGTCGTGAAGAACCCGGCCCGCTACCTGATGCCCGATGACGGCGATCGCGTGACCTGGACCCCCAAGCTGCCCTGGAACGACCTGCGGGACGCCTTCGATCGCCGCGGCTGGACCGACCTGACGAACCGGCGGACCCACCTCGAGGTCGACGGGCTGCGCTTCGCGTTCACCGGCGTCGACGACCCGCACCTGGAGTACGACGACCTGGACGCCGTCGCGGGTCCGGCAGACCCCGATGCCGACGTACGGGTCGCGGTCGCCCACGCGCCGTACCTCCGGGTGCTCGACGCATTCGCGCGCGACGGGTACGACGCGATCTTCGCCGGGCACACCCATGGCGGCCAGCTCTGCGTGCCCTTCAAGGGCGCGTTGGTCACCAACTGCGACATCGAGCCCGCCCGCGCCAAGGGCCTGCACCGGCACCCGGCCGACTCGCGGCCCGGCGACCCGGGCAGCACCTGGCTCCACGTGTCGGCGGGCCTGGGCACCTCTCCGCACGCGCCGGTGCGGTTCGCCTGCCGGCCCGAGGCGTCCCTGGTCACCCTCACCGCCCGCTGACCGGTCCCGGTTTCGTGGCACCCGTGGGGCTCAGGTAGACTCCCCACGCTGTCAAGGCAATCGGGCTGTGGCGCAGTTTGGTAGCGCGCGTCGTTCGGGACGACGAGGCCGCAGGTTCAAATCCTGTCAGCCCGACAGTGTGATGTCTCAGGACATCGGCGACACCCGGACCCACGGAAACGTGGGTTCGGGTGTTCTTCATTTCGGGGTGCGTGGCTGGTAGTCGCGGTCGGGGTCGATGGTGAGCTCGCGGAGGAGTTCGCCGGTGATGGCGTTGACGACTCTGACGTGCAGGTCTTGGACAAGCAGGATGACGTGGGTTCGGCTGTGGGTTCGGCCGATGCCGATGTGGCGGAGCTGGCCGGCGGCGCGCAGGGTCACGGTGCCGGACTTGTCGACGCGGTCATGGCGGATCCGGTCGTGGGTGTCGTCGCGGGTCGGCCCTGGCAGGGCCTTGGGCATGGTGTCGTAGAGCGCTGCCGGGGTGGCCTGGTGTGGCAGGGAGCGGTGTGGTCGGTGCTGGTTGTACTCACTGCGGAACCGGTCGAGCAGCGCCTGCACGTCGGCGATGGTGGCGGGCTGCTGGGGTTGGGTTCGGAGCCAGTTCTTCATCGTCTGCTGGAAGCGTTCGACCTTGCCGCAGGTGGTGGGGTGGTTCGGACGGCTGTTCTTCTGCACCACGTGCCAGGCGCGTAGTTGCTGCTCGAACCCGTTGCGGCCGCCTCGGCGGCCGCTGCCGGCCAGGCGGACGGTGTAGACCATGCCGTTGTCGGTCAGCGTTGAGGCTGGAATGCCGTGCCGACCTGCGGCTTCGCGGAAGGTGGCCTTGACGATCGGGGTGGTGATCGCCCGGTGGGCGCTGGTGTGGAGTGCGTAGCGGGTGCAGTCGTCGAGCCAGGTGATGATCTCGATGCCCTTGGGGAAGGTCTCGGTGTCGGTGAGCGGGTAGTGGGTGAAGTCGGACTGCCAGGTCTCGTTCGGCATCGCGGCCTGGAAACGGATGTAGGACGACTTGGGGCGCTTCTTCGGCTCGGGAGTGATCGCGCCGTGGCGGGCCAGGATGCGGTGCACGGTCGCCCGCGACAGGGTCACCTCGTGATGGTGGGTCAGGTGCCACAGCAGGGTGTCCGGGCCTGCGTCGTGGCCGGCCTCGAGGAGCTCCTTGCGTAGCCGCAGGACCAGCTCGATCGTCTCGGGTGGCACGGCGTTGGGTGAGCGGTGGGGACGGCGGGAGCGGGGTTCCAGGGCCGCGTCGCCCTCGGCTTCGTAGCGGGCCTTGAGCTTGTAGACCCAGGCCCGGTGGACGCCGTAGCGGGCGGCGACCTGGGCGGGGGTCTGCTTCTCGACGAATAGAGCGGTGATGACCAGCTGGGCCTTTGACATGGCCGAGCATCGAGGTCGCGCGGGTGTTTCCGATGTCTTGAGACATCGTGTCGCCGATGTCTTGAGACATGTGTCGCCGATGTCCTGAACCAGCACACTGTCAGCCCGACAGAGCGCAGGAGCCCCGGTTCGCGATCGATCGCGAACCGGGGCTCCTGCGTCTACCGCCTCGGTCGACCTCAGAGGTCGGCGGGGCGCAGCACCCAGCTGATGCCGTGGGCGATCTGCCGGTTCCCGTGGTTGATGTTCTTCAGCCGCGGCAGGACGCGTGCGTTCGGGTCGTTCTTGTCGGCGTCGGCGAGGAAGACGCGCTTCCCGTCGCGCACCCGGACCCGCAGCGTTGCTCCCTCGAGGGCGGTGTCGAGCTTGGCCCCGCCGGAGGCCTTGGCCTGCCGGTAGGTGACCGTCGCGCCGGGCACCACGTGGTACAGCAGCACCGACTCGATCGTGTCGATCCCTGCCGTGTCGGCCAGGGTGTTGAAGATCTTGCGCTCGCGGTGGTACCGGCTGCCGGTCAGGTCCTCGACCAGGCGCCGGAACGCCCCGTCGGTCGGCGCGAACGCGGTCAGCGCCGTCTTGCCGTCGGCGAGCACTGCTACCGCGCTCTTCGGCTTGGCGGCGAGCACCGCGGACACGGCGTTGTCGAGGATGTCGAAGTCGCCGGCGGTCTTGTCGAAGCCGCTGCCGTCGGCCGCGAGGACCTTGGCAAGGCTCCGCGTGCCGAGCTTGTGGTCGTCGGCCTGCGCCGGAGCAGTGACTGCAAGTGCGCTGCCCGCGAGAGCGACGCTGGCGACAACGGACGAGAACGTGCGGACCTTCATGGGTTTCCCTCCCCTGGTAGGTGCGATGTGGCGGTCGCCACGTCTGCTGTTCGACGGGTCCAGGGGTCCGGATGGGTGGGTCGTTGGACTTTCATGGCTGGTCCAGCCGGCAGCACCTCCGGGCGCGCCGGTTTGGGCCGGCAGGAATCTGGCAAACTCCGCGTATGCCTCAATCCACGGGTGACGACAAGACCGAGCCCTCGCTCGAGCTGCCCTCCCTGAAGCTGCCCGGCCTCGGCCGGAAGCGCAGGAGGAAGGCCGACGAGCCGGCCGAGCAGCTCCAGCCGCCGGTGACGGCTGCCGCGGGCGAGACCTGGGACCGCGAGGCGACGCAGGCATTGCCCCTGAACGGAGCAGGCGAGCACACGAGCCCCCCGGTCACGCCGGCCGTCACCGTGGCCGGGCCGCGGCGCACCAAGGCCGAGCGCAAGAACGAGCGCAGGGCCGAGCGCACCCGCCCTGTCCTGCCAGGGTGGCTCGCCGCATGCCTCACCGGCCTCCTGGTCGGCGCCGCGGGCGCAGCGGGCACCTACGCCGCCATGGCGGGCTGCGAGGCCGTCCGGGGCGTCAGCACGTGCGGCGGCGCGCCGGGCTTCTTCATCCTCGTCGCGATCGTCGTGCTGATGGTGCTGCTCGGGGCAGGGCTGCTGAAGGCGTTCGGCGTCCAGGAGACCGTGAGCACCAGCTTCCTCGCGGTCGGCCTGGTCACCGTGCTGGTGATGCTGCTGCTGCTCGACGTGATCTTCTCGGCGTCGATGTTCGCCGTGATCCCGGCCCTCACGGCCGCGGCGTACCTGCTCGCGCACTGGGTGACCACCCGGTTCGAGGGCGAGGACACCGGCCGCCGCGACTGGCGGTGACGCAGCTCAGGCGGTGAGCTCCTTCGCGAGCAGCTCCGCAATCTGGGCGGTGTTGAGCGCCGCGCCCTTCCGCAGGTTGTCGCCGCACACGAACATCTCGAGAGTGTTCGGGAAGTCGAGCGCCTGACGGATCCGGCCCACGAAGGTCGGGTCGGCGCCCACCACGTCAGCAGGCGTCGGGAAGTTGCCCGTCTCGGGGTCGTCCATGACGACCACCGACGGCGCCTGCACGAGCGCCTTGCGGGCCTCCTCGACGCTGACCTCCTTGGAGAACGTGGCGTGCACCGCGAGCGAGTGCGTGGTCACCACGGGCACCCGCACGCAGGTCGCGGAGACCTTGAGGTCGGGGATGCCGAGGATCTTCCGCGACTCGTTGCGGACCTTGAGCTCCTCGCTGGTCCAGCCGCCGTCACGGGCCGAGCCGGCCCACGGCACGACGTTGAGAGCCAGCGGCGCCGGGAACGGCGAGCCGGTGTCACCGAGCTTGTCGCCGATCGCGCGTCGGACGTCGCCCGCGACGGTGCCGAGGCTCCGGTCACCCGCGACGACCTCGAGCTCGTCGTACAACCGGTCGACCCCGGGCTGCCCGGCGCCGGACGCGGCCTGGTACGACGCGACCACGAGCGCGGTCAGGCCCCAGCGGGAGTGCAGGGCACCCAGCGCGTCCATCATGGTCAGCGTCGTGCAGTTCGGGTTCGAGATGATCCCGCGCGGGCGGTTGCGGACCGCGTCGGGGTTGACCTCGGGCACGACCAGCGGCACGTCGGGGTCCATGCGGAAGGCCCCGGAGTTGTCGACGGCGATGGCGCCCTTCGCGGCCGCGATCGGTGCCCACTCCTTGGAGACCTCGTCGGGTACGTCGAACATCGCGACGTCGACGCCCTCGAACGCCTTCTCCGACAGGGCGACGACGGTGACCTCCTCGCCGCGCACGCGGAGCTTCTTCCCTGCGGAGCGGGGCGAGGCGATCAGCCGGATCTCGCCCCAGACGTCCTCGCGCTGGGAAAGGATCCCGAGCATCACGGTGCCGACGGCGCCGGTCGCACCGACGACGGCGAGAGTGGGCTTCTTCTTGCTCATCTGTTTCACCGTCCGGTTCCGCCGTAGACAACTGCCTCGACCTCGTCGGAGTCGAGGTCGAACGCCGTGTGGGTCGCGGCCACCGCGTCGTCGACCTGCGACTCGTCGACGATGACCGAGATCCGGATCTCCGAGGTGGAGATCATCTCGATGTTGACGCCGGCGCTCGCGAGGGCCGCGAAGAACTTCGCCGTCACGCCGGGGTGCGAGCGCATGCCGGCTCCGATGAGGGAGACCTTGCCGATGCGGTCGTCGTACAGCAGGGAGTCGTAGCCGACCTCGTCCTTGAGCTGGGCGAGCGCGGCCATCGCGACCTGCCCGTCCGCGCGCGGCAGCGTGAACGAGATGTCGGTGAGGTTCGTGGCGGCGGCCGACACGTTCTGCACGATCATGTCGAGGTTCACCTGCGCCTCGGAGAGCGCCTCGAAGATCCGCGCCGCCTCGCCGACCTTGTCGGGCACCCCGACGACGGTGATCTTGGCCTCGCTGCGGTCGTGGGCCACGCCCGCGATGATCGCCTGCTCCATGTTCTCCACCTCTACGTCGTCGTCGGCGATCCACGTGCCCGGCTTCTTGCTGAAGGAGGAGCGCACGTGGATGGGCATCTTGTACCTGCGGGCGTACTCCACGCACCGCAGGTGGAGGATCTTGGCGCCGCTCGCGGCCATCTCGAGCATCTCCTCGTAGGAGATCCGGTCGCGCTTGCGGGCCGTGGCGACGATCCGCGGGTCGGCGGTGAACACACCGTCGACGTCGCTGTAGATCTCGCACACGTCGGCGTCGAGGGCGGCGGCGAGCGCGACCGCGGTCGTGTCGGAGCCGCCGCGGCCGAGCGTGGTGATGTCCTTGGTGTCCTGGCTGACGCCCTGGAACCCGGCCACGATCGCGATGGCGCCCTGCTCGAGCGCCTTCTCGATCCGGCCCGGCGTGACGTCGATGATCTTCGCCTTGCCGTGCACGCTGTCGGTGATCACGCCTGCCTGGCTCCCGGTGAAGGACTGCGCCTCCTGGCCGAGGTTGCCGATCGCCATCGCGAGGAGTGCCATCGAGATCCGCTCGCCCGCGGTGAGGAGCATGTCGAGCTCACGGCCGGCCGGGAGCGGCGACACCTGTTCGGCAAGGTCGATCAGCTCGTCGGTGGTGTCACCCATCGCGGAGACGACAACGACCACGTCGTTGCCGGCTCGCTTCGCGTCGACGATGCGCTGGGCCACCCTCTTGATGCCCACGGCGTCGGCAACGGAGGAGCCGCCGTACTTCTGCACGACAATGCCCACAGTTCTCCCTCGGGGGTGGTCTCAGACGGATTCGGAACGTCGACGATTCTAACTGCCGAGCCGTCCGGCCCCGACCGGCCGCCGCATCACAAGACGGCCCCCGGAGCATCGGCTACAGGAGGATTTCCTGTCGAGCACATCCGGGGGTCGGCTCTGGCTCAAGGATTTGCTGTCTCGAGGAACTCGTCCGCTGCGGCGACCTGGTCCTGCTCGCTCTCGAACTCCGCGTCGAGCCGGTCATGGGAGACCACCGACTGCAGTGCGCGGAGGGCGCCGCTGGCCTCGTGACCCCACGAGGACACGTAGGAGAACTGCCACCACCACAGTGCCTCCTCGACCCGTCCTGCCTTGAAGTGCCGCAGGCCGTGGGCGAGCGCGGTGGCGATGCTCGTGAGGTCGTCGGACAGCAGCGACGGAGCGAGCTCCGGCGGGTCGACGTACGGGTCGAAGACCTCGGTGTAGGCATCGACGCCCTCGAGGAGCACGGCGAGGCGAAGCCGCATGTCGTCGAGGTCGGGGTCCGGGCCGGCGTCCGGCTCGTACTTCGACGGGGTCTCGAAGTCGGTCTGCACGCCGAGTCGCGCCCCGGCGAGGAGGATCTGGCTCACCTCGAGCAGCAGCAGCGAGATGGCGTGCCCGCCGGTGGCCTCGCCGCGCGCGATCGCCTGGATCGCGAGCAGGAAGCTCTCCACCTGGTCGGCGATCTGCTGGGCGAAGTCCTCCAGGTCACTGTGCAGACCGGTCTCCTCCACGGCCGCGATCTGGTCCTCAGTCATCGACGGCTCGCCTCCCTTCGAACGCCCTTCCCAAGGTGACCTCGTCGGCGTACTCGAGATCACCACCTACAGGCAGTCCACTAGCAAGTCGCGTCACACGCAAGCCCATGGGCCGCAACAGCCGCGTGAGGTACGTCGCCGTCGCCTCGCCCTCGAGGTTCGGATCGGTCGCAAGGATCACCTCGGTGACCACCCCGTCGGCGAGACGGCCCATCAGCTCCCGGATGCGCAGGTCGTCGGGGCCGACGCCCTCGATCGGGGAGATCGCGCCACCGAGCACGTGGTAGCGGCCCCGGAACTCCCGGGTGCGCTCGATCGCGACGACGTCCTTGCTCTCCTCGACCACGCAGATGACCGAGGGGTCCCGGCGCTGATCGCGGCAGATCCGGCAGGTCTCCTCCTCGGCGACGTTCCCGCAGATGGAGCAGAAGGTGACCTTCTCCTTCACCTCGAGGAGTACCTCGGCGAGCCGGCGTACGTCGACGGGGTCGGTCTGCAGGATGTGGAAGGCGATGCGCTGAGCGCTCTTCGGGCCCACGCCCGGCAGCCGGCCGAGCTCGTCGATCAGGTCCTGGACGACCCCCTCGTACATCAGAGGCCGAGCTGCCCACCCGCGCCAGGCAGGTCTTCACCGCCGAGTCCGCCGGCGAGGGGACCGAGCTTCTCCGTGGCCAGCGCGTCCGCCTGCCCCTTGGCGTCGCGGTACGCGGCGACGATCAGGTCCTCGAGGTCCTCGGTGTCGTCGGGGTCGAAGGAGCCCTTCTTGATGGACACGCCCACGAGCTCGCCGGTGCCGTTCAGGGTGACGGACACCAGACCGTCGCCGACGGTGCCGGTGACCGTGGTGTTGGCGAGCTGCTCCTGCGCGTCCATCATCTGCTGCTGCATCTGCTGGGCCTGCTGGAGCAGGGCGTTCATGTCGAACCCGCCCTCGCCGCCGAAGGGGTTGTCCTGCGTCATCGGTGTCGTCCTCTGCTGTCTCGGATGTTCGCTGTCTTCTGCAGTCTCGGGTACCGCTCCAAGTGTCCACCCCTCGCTCCGGGGATGGCGTCAGTCGTGCTTGATCTCCTCGATCACCCGCGCACCGAGCTCACGCTCGAGGAGCTCGGCACCGGCGAGGTTGCCGTCGTCGGCGTCGGGGTCGTCGCGGTCCACGTCGTCGTCGGAGACGCTCGGCCCGCCCTGCTGCATCGACCCCGGCGCGCGGGTGACCTGGATCGCACCTCGGGCGTTCGCGATCACCTCGGGGTCGACCGGCGGCTTGGGCGGTTGCGGCTGCTGCGGCTGGGCGGGCGCGGGCGTGTCCGGGGCGACCGTCGTCTGGGGCGCCGGAGCCGGCTGGACCGCGGGCCGGACGATCCGGGGGTCGTTCTCGGGCTCGGCGCCGGGCTGCGCGGACGGATCCACGATCGCCTCGATCCGCCAGTCGTGGCCGATCACGTCGATCGCCGCCTGGCGGAGGACCTCCTCGCTGCCGCCGCTCACGAACGAGTTGCGGGCACCGGCGTTGACCAGGGCGATGGTCAGCGTCTTGTCGTCGACTGCGGCGACCTGGGCGTTCTGGCTGAGCAGGATCCAGGTGTAGCGACGTTTGAGCTTGACCGCCTCGAGGAGGTCCGGCCAGAGCCGACGGACCTCGACCAGGCCGAGCCTCCCGGAGCTCTCGAAGCCTCCCGTGGGAGCCGCGTTCGCCTCGGTCCTCACCGGCTCCGCGTCGCGCGGCCCGGCCTCGGGAGCGGGCGTCTGTCCCGGGCCGGTCCGGGCCGGCCTCGGCGCGGTCTCGGGCGTCGGGTTCGGGTGGCCCGCTCGCGCGGGCGTCGGCCAGTCTGGCTCAGCCGGCGTAGTCGGCGGAGTCTGCGGCGGCGGCGAGTCCGCGGCCGCCGCAGACGGGGCGGGAGCCGGCGTGGGGTTCGCGGCCACCTGCGGTCGGACAGGGGCGGCCGGGTGGTGCTCGGGAGCATGACGCGGCGCGGCAGCCGGAGCCGTGGACGGTGCGCCGCCCTCGATCGCCACGCGGCGCTCGAGCCGGTCGAGCCGGGCGAGCACGCCGGCGGTCGAGTCGTCGGCTCCAGGGAGCAGCACGCGGGCACAGATCAGCTCGAGCAGCAGCCGTGGAGCGGTGGCACCGCGCATCTCGGTGAGCCCTGCCGCGACCAGGTCCGCCGCACGGGTCAGGTCGGAGCGCCCGAACCGCGCGGCCTGTGCGACGAGCCGCTCCGCCTGGTCCTCGGGCACGTCGATCAGGCCCGTCGCCGGGGCGTCGGGCACCGCCGAGATGATCACGAGGTCGCGCAGCCGGCGCAGCAGGTCCTCGGTGAAGCGGCGCGGGTCCTGACCGGTCTCGATCACCTTGTCCACGACCCCGAACACGGTGCCCCCGTCGCCCGCGGCGAACGCGTCGACGACCTCGTCGAGCAACGCGTCGGGCGTGTAGCCGAGCAGCCCCGTGGCGAGCTTGTAGGTGACCCCGTCGTCGTCGGCACCGCCGAGCAGCTGGTCGAGCACCGACAGCGTGTCTCGTGCGGACCCGCCACCCGCGCGCACGACGAGCGGCAGCGCGGCCGGCTCGATGCGCACGCCCTCGCGCTCGCAGATCTCGGACAGGTACGACGAGAGCAGCCGCGGCGGGATCAGCCGGAAAGGGTAGTGGTGCGTGCGCGACCGGATCGTGGGCAGGACCTTGTCGGGCTCGGTGGTCGCGAAGATGAACTTCAGGTGCGGCGGGGGTTCCTCGACGAGCTTGAGCAGGGCGTTGAAGCCCTGCGTCGTGACCATGTGGGCCTCGTCGATGATGTAGACCTTGTAGCGGCTCGCGACCGGGGCGAAGAAGGCTCGCTCCCGCAGGTCGCGCGCGTCGTCCACACCGCCGTGGCTGGCCGCGTCGATCTCGATCACGTCGACGGAGCCCGGGCCGCCACGGGCAAGGTCCTGGCAGGACCGGCAC
>DASTPU010000076.1:0-41646 GCA_035762105.1 Nocardioidaceae bacterium | reverse complement strand
CGACAACCTCTACGACTCGGTGAACACCCCGCTGATCTCGTTCATGAACAACGCGATCAAGGCCAAGGAGCTGTTCCGCAACGACAAGGAGTACGTCGTCATGAACGGCGAGGTGCTCATCGTCGACGAGCACACCGGCCGCATGCTGGCCGGCCGCCGTTACAACGAGGGCCTGCACCAGGCCATCGAGGCCAAGGAGGGGGTGCAGATCCGGGAGGAGTACCAGACCCTCGCCACGGTCACGCTGCAGAACTACTTCCGCCTCTACGAGAAGCTCGGGGGCATGACCGGTACGGCCATGACCGAGGCGTCGGAGTTCGACAAGATCTACAACCTCGGCGTCGTGCCGATCCCGACCAACAAGCCGATGGCCCGCATCGACCAGGCCGACCTCGTCTACCGCACCGAGGAGGCGAAGTTCAACGCCGTCGTGGAGGACATCGCCGAGCGTGCCCAGAAGGGCCAGCCGATCCTCGTCGGCACCACGTCGGTGGAGAAGTCCGAGCGCCTCTCGCAGCTGCTCAAGAAGCGTGGCGTCGCGCACAACGTGCTCAACGCCAAGCACCACGCCGACGAGGCGAAGATCGTGGCCCAGGCCGGTCACAAGGGCCAGGTCACCGTGGCCACGAACATGGCCGGCCGAGGCACCGACATCATGCTCGGTGGGTCGGTGGAGTTCCTCGCCGACCTCGAGCTGCGTGCCCAGGGCCTCGACCCGCTGGAGAACAGCGAGGAGTACGAAGCCGCCTGGCCCGCCATGGTCGAGAAGATCAAGGGACAGGTCGCGGCGGAGCACGAGGAGGTCAAGGATCTCGGCGGTCTCTACGTGATCGGCACCGAGCGCCACGAGTCGCGCCGTATCGACAACCAGCTGCGTGGTCGCTCCGGACGTCAGGGAGACCCGGGCGAGTCCCGCTTCTACCTGTCGCTCGAGGACGACCTGATGCGGCTGTTCAAGTCCGACTGGGTCGACTGGGTGCTCACCACGCTGAAGGTCCCCGACGACGTCCCGATCGAGAACAAGCGTGTCACCGGCGCCATCGCCTCGGCGCAGGCGCAGGTCGAGGCCCAGAACTTCGACTCCCGCAAGAACGTCCTCAAGTACGACGACGTCATGAACAACCAGCGCAAGGTGATCTACGCCGAGCGCCGGGCGGTGCTCGAGGGCGCCGACCTGCGCGACCAGGTGCGCGGCATGATCGACGACGTCGTCACCGGTTACGTGCTCGGCGCCACCGAGGGTGTGCCCACCGAGTGGGACCTCGAGGCGCTGTGGGCGGCGCTGAAGACGCTCTACCCGGTCTCGCTGAAGATCGGCGACTTCGAGGAGGAGGCCGGCGGCCGCGAGGGCATGTCGCGCGAGCACCTGCTCGAGCAGCTCAAGGCCGACGCCCAGTCCGCGTACGCCGAGCGCGAGGGGCGCTTCGGCGAGGAGGTAATGCGCGAGCTCGAGCGCCGCGTCGTGCTCTCGGTCCTCGACCGCAAGTGGCGTGAGCACCTCTACGAGATGGACTACCTGCGCGAGGGGATCGGGCTTCGTGCCTACTCCCAGCGCGACCCCCTCGTGGAGTACCAGCGCGAGGGCTACGACATGTTCGCCGCCATGATGGACGGCATCAAGGAGGAGTCCGTCGGCTACCTGTTCAACCTGGAGGTCCAGGTCGAGGAGGAGCCGACCGAGGAGGCCGTCGAGGAGGTCGCCTCGCTCAGCCAGGGCTCCGCCATCGGGCAGGCGGCCGCAGCCGGCAGGAGCGCCGCTCCCCACATCGTCGCCAAGGGCCTCGAGGCCCCGAAGACCCCGCAGAACCTCGCCTACACGGCGCCCGACGAGGGTGGCGAGGCCGAGGTGACAGGTGCCGCCCCGGAGAAGGTGGAGGACGAGTTCGCCGGTGTCGGCCGCAACGAGGACTGCCCCTGCGGCTCGGGCAAGAAGTACAAGAAGTGCCACGGCGCTCCGGGCGGCCCGACCGGCCTGACCGCCCGCGTCAACGGCTGACGGCAGCCGCCGCCCGGCGGCTGCACCACGCCGCCGGGCTCAGCCGAGCTGGAGCGCGGTGCACTGCCACCGGCCGTTGCGCCGCTCGAGGCGTGCGGCGATGGCGCGCGAGCGCTGGCCGTGACGGACGTGGACGCTGACCTCGGCCGACGCCGGCGTCGGGTGGAAGACGTGCACGCTGCGCACCTGCGGTCGCACGGTCCGCATCCGCCTGCCGGCGTCGGTGGTGCGGTTGAGGATGCTCAGCCGGCGCTCGATCTCGAGGTACACCCGGTGCGAGGTCCAGCGCAGCAGCTGGGCGATCGGCCTGTCACCGCCGAGGACCTCGACGACGGCCTGGGCGAACCGCGCCGCCCACACCTGCAGGTCGTCGCCGCCGCGCTCACCGCCGGCCACCAGCCGCAGCTCGGGCACGTCCGGCACGCCGCGAGCCGCCTCCGGCGCCGCCCCGGGCGCGAGCGCGAGGCTGCCGTCGACCGAGGACCGGTGCTCCGGGCCCCGCGTCCGGGCGCCGTCACGGCGTGCGCCAAGGGCGGTGACCGTCGCCCACTGGCTCGGTGGGGCGGGAGGCCGGCGCGGGGTCGGGGCCTGGGCGTCGTCGCTGGTCTCGGTCATGAGGCGTCCTTTCGAGGGAGGCGGGATGGGACTGCGCCGTCGCCGCGCGACGGGCCAGGGGTCACGAGCGTTGCCGGCACGTGCAGGACGGTGCCGGGACGGAGCAGGTCCGGGTCGGGTCCGACCGCCGAGCGGTTCGCGCGGTAGAGCGAGCGCCAGGCTGAGTCGACGCGCCGAGGGTCGGGGGACGCGAGCAGCCGGCTCGCGATGGCCCAGAGCGAGTCGCCGCGGCGCACGATGTGGACGGAGTCGGGCGACCGGCCGGACAGGGTGACCGCGCGGACGGCGCCCGGCGCGGGGGTCCGCCGTCCCGAGGTGGTGGTCGGCCCCGAGCCGGTGGCGCGGTCGGGAAGGGGCAGCCCTGACAGCAGGCCGGTGGCCGCTGTGGCGCTCGACGGCTCCGGCTCGGTCGGCTCCGCCGTCGCGACCCAGCTGCCGCCCGTGCCCACGGCGAGCCCGCAGCAGATCGCCACGGTGCGGCGCACGACGGCCGGGGACACCGTCCGGACCAGCGCGGACGAGGCGCCGGTCAGGGCCTCGACGGTGGCGGCAGCGGTCGCCAGCGCGAGCCAGCCCGTGCAGGCGGTCAGGGCGGTCGCGGCCAGGGCGGTCACTGCCGTCTCGAGGGGGAGGGCGGCCCACCCGTCGCGGGTTCGCAGGTACCCCGCCGCCTCGCTCAGGGGACCGAGGCAGAGCAGAAGCACGCCGGCCACTCCGGCGACGCAGGCAACCCCGAGGGCCGCTGCCCCAGCGAGACGACGACTTGCCATCGGATGACTCCAGATCGATGCGTTTGCTTGCGTTTGCCTGTTCTAGCCCCGGTTCGAGCCGGACGTCAACGCCTTGTCCACAGGCGACGGCGCCGCACGACCCGTTGACAGACGCCCGCGTCCCGTCGAAGGTGCGTCCATGGAGCAGCGGGACAGCGGTCGCCTCGAGGACGTCTTCGAGGACCTCGAGCAGCAGGCCGCCGGGATCGAGCTGGTGGAGCGCGACGCAGAGCTCGCCGACCGGGCGCGGGGCGAGTACGCCGCGGTGACCCTCGCGGACCGGGTGCATGCCTCGCTGGGTCGCCGGGTCGTGCTGGTGCTCCTCGGCGGCGAGAGCGTCACCGGGGAGCTGGTGGACGCCGGCCGCGACTGGTGTGCGGTGACCTCGTCGCAGGGGCGGTCCTGGCTCGTCCGGCTGGCTGCGGTGGCCCAGGCGGGAGGCCTGTCTCCGCGTTCGCTGCCCGAGGCGGCCCGGCCGGTCCTCGCCAGGCGCGGCTTCGCCTCCGCGCTGCACCGGTTCGCCGAGGAGTCGTGGGACCTGCTGCTGCACGTGGCCACGGGGTCCCCGCTGCGGGGGCGGATCGTCCGCGTCGGCGCGGACTTCGTCGAGGTCGAGCTCGCCCACACGCGCAGCGGCGCTCCTGTGCTGGTCGCGACGGAGTCGGTCCGGGCGGTGACGGCGGGCTGACGGCGGCTGGTCGGGCCGGACGCCGTGGGGTCAGAGGCGGGCGTCGTCCTGGTCGGCGTCGGTGAAGGGGTGCTCGCGCACGAACGACCGGGTCTCCTCGTAGGACCGCTGGATGAACGCCTCGAGCTCGGAGGTCTCCACCCGCCACTGGCCGCGGCCGCCGATCTTGATCGCGGGAAGCTCGCCCCGGCGGACCAGCGCGTACACCTGGGCGGTCGAGGTGTTGAGGATCTCGGCCACGTCGGCGAGCTGGAGGAAGCGGGGAGGGGTCGCGCCGGAGCTCATGGGGCGATTGTGCCACCAGGCTCGTGCGTCCTCGTCAGGTTGCTGCCGTTTGCCTGTGGACGAGATCTGGCCGATCTGTCCGTTGACGGCCATGATGTGCCTCGTGAACGCAGCCAGGCATCCTCACCTGTCGGCCGGCACACCCGCGGGGGCCGGCGCAGCAGTCCTGTCCAGGGAAGGCCACCCGGTCCCTGAGAGCCCGCCGGCACGCCGGCTCACCCGAGCGTCCTGGCGCGACCCCCGGCTCGTGGTCGGGCTGGTGCTCGTCGCCGTCTCGGTCCTCCTCGGTGCGCGCCTGCTCGCCGGTGCCGACGACACGGTGACCGTCTGGTCGGCGGCCGGAGATCTCTCCGAGGGGTCGGTGGTCGAGCCGAAGGACCTCGAGACCTCACAGGTGCGGTTCACCTCCGACGACCTCGCCGCCCGCTACCTCTCCGCGGCCGACCGGCCCGACGGCATGGTGCTGCTTCGGGACGTCGCGGACGGCGAGCTTCTGCCGCGGGCGGCCCTCGGTTCCGGTGCCGGTCAGGACCTCGCCGAGCTCCCGATCGCGCTCGCCTCGGACGCCGTCCCCGCCGGCCTGCGCACCGGGGAGCTCGTCGACGTGTGGGTCACCCCGCCGACGGAGGGGGACGACGAGCGCCGAGCGGTGCGGGTGCTCCAGCTGGTCCGCGTCGTCGCCGTGCCCCAGCACGCCAGCGCCCTCGGGCCCGCCTCGACGCGACAGGTGGTGGTGGGCGTGCCGGGCGAGGAGGACGACCTGCTCGCCCGGGCGCTGGGCCAGCTGTCCGAGGGTGCCGCCGTCATCGTCCGGCGGGGCTGACCATGATGGGGGAACGCCTGGGGGTGCTCGTGGCCGCGGCCGGCGAGCCATGGGAGGTGGAGGCGCTCCGCGCGCTGAGCACGCCTCCGTCCGGTGTCGTCGTGCTGAAGCGGTGCGTGGACCTCGCCGACCTGCTCGCGAGCGCCTCCACCGGGCAGGCGCGGGTGGCCGTGGTGGCAGCAGGGCTGCCAGGACTCGACGCCGACAGCGTCGGCAGCCTGCGGAGATCGGGGGTCGCCGTGGTCGCGGTCACCGAGCCCGGCTCACCCACCGCGGCTCCGTCGCTCCCAGGTGTCCACGAGACCGTGGCCGCGTGCGACGTGGCCGGCCTGGCTGCCGCGGCGCTCGCCGCCTCGGATGCGACCGACCACGACGAGCAGCCTGACGGCCTGCCCTCCCACGAGGAGCCACCGCTCGTCGAGCCGTCGTCGGCGGGTCGGCCGGCCGGACGTGTCGTGGCGGTCTGGGGGCCCGCGGGCGCGCCGGGTCGTACGACGGTCGCGGTGAACCTCGCCTCGGCGCTCGCCGCGCGGGGCCATGACACGCTCCTCGTCGACGCCGACGGTTACGGCGGCGCGGTCGGCCAGCACCTCGGTGTGCTCGAGGAGGTGTCCGGCCTGCTCAGCGCGGTCCGCCTCGCGAACACCGGCCGTCTCGACGTCGACGGGCTCGCCGCCGTCGCCCGCGCGACCACGCCGTCCCTCCGGGTCCTCACCGGGCTGCCCCGCGCCGACCGCTGGGTCGAGGTGCGGCCGGCGCCCTTCGACACCCTGATGGAGAACGCCCGCGCACTGTGCGACCACGTGGTCCTGGACCTCGGGTTCTGCCTCGAGCAGGAGCCGGCCGGCTACGGCAGCTCCGGTCCCCATCGCAACCACATGACGGTGGCGGGCCTCGACCACGCCGACGAGGTCGTGGTCGTCGGGTCGGCCGACCCGGTCGGCCTGGCCCGGCTGGCCCGCGGCCTGGTCGAGCTGCCCGAGGTGGCTCCGGCTGCGACCATCCGCGTCGTGGTCAACCGGATGCGCCCTTCGCTGGGCTGGGGCGAGCAGGAGGTCCGGGCGATGGTGGAGGGCTTCGTCACGCCGGCGAGCATGCACTTCCTGCCCCATGACCCGGGGCCGGCGGACCGCGCCCTCGTCGCGGGCAGACCGCTTCTCGAGGCCGGCGACTCGGCTCTGACCCGGGCGCTGGGGCAGCTCGCAGACGCCGTCGAGGGTGAAGCGCCCGGGGCGGTGGTCGGCCGGTGGAGCCCGAGGCTCAGGCGCCGAAGAGCAGGTAGAGCCCGCTGACGGTGTAGAAGACCATCACCGCGAGCAGCGGCAGCTGCCCGGTGAGCTGGTGCCGCTTCGGCAGCACCTTGACCGCACGGTCGTGCGCGGCGATCACGCCGAGCACGTGGCCGGTGACCACGGCGAGCACCTTCGTCACCGCGAGGAACGTCGGGTGGGAGGAGAGCCAGTAGCTCACCTCGCCGTTCGCGGTGCCGAGCAGGTTGGCGCCGGTCCCCATCGGGTCGCTCAGCTGGATCAGGGTCTGCTGGCCGGACTCGACGAAGTACGTGAGGTAGTGGGCCACCATGTAGCCGACGATGATCGGGACCACGGAGTGCGCGAACAGCGCCGGCAGGTCGCTCCGTCGTACGCCGTCCTCGGGCGCGGCAGCCATGGTCGCAGCCACGAAGCTCAGCCAGACCACGGCGCTGAAGACGAACAGCATGCCGGTGTTCACCAGCGTGACGTTCAGCGCCGTGCTCTGTGTGAACTGCAGCCACAGGTTGGAGTCGGAGAAGCTGTCGAACGCGGTGCTGCCGAACAGGACCGCGACGACCCCCACCAGGCCCGGAGCCGGCCGCACGGTGTCGAGGTTGGCCAGCGGGCTGCGGAGCACGAGCGTGCCGTCGCGACGGCCGAAGACCGACAGGTGGCCGACCAGGGTCGAGTAGACCTCGAACGGGTCGGCGCGCTCGAACCAGCGGGTGCCGAAGAGGGCGCTACCCACCAGGAGCACGGCGATGTAGACCGCGAACCACAGCCGGAGGGGGGAGAGGTAGGTCGAGTCGGGGTAGACGAGCTCGAGCCAGACGAAGGCGAACAGGCCGCCGGCCGCGGGCCAGTAGCCGACCCAACCCGGGAGGTCGTACATCCCTCGGTCGGGGTCGCCGCCGACCACCTTGCTGAACAGGAGGTTGATCGTGCGGATCGGGCTGACCGCCTTGTAGAACGGGCCGAACAGCAGCGAGGCCGGGACCAGGCCGACCCAGAGCCACACGTAGACGACCCCGAACGTCGGGTTGATCAGCAGGTCCGGACCTGCCAGAGCCGCCCACGCCACGTACAGGAAGAAGGCGAGGCCGAGCAGGCGCAGCGTCCAGGCGAACGCCGGCGAGTCGACCAGGGAGGCCAGCCAGGCCGGCGCCGGGCGGCCGGAGGTGGCCTCGTCGTAGCGGGGTGAGCGCCAGGCGAGGGCCAGCACGATGAACGAGACGGCCAGGGCTGCGCTGGCCCCGGCGATGGCGAACTCGGCCGGGATCGGCAGGTCCTGCGCGCCCCCGACGCCGTGTGCGAAGACCATGTTCATCGGACCTCGAGCTGGAGGACCACCAGCCCGGTCTCGTGCTCCTCGATGTCGACGATCCCGGGGCGGTCGATGACCAGCTCGACCGTGGACTCGCCGGGCTCGACCTCGAGGACCTGCTCGGGGGAGGAGTGCACGTGGAACTCCGCGGCACGGTCCGATCTCACGGCCAGCGCGACCGGGTCGCCGGCGGCGACCTCGACCCGCATGCCGTTGGGCTCGATCCGGTCGCCCTCGATCTCGACCTCGATCGCGTCCGTCTCCGGCTCCGTCTCACCGCTCTCCGACTCGGACTCCGCGGTGCTCTGCGAGGCGGTCGGGGACTCGCTCGCGGTCGTGCCCTGGCTGGTGGCGGGTTCCTCGGACTCGGCGCACCCGGTGAGAACGAGCGCGGCGACAGCAGCGGCAGCGAGTGCCCGGCGCATGCGTGGTCTCCAATTTCGCTTATGACGGACGTTGCTCCCAGGATCCCATGTTCGCAGCGTGGGCCTGACGCCGCCCCGGAGGCGCGGGCACGGACCGATAGCCTTGAGGGCCCAACCCGCGGGTACGCACACGAAGGGATCCCGATGAGTGAGCGGCTGCGACCAGCCGACCTGGCCTTCCTCGCCGACGAGTCGGCGAGCTCGCCGATGCACGACGCCACCCTCGAGATCTTCGAGCCCCCGAGCGAGGGCTTCGACTACGAGAAGCTGCTCGCGCTCATCGCCGACCGGATCGCGTTCGTGCCGAGGTACCGCCAGCGGATCCGCATCGTGCCCGGCCGGCTCGCCAACCCGGTCTGGGTGGACGACGACGACTTCGACCTGACCTACCACGTACGACGGTCCGCGCTCCCACGTCCCGGGTCGATGGACCAGCTCCGGGAGCTCGTCGCGCGGATCATGTCGCGCCGCCTCGACCGCCACCGCCCGCTCTGGGAGGTCTACCTCGTCGAGGGCCTCGAGGGCGGGAGGTTCGCGATCCTCTCCAAGTCCCACCAGATCCTCGTCGACGGCATCTCCACGGTGGACCTCGGCCAGGTCCTGCTCGACGTCGACCCGCGACCGCGCGAGGTGGTCCACGACCACTGGCGTCCCGCCCGTGAGCCCAGTCCGCCGGCCCTGCTGGCCGAGGCCGTGAGCGAGTCGGTCCGGCACCCGTCACGGCTGGCCGAGACCGTCCGGGGCAACGTCGACGCCGCCGTCCGCGTCGCCGCCTCGCTGGGCCGGACCGGCTTCGAGACCGCCGGCATGCTGTCGAACCGCCGGCACACCCCCGAGACGCCGCTCCACGCGAGGCTGTCGGAGCAGCGGCGCTTCGTCACGGTCCGCACGGACCTCCAGGACTACCGGGCCGTCCGCCGGGTGCACGGCGGCACGGTCAACGACGTGGTCATGGCGACCATCGCCGGCGCGATGCGGGCATGGCTGATGACTCGCGCCGAGCCGGTCCACGGCAGCCGCAGCCTGCGGGCGATGGTGCCGATGAGCGTCATCGACCACGACCTCGAGCCGACCTCGCTCGGCAGCCAGGTGACCGGTCACCTGGTGAGCCTGCCCATCGGCGAGTCCAGCCCGGTCGTCCGCCTGCACCAGGTGTCCTACGCCTTCAAGGCGCACAAGGACACCGGCATGGCCGTCGCCGCGGACCGGCTCGCGGACATAGCGGGCTTCGCGCCGACCACGTTCCACGCGCTGGGCTCCCGGGTGGCCGCCGCGCAGGTCCGACGTGGCTTCGACCTGGTCGTCACGAACGTCCCCGGGCCCCAGTTCCCGCTGTATGCCGCGGGCGCCCAGATGCTCGAGAGCTACCCGGTCCAGCCGCTGCTGCCCGGCCATGCCCTGTCGATCGGCGTGACGTCGTACGACGGAGGCGTGTACTTCGGCATCAACGCCGACCGCGACGCGCTTCCGGACGTCGACGTGCTCGCCCAGTGCGTCGAGGAGGCGCTCGCCGAGCTCGTCGACAGCGCGAGCGACGCACGACCGCGGGCGCCGCGGGGCCGCAAGTCCACGACGCCCGCACGCGGGCGAGGCAAGGGGAGCAGCTCATGAGCACGCGCGTCTACATCCCGTCCAGCACGACGCGGCTGCACGACCTGCTGGTCTCCGGCGGGCTCGGCCCGGTGCCGCTGCTCGCCCACGCCGTGACCCCGGAGCTCCGTGAGGCGCTGCGCGAGGTGGGCGAGGAGGAGTGGGAGTACGACGCACTCGTGTCGGCCGCCCAGGACTCTCTCGGGCTGATCGGCGAGGACGAGCTGCCGCGCCGCGTTGTCGTGGTGGCCGAGGCCGACACGGTGACCTCCGTGGAGGAGGGCGAGGAGAGCCTCGTGCAGGTCGACACGGTGATCCCGCTCGTGAAGGTCGTCGCCGTGCACGTGGACTCCGCCGACGCCGCCGACGACGTCTCCGCGGCGCGCGGTGCCTGGGCCGCCGCGCAGGACGGCGACGCCGCCGCCCAAGAGCTGCTCGAGCGCTGCCTCGACCACGAGCTCGGGTGGTACGCCACCCAGGAGATCGCCGGGCTCGCCGAGGCGCCCTGAGGTATCCGCCGCCGATGACTTGGGAGTAACCCGGCGCGTCTGACACGATCGGCAGCATGGACGCGATCACCCATCCCCCCGCACCGGTCAACGAGCCCAATCTCGGCTACGCCCCCGGCAGCCCCGAACGCGCCGCGCTCGAGCTCGAGCTCGAGAGGCAGGAGGCGCGGGAGGTCGAGCTCACCGCGACTATCGGCGGCAAGAAGAAGATGGGCGGCGGCGCGGAGATCCCGGTCGTCCAGCCGCACGACCACCAGCACGTGCTCGGGGTCATGAAGAACTCCACCCAGGCCGACGCCAAGGCCGCGATCGCCGCGGCCCAGGACGCCGCGCCCGAGTGGCGCGCGATGTCCCTGGACGACCGCGCCGCGGTGCTGCTCAAGGCGGCCGACCTCCTGGCCGGCCCGTGGCGTCAGCGGCTCAACGCCGCGACCATGCTCGGCCAGTCCAAGACGGCCTGGCAGGCGGAGATCGACTCGGCGTGCGAGCTGATCGACTTCTGGCGCTTCAACGCCCACTACGCGAAGCAGATCGTGGCCGAGCAGCCGATCGCGAACTCGCGCGGCATCTGGAACCGCACCGACCACCGGCCGCTCGAGGGCTTCGTCTACGCGATCACGCCCTTCAACTTCACCGCCATCGCGGGCAACCTGCCCACGGCGCCCGCGCTGATGGGCAACACGGTGGTCTGGAAGCCGTCCCCGACGCAGCAGGTCGCCGCGCACCTCCTGATGGAGCTGCTCGAGGAGGCCGGCATGCCGCCGGGTGTCATCAACATGCTCCCGGGCGACGGCATCGAGGTGTCCAACGTGGCCCTCAAGCACCCGGACCTCGCCGGCATCCACTTCACGGGCTCGACCCCGACCTTCCAGTACCTCTGGTCGACCGTCGGCGAGAACATCACGAAGTACCGCTCCTACCCGCGCCTGGTCGGCGAGACCGGCGGCAAGGACTTCATCGTCGCCCACCCCTCGGCCGACATCGACGTGCTCCGTGTGGCGATGCTCCGCGGCGCCTTCGAGTACCAGGGCCAGAAGTGCTCCGCGGCCTCGCGTGCCTACGTGCCGCGCTCGGTGTGGAAGCGGATGCGCGACGACTTCCTCGCCGAGGTGGATGCGATCCAGATGGGCGACGTCACCGACCTCTCCAACTTCATGGGCGCGGTCATCGACGACCGCGCGTTCGCCAAGCACAAGGCCGCGATCACCCGCGCCAAGCGCTCCCGGACGCTCGACGTGGTGGCCGGCGGGCAGGTCGACGACTCCAAGGGCTACTTCGTCCGGCCCACGGTGGTCGAGGGCGGCGACCCGACCGACCAGATGTTCGCCACCGAGTACTTCGGCCCGATCCTGGCCGTCCACGTGTACGACGACGCCGACTTCGAGTCCGTCGTGGCCCAGATGGAGTCGTTCGCGCCGTACGCGCTGACCGGCTCGATCATCGCGCAGGACCGCCGGGCGGTCGCCTGGGCCACCGAGACGCTGCGCTTCGCGGCCGGCAACTTCTACATCAACGACAAGCCGACCGGCGCCGTCGTCGGCCAGCAGCCGTTCGGCGGGGCGCGGGCCTCGGGCACCAACGACAAGGCCGGTGCCCCGTCCAACCTCCAGCGATGGACGTCGCCGCGGTCCCTCAAGGAGACCTTCGACCCGCCGAAGGACTACCGCTACCCGCACATGTCCTGACGGACGTGCAACGAGGCCCCGTCCCGAGGGACGGGGCCTCGTCACGCACAATGGGGGCATGAGCTCCCTGCTGCTCGCGCCGATGCACTTCGGCTCGCTCCACGCCTACGAGACCGCGCTCCTCGCGCTGCTGGCGTTCGGCCCGTTCGTCGTCCTCGCGGTCGTCGTGGTCGTGATGCGCCGCCGCGACTCCGAGAGTGACGAGCCGGGCTAGCTAGCGCTGTGCGAGCCAGGCGGTGCCCACGCGGTGCTCGGCCTGGAGCGCGTGCTCGAACAGCTCGGCGATCAGGACCTCGATCTTGCCGCCGACGAGCGGGATGCCCACCTTCAGCTCGCCGGAGACGGTCTCCACCGTGCCGTCACCCTCCTGGCGCAGCGTGATGGTGCCCTTCATGTGACCCGGCTTGCCGGGGATCGTGACGTCGAGGACGGCGTCGGTGGGGCTCGACCACTCCTCGCGCTGCTTGATGTGGATGGTGTCGCCGACGAACTTCTTGGCGAAGGACGGGATGCCCTCCGACGGCCGCTTCTGGTCCACCATGACCGACATGGTGCCGTCGACGCCGTCGACGGTGGCGGTGCACTCGGTGACGTGCTGGGCCTCGCAGACCTTCTCCCGGAAGACCGCCTCCCCGAGCATGGCGAAGATCTCGTCGGGCGAGGCGTCGTACCGGAGGGTGTGCTCGAACCTCATCAGCGGAGGCCCCCCAGCCACGCCGCCGCGACGCGCTGCTCGGTGTCCATGCCCTCGATGAAGAGCTTCTCGATCAGGCCCTCGAGCTTGCCGCCGATCAGCGGGATGTTGATCCTGGCCTCGCCGTCGAAGACGTAGACCGAGCCGTCTCCGGCCTCGCTGAGGCTCAGCGTCCCCCGGATGTGCCCGGGCTTGCCGGGGATCTCGACCTCGATGTGGCCGGCATCGACCGCGGGCCACCGCTCGGTCTGGATCACGCGGGTCTGGTCGCCGACCACCTTCTTGGCGAAGCTCGGCACGCCTTGGGTGTGCTGGACCATGTCGACCGCGATGGTGAGCTCTCCGTCGGTGTCGTCGACAGTCACGTCGTGCGACAGCGTGTCCATCGCCTCGCAGACCTGTGCCCGGAACGCCGGGTCGGCCCGCATCTCGTAGACCTCGGTCGGGGATGCGGCATACGTCAGCTGGTGGCGGATCTTCATGGCGCACCATCATGACGTATCGCCCAACCCGTGGCTACGCTCCGCGGTGTGACTTCGAACCAGCCGTCCACGCCCGTTCCCGGCACCGCCACCGTCGGTGAGTGGGGCGGCACCGACATCGCCTTCGGCGAGCACGGCGCCCGCCTCACCTACGGCAGCTACCTCGCCCTCGAGCAGCTGCTGAGCGCCCAGCGGTTCGAGTCCGACCCGCCGGCGCACGACGAGCTCCTCTTCATCACGATCCACCAGGTCTACGAGCTGTGGTTCAAGCAGATGCTCCACGAGGCGACCGCCGCCCGGGACGCGATGCTCGGCCGCGACTCGGGGTCCGAGCCTGCCTCCGCCTCGGGCGCCAACCGGCTGTGGTGGGCCCAGCACCTGCTCCAGCGGATGCACGCGATCGAGCGGATCCTGGTCGCCCAGGTCGACGTGCTCGAGACGATGACCCCGCAGGACTTCCTCCAGTTCCGCCAGGCGCTCGCGCCGGCCAGCGGGTTCCAGTCGGTGCAGTACCGCGAGCTGGAGTTCCTCTCCGGCGCCAAGGACGCGTCGTTCGTGCGCCGCTTCAAGGGCCTCACCGACGCGGAGCGGGCGCGGCTGCAGCGCCGCCTGGACGAGCCCACGCTGTGGGACGCGTTCCTCCACGTGCTGCGCGAGCGCGGCCTCCCGGCGGACACCGACGAGGACGTCACCGCCTCGGTACGACGGGCCGCCCACGACCGTGCCTCGTACTCCGACGTGTGGGCGCTGGCCGAGGCGCTCCTGCAGCACGACGAGCTCAGCGCGTCGTGGAGGGCCCGGCACGTGGTCATGGTGGAGCGGATGATCGGCACCAAGACGGGGACCGGCGGGTCGTCGGGGGCGGCGTACCTCCGGTCCCGGCTGCCCCTCCAGTACTACCCGCTGCTGTGGGAGCTGCGCTCGCACCTCTGAGGAGGGACACGCGGGTTCCGCCCTTGTGTTGGCAGCCCCCGGGGCACGCTCTAGGGTCGGAGATGCGGCACAACGGCGTGCCGTCTGGGAGCGGACTAAGGGTTGATACCTCGTGCGTACGACGCTGGACGACAGCAAGGATGAGCTCATCGCCAGGGCGGCGAAGGCAGGCTCGAGTCGCAAGGGGGTAAGCGGACCACCCGGCACCAGCACCGAGGCGTTCCTGCGGTCCTACTACCGCCACGTCGCCCCCGAGGACATCCTCGACCGCTCCGCCGACGACCTGTACGGTGCGGCCCTCAGCCAGTACCGGCTCGCCCAGCACCGGCCGCAGGGCACGGCCAACATCCGCGTGTTCACCCCGTCGGTCTCCGAGCAGGGCTGGGCGGCCGACGGCCACACCGTGGTCGAGGTCGTCACCGACGACATGCCGTTCCTCGTCGACTCGGTGACGATGCTCCTCAACGAGCAGAACCGTTCCGTGCACCTCGTCGTGCACCCCCAGCTGCTCGTCCGCCGTGACGTCGTCGGCGAGCTCCAGGAGGTGTTCACCTCCGAGGGCACCGACGGCCCCGGCAGGGACATGCCGCATGACGTCTTCCGCGAGTCGTGGATGCACATCGAGGTCGACCGGGAGACCGATGCGGAGGACCTCCACGACGTCGAGCAGGCGCTGGCCAAGGTGCTGCGCGACGTCCGCGAGGCAGTGGAGGACTGGGAGCGGATGCACGCCCAGGTCCGCTCGATCGTCGAGGACCTCGAGAAGAACCCTCCGCCGCTGCCCGAGCAGGAGATCGCCGAGGGCAAGGCGCTCCTCGAGTGGCTCGCCGACGACCACTTCACCTTCCTCGGCTACCGCGAGTACCAGCTGGAGAAGGAGGGCGGCGAGGACGCGCTGCGCGCGGTGCCGGGCACCGGCTACGGGATCCTCCGCGGGGACCAGGACATGTCCCCCTCGTACGGCAAGCTGCCGCCGCTGGTCGCGGCGAAGGCCCGCGAGAAGACCCTCCTGGTGCTCGCCAAGGCGAACTCCAAGGCCACCGTGCACCGGCCCGCCCACCTCGACTACATCGGCGTGAAGACGTTCGACGAGAACGGCGACGTGGTGGGGGAGCGCCGGTTCCTCGGCCTGTACTCCTCGGCCGCCTACACCGAGTCGCTGACCCGGATCCCGGTGCTGCGTGAGAAGGCACGCCAGGTCATCGACCGAGCCGGCTTCGACCCGCTGAGCCACACCGGCAAGGCGCTGATGGACGTCCTGGAGACCTACCCCCGCGACGAGCTCTTCCAGACCCCCGTCGAGGAGCTCGTCCCGATCGCGGAGGCGGTGCTCCACACCCGCGACCGCAGGCAGGTGCGGCTGTTCGTCCGTCGTGACGTCTACGGCCGGTTCCTGTCGTGCCTGGTCTACCTCCCGCGTGACCGCTACACGACCGCGGTGCGCGAGAAGATCGCCTCGATCCTCAAGACCCAGCTCGGCGGCGAGTCCATCGAGTACACCGCCCGCGTCAGCGAGTCGATGCTCGCCCGGCTGCACTTCGTGGTCCGCCCGCCGAGGGGCCAGCTGGCGGGGGAGTACGACCAGGAGGACCTGGAGCGACGGCTCGTCGAGGCCGCCCGCTCGTGGCGCGACGACCTCGTCGCCGCCGTGCACAGCGAGTACGGCGAGGAGGAGGGCGCGCGCCTGGGCCGCCTGTACGCCGACGCGTTCCCCGAGGCGTACAAGGAGGACTTCCCACCCCGCGCCGGTGCCATCGACCTCGGCCGTCTCGAGGCGATCCCGGGCGAGGACGGCATCTCGCTGTCGCTCTACGAGCCGATGGACGCCGCACCGGACGAGGCACGGCTCAAGGTCTTCCGGATCGGCCCGCAGCTGTCGCTGAGCCACGTGCTGCCGGTGCTGTCGGCCATGGGCGTGGAGGTCGTCGACGAGCGTCCCTACGAGCTCGAGGACCTGCCCCGGCTCTCCCACATCTACGACTTCGGGCTGCGCTACAAGAACGCAATGCCGGCCAACGCACGCGAGCTGTTCCAGGACACCGTGCGGGCGGTGTGGGACAGCAAGAACGAGAGCGACGGCTTCAACGCGCTCGTCCTCGCCGCCGGGCTGACCTGGCGCCAGGTCGTCGTGCTCCGTGCCTACGCGAAGTACATGCGCCAGGGCGGCACCCCGTTCGCCCAGGACTCGATCCAGGACGCGCTTCGCGGCAACGTGGACATCACGAGGCTGCTCGTGAAGCTGTTCGAGACCAGGTTCAACCCGGGCCGCAACGGCGACCTCGCCGCGGACAGCGAGAGCCGGGTCGCGACCACGGCCGAGATCGAGGACCGGATCACCACCGCGCTCGACGACGTGGCGAGCCTCGACCACGACCGGATCCTGCGGTCCTACCTGGCGGTCATGAAGGCCACGCTGCGCACGAACTACTACCAGCAGGCCGAGGACGGCGGACCCAAGAGCTACCTGTCCCTGAAGCTCGAGCCGAGCGCGATCCCCGACCTGCCGGAGCCACGGCCGCGCTTCGAGATCTTCGTGTACTCACCGCGCGTCGAGGGCGTGCACCTGCGCTTCGGCGCCGTCGCCCGAGGCGGCCTGCGGTGGTCGGACCGGCGCGACGACTTCCGCACCGAGGTGCTGGGCCTGGTCAAGGCGCAGATGGTGAAGAACGCCGTTATCGTGCCCGTCGGGGCGAAGGGCGGCTTCTACTGCAAGCAGCTGCCCGACCCGTCGGACCGCGACGCGTGGCTGGCCGAGGGAGTCGCCTGCTACAGGACGTTCATCTGCGGTCTGCTCGACATCACCGACAACCTCGTCGGCGGAGAGATCGTGCCGCCCCAGCGCGTCGTACGCCACGACTCCGACGACTCCTACCTCGTCGTCGCCGCGGACAAGGGCACCGCGACGTTCTCCGACATCGCCAACGGCATCTCCGCCGACTACGGCTTCTGGCTCGGCGACGCGTTCGCCTCCGGGGGCTCGGCGGGCTACGACCACAAGGCCATGGGCATCACCGCCCGCGGCGCATGGGTCTCGGTCCAGCGGCACTTCCGCGAGATGGGGATCGACTGCCAGAACGAGGACTTCACCGCGGTCGGCATCGGCGACATGTCCGGCGACGTGTTCGGCAACGGCATGCTGCTGTCGCGGCACACGAAGCTGGTCGCCGCCTTCGACCACCGCGACATCTTCCTCGACCCCGACCCGGACCCGGAGACCTCGTTCGCCGAGCGGCAGCGGCTCTTCGACGCGCCGCGGTCGTCCTGGCAGGACTACGACACGTCGCTGATCAGCGAGGGCGGCGGCGTCTACTCCCGCAGCCTGAAGTCGATCCAGGTCAGCAAGCAGGTACGACGGGCGCTCGGCCTCGACGACAAGGTCACCTCGATGACCCCCGCCGAGCTGATGCGGGCGATCCTCCTCGCCGACGTCGACCTGCTCTGGAACGGCGGCATCGGCACCTACGTCAAGAGCGAGCTGGAGAGCAACGCCGACGTCGGCGACAAGGCCAACGACCCGATCCGGGTCAACGGCTCGCAGCTGCGCTGTCGCTGCGTGGGCGAGGGCGGCAACCTCGGGTTCACCCAGGCGGGCCGCGTGGAGTACGCCCGCAACGGCGGCCGGATGAACACCGACTTCATCGACAACTCCGCCGGCGTGGACACCTCCGACCACGAGGTGAACATCAAGATCCTGCTCGACCGCGTCGTGCTCCAGGGCGACCTGACCGGCAAGCAGCGCAACGACCTGCTCGCGTCGATGACCGACGAGGTCGCCGAGCTGGTCCTCGAGGACAACTACGACCAGAACCTCGCGCTCGCCAACGCGGAGGCCAACGCGCCGGGGCTGCTCCACGTCCACGAGGACTGGATGCGCCGGCTCGAGCGCAACGGCCTGCTCAACCGCGAGCTGGAGTTCCTGCCCTCCCGCAAGCAGGTGGCGGAGCGGCTCGACCGCGGGCAGGGGCTCAGCGCCCCCGAGCTGGCGGTGCTGCTGTCCTACACGAAGATCGTGCTGGCCGACGAGCTGATCGACACCGACCTGCCCGACGACCCGTTCCTGCGCAGCGACCTGTTCAAGTACTTCCCGACCAAGATGCGCCAGCACTACCGCCAGCAGATGGAGGAGCACCCGCTGCGCCGCGAGATCATCGTGACGCAGATCGTGAACGACCTCGTCAACGGCGCCGGTACGACGTACTTCCACCGTCTCTCCGGGGAGACCGGGTCGACTCCGGCCGAGATCTCCCGCGCCAACTTCCTCGCCCGGGAGATCTACGGCTCCCGGGGGCTGCAGGAGGAGATCGCCTCCTACGACAACAAGATCGACGCGTCCGTGCAGACCAGGATGCGGCTCGAGGTCCGCACCCTCGTCGAGAGGGCGTCGCGGTGGCTGATCACCAACCGGCGGCCCCCGATGGACTCCGACGCGGTCGTGGACTTCTTCGAGGTCGTGGTGCAGCGGGTGATGGCCGGGCTGCCGGAGCTGCTCAGCGGCCGGGAGCTCGAGGCGTACCAGCTGCGCCGGGACCAGCTCGTCGAGGCGTCGGTGCCGGAGGACCTCGCCCGCAGGGTCGCGGTGCTGCCCCCGTCGTACGCGATCCTCGGCATCGTCGACACCGCCCACCGCGACGGGCTCGACCCTGTGGAGGTCTGCCGGCTGCACTTCGCCCTGGGCGAGATGCTCGGCCTGCCCGCCCTGGCCAGCCGGATCCTCGACCTGCCGCGCAAGGACCGGTGGCAGACGATGGCCCGTGCCGCGCTCCGCGACGAGCTGCACTCCGTGCACGTCCAGCTCACCGGGCAGGTGCTCGCGGCCACGTCCGAGGAGGACTCGGTCGACGACCGGGTCGCCGAGTGGCAGGAGCGCGAGAGCGTGGGTGTGAAGCGCGCGGTGACGACGCTCGAGGAGATCTGCAGCGACGACAAGGCCGACCTGGCACGGCTCTCCGTCGGCCTGCGCGTGGTGCGCACCCTGCTCACCACCCCGTAGCGGCCGTCCATACCTGAGCCAGGTGTCACGCACACCTGTTGCCAGCCGGTGGCCTCGAGTGCAGACTGACTTGCAGCCAGTCGGCCTCTCATTCTCGGGGACCAGGGGCGCGACCCCAGCACGTCCGTGAGAGGGGAAGCCGTGCAGACACCCGCACCCGTCGACTACGCCAGGGCGACCAGCGTCGAGCACGCGCTGCAGCTGCTGGAGCAGCTCGGGCCCGAGTCGCGACTCATCGCCGGCGGGCACAGCCTGCTCCCGATGATGAGGCTCAGGCTGGCCCAGCCCGAGACCGTCATCGACATCAACGGGCTGACCGACCTCGACTACATCCGCGTCGAGGAGGACGAGCTGCGGATCGGCGCGATGACCCGGCACGCCGCCGTGCTGGCCTCGCCGGTCGTGGGCGAGCACTACGCGATCCTGCACGACGCCGAGCGCCGGATCGCCGACCCACCGGTGCGCAACCGCGGCACGGTCGGCGGGTCCTTCTGCCAGGCCGACCCCGCCGAGGACCTCTCGGCGGTCGGCTCCGCGCTCAAGGCCGTCCTCGTGCTCCGCTCCTCGCAGGGCACGCGCACGATGCCCGCCCGGGAGTTCCACGCGGGTCCCTACGAGACCGCGCTGGGCGACGCCGAGATGCTCACCGAGGTCCGTATCCCGATCCGCCCCGGAGCGGGAAGCGCCTACGAGAAGGTCAAGCGGAAGGCGGGGGACTGGGCGATCGCCGGCGCCGGTGCGTTCCTCCTCCTGCGCGACGGGGACGTCGCCGACGTCGGCATCGGGCTCACCGCCGTCAGCGCGCCGCACTTCTGCGCCGAGGAGGCGGAGGCTTACCTCGTCGGCAAGCCGCCCACCGAGGAGCACATCGCGGAGGCGGCGCGGCTCGCCGCCGAGGCGTGCAACCCCCGCGGCGACCAGCGCGGGCCGGCCGAGTACAAGCGCCACCTCGCAGGCGAGCTCACCAAGCGTGTCCTGCTCCGGTCGGTGGAACGCGCGCAGGGGAGGGCCTGACCGATGCAGATCACGATGACCGTCAACGGCACCGAGGTGACCCGCGACATCGAGCCGCGGCTCCTTCTCGTGCACTTCATCCGCGACCACCTCGGGCTGACCGGGACGCACTGGGGGTGTGACACCTCCCAGTGCGGCACCTGTGTCCTCTGGCTCGACGGCCAGCCGGTCAAGAGCTGCACGGTCCTGGCCGCCATGGCCGACGGCCACGAGGTGCGCACCGTGGAGGACCTCGAGCAGGACGGCCGGCTCGACCCGGTGCAGCAGGGGTTCATGGAGGAGCACGGGCTGCAGTGCGGCTTCTGCACGCCGGGGATGATGATGACCGCGCGCTGGCTGCTGGACAACGAGCCCGACCCCGACGAGGCCACGATCCGTGAGGCCATCTCCGGGCAGCTGTGCCGCTGCACCGGCTACGAGAACATCGTCCGCGCCGTCCGGTGGGCCGCCCGGCACCCCGCGACCGACCAGGCCCAGCAGGAGGTCGAAGCATGACCGCCGTCGACCCGTCCGCCCCGCCGACCACGAGCCCGGCAGGGAACCCGATCGGCTTCGGCCGGATGCTGCGCAAGGAGGACGCACGCTTCCTCCGCGGCCAGGGCCACTACCTCGACGACCTGGTCCTGCCCGGGATGCTGCACGCGGCGATCCTGCGGAGCCCGGTGGCGCACGCCCGGATCACCTCCATCGACACCTCGGAGGCCGAGGCGCACCCCAAGGTGAAGGCCGTCATCACCGGCGCGACCCTCGAGTCGCTCAACCTCGCGTGGATGCCGACGCTGAGCGCCGACGTGCAGGCCGTGCTCGCCACCGACAAGGTCCGGTTCCAGGGCCAGGAGGTGGCGATGGTCATCGCCGAGGACAAGTACTCCGCCCGTGACGCCCTCGAGCTCATCGACGTGGAGTACGACGTACTCCCCGCCGTCGTGGACGCGAAGAAGGCGCTCGACCCCGACGCGCCCGTGATCCGCGACGACGTCGCCGGACGCACCGACAACCACATCTTCGACTGGGAGTCCGGCGACCAGGCCGCCACCGACGAGGTGTTCGCGAAGGCGGACGTGGTCGTCGAGCAGGACATGCTCTACCCCCGCGTGCACCCGGCGCCGATGGAGACCTGCGGCACCATCGCGAGCATGGACCGGGTCACCGGCAAGCTCACCGTGTGGTCGACCAACCAGGCGCCGCACGCCCACCGGACCATCTACGCCCTGGTCGCGGGGATACCCGAGCACAACATCCAGATCATCTCGCCCGACATCGGCGGCGGCTTCGGCAACAAGGTCGGGATCTACCCCGGCTACGTGCTCGCGGTCGTGGGGTCGATCGTCACGGGCAAGCCGGTGAAGTGGGTCGAGGACCGCAGCGAGAACCTCATGTCGACCTCGTTCGCCCGCGACTACCACATGAAGGGCGGCATCGCGGCGACCCGCGACGGCAAGATCCTCGGGGTCCGGGTGGACGTCCTCGCCGACCACGGAGCCTTCAACGGCACAGCGCAGCCGACGAAGTTCCCGGCCGGCTTCTTCCACATCTTCACCGGCAGCTACGACCTGGAGGCGGCGCACTGCAAGGTGACCGGCGTCTACACGAACAAGGCGCCGGGCGGCGTGGCCTACGCCTGCTCCTTCCGGATCACCGAGGCGGTCTACCTCGTCGAGCGGATGGTCGACGTGCTCGCCGACGAGCTGGGCATGGACCCGGCGGAGCTGCGGATGAAGAACCTGCTCAGGCCGGAGCAGTTCCCCTACACGAGCAAGACGGGCTGGGAGTACGACTCCGGCGACTACCCGCGCGCCCTGCAGCTCGCCCTCGAGATGTCCGGGTACGACGAGCTCCGTCGCGAGCAGAAGGAGAAGCGGGAACGCGGCGAGCTGATGGGTATCGGGATCAGCTTCTTCACCGAGGGGGTAGGCGCCGGTCCGCGCAAGCACATGGACATCCTCGGCCTCGGCATGGCCGACGGCTGCGAGCTCCGGATCCACCCGACCGGCAAGGCGCAGCTGCGGCTCTCGGTGCAGACGCAGGGGCAGGGGCACGAGACGACGTTCGCGCAGATCGTGTCCCACGAGCTCGGCCTGCCCCCGGAGGACATCGACGTCATCCACGGCGACACCAGCAACACACCGTTCGGCCTCGGGACGTACGGGTCGCGCTCGACACCGGTGTCCGGCGCCGCCGCGGCGGTGGTCGCGCAGCGGATCCGCGACAAGGCACGGATCATCACCGCAGCCGCGCTGGAGTGCAGCCCCGACGACCTCGAGTGGGAGCAGGGCCGGTGGTACGTCAAGGGCGACCGGACCCAGGGCAAGACGATCCAGGAGGTCGCGATGCTCTCCCACGGGACGCTCGAGCTGCCCGAGGGCGTCGAGGGCCACCTCGACGCGTCGGTCGTCTACGACCCGCCCAACCTGACCTACCCGTTCGGCGCCTACGTCTGCGTCGTCGACGTGGACCCGGGCACCGGGCAGGTCGACGTACGACGGTTCATCGCGGTCGACGACTGCGGGCCGAGGATCAACCCGATGATCGTCGAGGGGCAGGTGCACGGCGGCCTGGCCGACGGCGTCGGGATGGCGCTGATGCAGCTCATCGCCTTCGACGAGGAGGGCAACTGCGTCGGCGGCTCGTTCATGGACTACCTGGTGCCGACGGCGCTGGAGTGCCCGAGCTGGGAGACCGGCGAGACGGTCACGCCGTCGCCGCACCACCCGCTCGGCCTGAAGGGGATCGGGGAGTCGGCGACGGTCGGCTCGCCCGCCGCCGTCGTGAACGCGGTCATCGACGCCCTGGAGCCGTACGGCGTGCGCCACGCGGACATGCCGCTGACCCCGGCCAACGTGTGGATGGCCATGCAAGGCCGGCCGGTGCGGACGGACCTGGCGGTCCAGTGAGCAGACCCGACGTCGAGCAGCGTGCGGTAGAGCTGCGTGCCGAACGGGTGCCGTTCGTGCACGCGACGGTCGTGCTCGCCGACCGCCCGACCTCGGCGAAGCCCGGGGACGAGGCGATCGTGTTCGGCGACGGCACGATCGAGGGCTTCGTCGGCGGGACCTGCGCGGAGTCGACGGTGCGTGCCCAGGCACTGACGCTGCTCGACTCCGGGGAGACGCTGCTGCTGAGGATCACCGCGGACCCCGCGGACGACCCGTCCCACGGCGACCGGCTGACCGTGCACAACCCGTGCCTGTCCGGTGGGACCCTGGAGATCTTCCTGGAGCCCGTGGTACCCGCTCCGCTGCTGCTGGTGCACGGTGACAGCCCCATCGCGCAGGCGCTGTTCGCGCTGGGGGAGCGGGTCGGCTACCACGTGCGGTCGGGTGCGGCGGGCGAGCTTTCCGGAGGCGCCGCGGTCGTGTGCGCCTCGCACGGCCGGGACGAGGAGGAGCTGCTCACCGCGGCGCTGACGGCCGGGGTTCCGTACGTCGGACTCGTGGCGAGCCGCAAGCGCGGCGAGGCCGTCGTGGCCTCGCTCGAGGTGGACGAGGGCGCGCGGGGCAGGGTGCACACGCCGGCGGGCCTCGACATCGGGGCGCGCACGCCGGAGGAGGTCGCGCTGTCGATCCTGGCCGAGATCGTCGCGGAAAGGCGGCGGACCTCGGGCCGCCCGGTGGAGCAGCAGACCGACGAGCAGCACGAACCGCCCGGGACGGCGGTCGACCCGGTCTGCGGCATGACCGTGGCCACCGTCGAGACGTCGCTGCACCTCGACCACGAGGGCGTCAGGTACTGGTTCTGCGGATCCGGCTGCCTGCGCGCCTTCGCCGCGGACCCGGCGGGGTACCTCTCCTCGTGACCGAGCCGGCACAGGGCACCGGAGCCGTGGATCTCGCCACCCTGGTCCCGGACATCCCCACCCTGCGCGCGCGGCTGGAGGAGACCGGCTACCTCACCGACGAGGGCCTGGCGACGGCGCTGTTCTGCGCGGTCCGGCTGCCCCAGCCGATCCTGCTGGAGGGGGAGGCCGGCGTCGGCAAGACCCAGGCGGCCAAGTCGCTGGCGCAGCTGCTGGGCACGCCGCTGATCCGGCTGCAGTGCTACGACGGGATCGAGGCGGCCGAGGCCCTCTACGAGTGGAACTACCCGCGGCAGCTCCTCGCGATCCGGCTCGCGGAGGCCGAGGGGACCCATCTGCGTGAGTCGGACCTGTTCGGCTCCGACTACCTGATCGAGCGGCCGCTGCTGCAGGCCGTGCGGCACAAGGGCCCACTGCCCGCCGTGCTCCTGATCGACGAGGTGGACCGGGCCGACGAGGAGTTCGAGGCGTTCCTGTTCGAGCTGCTCGCCGAGGGCTCGATCACCATCCCGGAGATCGGCACGGTCACCGCCGAGGTGCCGCCGGTCGCCGTGCTCACCTCCAACCGCACCCGCGACCTGCACGACGCCCTGAAGCGGCGCTGCCTCTACCACTGGATCGACTACCCCGACGTGGCGCGCGCCGCGGAGATCATCCGGCTGCACGTGCCGACGGCCGCCGAGGACCTCGCCGCGGGCGTGGCGGGGGCGGTGCACCGGCTGCGCAGCCTGGACCTGCAGAAGCCGCCCGGCGTGGCCGAGGCGATCGACTGGGTCGGCGCCCTGGCCCTGCTCGGCGTCACACGGCTGGACGGCCCGGTCGTGGGCAGCACCCTCGGGTCCGCGCTGAAGTACCGCGAGGACGTCGAGGTGGTCCTCGACCGCGGCACGAGCTGGGTGGCCGGTGGCGACTGAGCAGCTCGCCCCGGACCTGGCCACCGTCGCCGCCGGGTTCGGCAGCCTGCTTCGCGAGGCCGGCGTCCCGGCGAGCCCCGAGCGGGCGGCGCGGTTCGCCTCGGCCGTCGCCATCGCCCGGCCCGCCACGGTCCACGAGCTCTACTGGCTCGCGCGCGTGACCCTGCTCGACCAGCACGAGCAGGTCCCGGCGTTCGACAGGGTCTTCGCGCAGGTCTTCGGCGGGATCACCGACGTCGCGGGCGACCGCGGGGACACCACGGCACCCAAGGTGCCGCCCCAGACGCGTCCCGGGCCGAGGGTCCGGCCGGGGGAGCGGCCTCCGGGCGGGCAGTCCGACGTACCGACCCCTGCGGCCTCGTCCGGCGAGCCGCGGGCCACCGACGACGCGGGACGGGTGCTGATGACCGCGAGCGTCGAGGAACGCCTGCGGCACAAGGACTTCGCGGACTACACCGCCGACGAGCTCGCCGAGCTGCACCGGCTGGTCGAGCAGCTCCGGGTGGTGGCACCCCGGCGACGGTCGCGGCGGACGTGGGGCGCGCGCTCGGGCCGGCGGCTCGACCTGCGGCGGACGCTGCGGCACACGCACCGTACGGCGGGCGACCCGGTGCGCCGGGAGTACCGCCGCCGCCGGACGCGGCCGAGACGGATCGTGCTGCTGGCCGACGTCTCGGGGTCGATGGAGGCGTACTCCCGGGTCTACCTGCAGCTTCTCCAGGGCGCCGTCCGGGGAACGCGCGCCGAGGCCTTCGTCATGGCCACCCGGCTGACCCGGGTCTCCCGCGCGCTCGCCACAGGGCACCCCGACGCGGCCCTCGCACGAGGTGCCGAGGCCGCTCCCGACTGGTCCGGCGGGACACGCCTCGGTGCCGCGCTGAAGACCTTCCTCGACGACTTCGGGCGGAGGGGGATGGCGCGCGGCGCCGTGGTGGTGGTGATCTCCGACGGGTGGGAGCGGGCCGACCCCGCGCTGCTGGGCGAGCAGATGGCACGCCTGCAGCGGCTCGCCCACCGCGTGGTCTGGGTTAACCCGCGGTCCGCCGCGGAGCGGTACGAGCCGCTGGCAGGAGGAATGGCCGCAGCCCTGCCCCACGTCGACGTCTTCGTGTCAGGACACTCGCTGGACGCGCTCGACGAGGTGCTCATTGCCATCCACGGCGGGGCCCACCAGCGTTAGCCCCCGATCAGCTGCCGAACTCGCGGGCCAGCCAGGCGGCGCCGACGATGCCGGCGTTGTTGCGGAGCTTCGCCGGGATGATCGGCGTGCGGATGTCGAGCAGCGGGAGGAACTTGTCCGAGCTCTTGCTGATCCCGCCGCCGACGACGAACAGGTCGGGCCAGAAGAGGTTCTCGACGTGGCTGTAGTACCGCTGGAGCCGCTCGGCCCACTGGGCGTAGGACAGGTTCTCCCGCTCCTTCGCCGACTGCGCGGCGCGGTCCTCGGCGTCGTGGCCGTCGATCTCGAGGTGGCCGAGCTCGCTGTTGGGGACCAGCTTGCCGTCGTGGAGCAGCGCCGACCCGATCCCGGTTCCCAGTGTGGTGAGGATGACCAGGCCCGGCACGTCGCGCGCTGCGCCGTACATCGCCTCCGCGACCCCGGCGGCGTCGGCGTCGTTGACCACGTGCACCGGCCGGCCGAGGCGCTCGGTGAACAGCAGGTCCACGTCGGTGTCCACCCAGGACGGGTCGATGTTCGCTGCTGAGCGGGCGACGCCGTGCTGGCAGACGGCGGGGATCGTGATCCCGATCGGGCTGTCGCCGACCTTGTCGACGAAACGCTCCGCGATCTGCTCGACCACGTCGGCCACCGCCTCGGGCGTGGCGGGCTGCGGGGTCTTGATCTTGAACCGGTCCGCCGCGAACTCGCCCGTGGTCAGGTCCACGGGGGCGCCCTTGACCCCCGTGCCGCCGATGTCGATGCCGAGCACGTGGTCGGCCTGTCCCTCTGCCATGTTTGCCTCCTCGGGCCCAACCCTAGAAGGTGGGGGAATGAGCTCTCACGGCCGCACCGACATGGAGTCCTTCGTCCTGGACCACCTCGACGAGGACGCGCTGGTGGACGACCTCGCCACGCTCGTCCGGCTCCCCAGCGTCGCCGGCAGCGAGGCAGAGGTGGAGGTGCAGGACGTCTGCGCCGAGATCCTGCGCAGCCAGGCGACCGTCGTGGACCGGTGGGAGATCGACCTGGCCGACCTGCAGGAGGACCCCTGGTTCCCGGGCTCGGAGGCACACCGCGACCGTGCCGTCGGCGTGGTCGGCGTGACGCTCGGTGACGGTGTCCCCGGTCTCGTGCTGCAGGGCCACCTCGACGTCGTGCCCCCCGGCGACCCCGAGACGTGGGCGGGCATGGACCCGTTCTCCGCGGAGATCCGCGACGGCGCGCTGCACGGTCGTGGTGCCTGCGACATGAAAGCCGGCGTGGCAGCGAACCTCGCCGTGGCCCGCACGCTCAGGGCGGCCGGCGTGCAGCTCGAGCGTCCCCTCGCGGTGCACTGCGTGGTGGGGGAGGAGGACGGCGGGCTCGGCGCCTTCGCGACCCTGCGTCGCGGGCACCGCGGCGACGCCGCCGTGATCACCGAGCCCACCAGCGCGCGGATCGTCACCGCCACCGCCGGCGCCCTGACGTTCAAGATCGAGGTGGCCGGGCGTTCCGCGCACGGCAGCATGCGCCGGGAGGGGGTCAGCGCCCTGGAGGCGTTCCTGCCGATCTACGAGGCGCTGCGGGATCTCGAGCGCGAACGGAACACCGACCCGGACCCGGTGTTCGGCAGCGACCTGCCCTACGCCCTGTCCGTCGGCATGGTGCACGCCGGAGACTGGGCCAGCAACGTGCCGGACAAGCTCACCGCCGAGGGGCGGCTCGGGGTCCAGCTCGACGAGGACCCCCGGCAGGCGAGGCTCGCGCTCGAGGACGCGGTCGCCGAGGTGAGCGCCAAGGACCCGTGGCTGCGGGAGAACCGGCCGATCGTGACCTGGCCGGGCGGGCAGTTCGCCAGCGGCCGGATCGACTCCGACCATCCGCTGGTCGACGAGGTCGTCTCCGCGGTGAGGGACACCGGCGGCCCGCTGCCGGAGCTCGGCGGCGAGGTCTACGGCAGCGACCTGCGGCTCTACGCCGGCATCGGCGGCATCCCGACCCTGCACTACGGCCCCGGCGACATCCGGGTCGCCCACGGGCCGCACGAGCACGTGAACCTCGACGAGCTCGCCCAGGTCACCCGCGCGCTCGTCGTGCTGACCCTCCGCCGCTGCGGCGTGCGTGCCTGAGCGGCCCTGACGCGCGCCGCGGCATCGGGTCAGCTGCTGGCCGCGAGCCGGCCGTCGTTCGTGCGCACCACGATCCCGTCGGCGACCGCGAAGGCGAGCGCGCTCTGGAAGCGGTCGCCCTCCCAGAACCGGGCGCCGACCAGCTCCGCGAGGGCCGTCGGCGTCTGCGGTCCCTCCATCTCCAGGACCCGGACGAGCTGGCCCATCTCGTGGAAGACCTGGCGGTCGCGGGGACCCTCGGTCGTCGGCTTCGGCGGGGGCATGGGCATGGGTGGTGTCCTCCTCGTCGTCTCAGGGTGGCGGACCGGGCGTCAGACGCCGGCCTTCTCCGGGTCCTTCTCGTCCTCGGGCCCGGGGCTGTCGTCCTCGGCGGTCAGCGGCTGGGCGATGCTCTCCAGCGAGCGGCCCTCCGCCTTCACGCCCAGGAAAGCCTCGACGAGGCCGCCCGCCACCATCAGCGCTGCACCGATGAAGTAGCCGACCGCGATCTGGGTGATGTCCTTGGACGCGGACGCGTTCTCGATCAGGGCGCCGAAGAGCAGCGGACCGCTGATGCCGCCTGCCGCGGTGCCGATCGCGTAGAAGAACGCGATCGCCATCGCCCGGGTCTCCATCGGGAAGACCTCGCTCGCGGTGAGGTACGCCGCGCTGGCGCCGGCCGAGGCGAAGAAGAAGATGATCGCGCCCATCATCGTGAGCGTCACCGCGGACAGGTCCCCGAGGATGAGGCCGGTGAGGGCGAGCAGCAGGCCGGAGAGCATGTACGTGCCGGAGATCATCCGGACCCGGCCGAGGGTGTCGAACAGCGGGCTGAGCAGGAGCGCGCCGAGGAAGTTGCTGGCCGCGAAGACGGCGAGGTACCAGCCGGTCTGCTCGACGCCGAGGAAGGTGCCGAGTGTGTCGCCGTAGGTGAAGAAGAAGGCGTTGTAGAGGAACGCCTGTCCGATGAACAGGGCCAGGCAGAGCACGGTCCGCCGGGGGTAGAGCGTGAAGACGGTCTTGGCGATCGTGCCCATGCTGATCGAGTGCCGCTGCCGGATCGTGATGGTGTCCCGCGGCTCGGGCAGCTCACCGCCGGTCTCCTCGCGCACGGTCTTCTCGATGGAGGAGACGATCCGCTCGCTCTCCTCCTCGCGACCGTGGATGAAGAGCCAGCGCGGGCTCTCGGGGACGTTGCGTCGGACGACCAGGATGCCGACCGCGAGGATCGCGCCGAGGGCGAAGGCGGCGCGCCAGCCCCACTCGGGGTTGACCATCGTGGGGTCGAGCAGCGGGATGGTGAGCAGCGAGCCACCGGCGGCGCCGACCCAGAAGGACCCGTTGATCGCGACGTCGACCCGGCCGCGGTACTTCGCGGGGATCAGCTCGTCGATCGCGGAGTTGATCGCGGCGTACTCACCACCGATGCCGGCGCCGGTGAGGAAGCGGCACGCGAAGTACCACATCGGGTTCATCGAGAACGCCGTCAGCACGGTGGCCACGGTGTAGACGCCGAGCGTGATCAGGAAGAGCTTCTTGCGCCCGAACTTGTCGGTCATCTGGCCGAAGAACAGGGCGCCGAGACAGGCTCCCGCGACGTAGATCGCGCCGGCGACGCCGACATCGAAGCTGGACAGACCGAGGCCGGTCTTCTCCTCCTGCAGGGCCGCCGACATCGAGCCGACGATGGTCACCTCGAGACCGTCGAGGATCCACACCGTGCCGAGGCCGATCACCACCAGCCAGTGCCACCGTGCCCACGGCAGCCGGTCAAGCCGAGCAGGGATGTCGGTCGTCAACCGCCCGGTCTCCACGCCTGATGACATGAGTCCTCTCCTATCGACGAGGCGGCCTCTCTATGGGCTACGTCACAGCCGCCATCGGAGCCGTTACCCGCTCGTAGCGGACTTCATGCCCCGGTCCGGTGTCGCGGGGTGGGATGCAATAGCGTCGCGCCATGGGCGACGACGTGTTCTTCGCAGGCGTGGCCGGGCACCTACACGGCCTTGTGGAACATCACGGGCAACCCCGCGGCCTCGGTACCGGCGGCTTCGACAGCGACGGGCTGCCCCGCGCCGTACAGCTGGTCGGACGGACCCACGACGAGGCGACGATCCTGAGGGTCGCCGCCCAGGTCGAGCGCGCACGCCCCTGGGCAGACCGACGGCGGGGGCTGTCGTGAACATGCTCCTCACCACGCCACGGGCGTGGGCCCGTCGGGCCGTCGGCCTGCTGCCGGGCGTCGAGCTCGACTCCCCGCTGAGCGCCCGGACCGTGATGGTGACCGGCGCGTCGTCCGGCATCGGCGAGGCGACCGCCCGTGCGGTCGCGGCCCGAGGTGCTCGCGTCGTGCTGGTCGCGCGGCGGGCCGACGAGCTGGCCCGGGTCGTCGCCGAGATCGAGGAGGCGGGCGGTACGGCGCACGCCTACCCGTGCGACCTCACGGACTGCGACGCCGTTGACCGGGTGGTCACGGCGGTGCTGCGCGAGCACGGCGGCGTGGACATGCTCGTGAACAACGCCGGGCGCTCGATCCGGCGCTCGCTCACCCTGTCCTACGACCGGGCCCACGACGTCGAGCGCACGATCGCGATCAACTACCTCGCGCCCGTGCGGCTGATCCTCGGACTGCTGCCGCAGATGGTCGAGCGCGGTGACGGGCACGTGGTGAACATCCTGACCTGGGGCGTGCAGGTGAAGGCGCCGAAGTTCGCGCCGTACATCGCCTCGAAGGCGGCGCTCGACGTCTTCAGCAGGATCGCCGGCCGCGAGCTCTACGGCGACGGCGTGACGTTCACGAACATCCGGCTCTCGCTCGTGCGCACGGACATGATCGGCCCGACGGACGTGTACCGGCGGTCTCCGGCGATGAGCCCCGAGCAGGCGGCTGCGAAGGTGGTGCGCGCGCTCGAGGACAGGCCGCTCACCGTGAACACGCTCGTGGGCTCGGTGTCGGAGGTGCTGAACCTCGTGTTCCCGCGGCTGTCGGACCTGGTCAGCCACACGGCCGCGAAACGGTTCCCCGACTCACCCGCTGCAGCCCAGCACGTCACCGGCGACGGGGACCGGCGCACCGGCTGACCCTTCGCACCGAGCCGGTGCGGTCAGCTGGCCTTCTTGGCCGCCTTCTTCGCGGGCTCCTTCTTGGCGACGGTCTTCTTCGCCGGAGCCTTCTTCTTGGCGGGCGCCTTCTTCTCAGCCGTCTTCGACGCGGTCTTCTTCCGCGCCGCGGGCTTCTCCCCGGCCTCCCCGGCCTCCGCAGGCTCCGCGGGCCCGGTGGCCTCGGCGGGCTCGCCGCGCGACGTCTTCGCCGCCTCGACACTGCGCTGGAGCGCCGCGAGCAGGTCGACGACCTCGCCCTTCTTCGGCTCCTCCTTCTCGATGTGCTTGACCTCGCCGCCCTCGAGCTTGGCCTGCACGAGCGCCTCGACGGCCGAGGCGTAGTCGTCCTCGTACTCGTCCGCGTCGTAGTCGCCGGCCAGCGTGTCGACGAGCATCCGGGCCATCTTCAGCTCCTGTGGCTTCGCGGCGTCCTCGGTCGCGCCGAGGGTAGCGAAGTCGGGCTTGCGGACCTCGTCGGGCCACATCATCGTCTGGAGCACCAGCACGTCGTCGCGGGCGCGGAGGACCGCCGTACTCATCCGGTTGCGCAGCGAGACGGTCACCACCGCCATCCGGTCGGCCTCGCGGATCGCCTCACGCAGCAGGGCGTAGGGCTTCGCGGCGGCCTTGTCCGGCTCGAGGTAGTAGGACTTCTCGAACAGGATCGGGTCGATCTGGTCGCTCGGCACGAACTTCTCCACCGAGATCTCACGGCTGCTCGCCGAGGGCAGCTCGGCCAGGTCGTCGTCGTCGAGGATCACCATCTGGCCGTCGTCGGTCTCGTAGCCCTTGGCGATGTCGGCGTACTCGACCTCCTCGCCGTCGATGCTGCAGACCCGCTTGTACTTGATCCGGCCCCCGTCCTTGGCGTGCACCTGACGGAACGAGATGTCGTGGTTCTCGGTGGCGGCATAAAGCTTCACCGGCACACTCACGAGGCCGAACGACACGGCACCCTTCCAGATGGCGCGCACGGGCGGCTCCTCTCTCCCTAAGCGGTGCGACACGGTGGTTCTCGTAAGTCAGGATGGACCCACGTGGCCGATGCTGGCTAGTCGGCGCTCCCCGGTACCCAGTTTCAGGACTTACGACCCGGCGAGTATCGCCACGCGACGGCCGGTTCCGGTGAAAGGGTGAAGGCATGACGCAGCTGCAGACCACCGCAGGGCACGTCGCACCCCGGGAGGTCGGGGTCACCGAGCTGGTCCTGCGTGACGCCCACCAGAGCCTGATGGCGACCCGGATGGCGCTCGAGGACATGGTGGACGCCTGCGCGGACATCGACGCCGCCGGCTACTGGTCGGTGGAGTGCTGGGGAGGCGCGACGTACGACGCGTGCATCCGCTTCCTCAACGAGGACCCGTGGGTGCGGCTGCGGACGTTCCGCGAGCTGATGCCGAACAGCAGGCTGCAGATGCTGCTGCGCGGCCAGAACCTCCTCGGCTACCGGCACTACGAGGACAGCGTCGTCAACCGGTTCGTGGAGAAGTCGGCCGAGAACGGCATGGACGTCTACCGCGTGTTCGACGCCCTCAACGACGTGCGCAACGTCGGCGAGGCGATCAGGGCGGTGCGGCGGGTCGGCAAGCACGCGCAGGGCACGATCTGCTACACGGAGAGCCCGCTCCACACCATCCAGGGGTACGTCGAGCTGGCGCGCGAGCTGATGGACCTCGGCTGCGACTCGCTCTGCCTCAAGGACATGGCGGCGCTGCTGAAGCCGCAGCCGGCCTACGACATCGTCAGGGCGATCAAGGACGACCTGGGCCCGGACGTGCCGGTGCACGTGCACTGCCACGCGACCACCGGGGTCACGCTGGTGAGCCTGATGAAGGCGATCGAGGCCGGGGCCGACGTGGTCGACACCGCCATCTCGTCGATCTCGCTCGGCCCCGGCCACAACCCGACGGAGTCGCTGGTCGAGATGCTCGACGGGACTCCCTACACGACCAACCTCGACGACGAGCGGCTGCGCCGGGTCAAGGACCACTTCGCCAAGGTCCGCCCGCGCTACACGCAGTTCATGTCGGCGATCACCGGTGTGGAGACCGAGATCTTCAAGAGCCAGATTCCCGGCGGGATGATCTCGAACATGGAGAGCCAGCTACGCCAGCAGGGCGCGGGCGACCGCCTCCGCGAGGTCCTGGAGGAGGTGCCGCGGGTGCGTGAGGTCGCCGGCTACCCGCCGCTGGTGACCCCGTCGAGCCAGATCGTCGGCACCCAGGCGGTGTTCAACGTGCTGATGGGTCCCTACAAGGTGCTCACCGCGGAGTTCGCCGACCTGATGCTCGGCTACTACGGCAGGACGATCGGTGGGCGCGACCCGAAGATCGTCGAGGCGGCGCGGGCGCAGACGAAGAAGGACCCGATCGACGTACGCCCCGCAGACCTGCTCGAGCCCGAGTGGGGGAAGCTGTCGGCCGAGGCGTCCGCCCTCGACGGCAGCGACGGCAGCGACGAGGACGTGCTGACCTACGCGATGTTCCCGGGCGTCGCTCCCGGCTTCTTCGTGGAGCGGTCCGAGGGGCCGCGCAACGTCGGCAAGGACCCGGCCGAGGTCGCCGCCGACGAGCTGTCGAAGTCCTCGGGTTCCGGGCCGGTGAAGGGGCCGGTCCGTTACTCGGTGACGCTCGACGGGAAGGTCCACCACGTCAAGGTCGAGCGGGCCTGAGGGAGCGTTGAGCATGCACAAGCACAAGACGCAGTCCATGGAGGAGCGCACCGCGGAGCTCCTCGACCGCAAGGCGCAGGTCGAGCTCGGCGGCGGTGAGAAGCGCCGGGAGAAGCAGCACGAGCAGGGCAAGCTGACCGCCCGCGAGCGCATCGCGGCGCTGCTCGACGCCGGCACCTTCCAGGAGACCGGGATGTTCGCCCGGCACCAGTCGACGTACTTCGGCCTCGACACCGTGGACCTGCCCGCCGACGGCGTGGTCACCGGTGAGGGCGCGGTGCTCGGCCGGCCGGTGCACGTGGCGAGCCAGGACTTCACCGTCGCGGGCGGAAGCGCGGGGGAGGTGCACTCCAACAAGGTCGCCGCGATGATGCGGGCCAGCCTCGCGACCGGCACGCCGTTCGTGTTCATCAACGACTCCGGCGGCGCGCGGGTGCAGGAGGGGATCGGCTCGCTGGCCGGCTACGGCCGGGTGTTCTACACCAACGTGCTGCTCTCGGGCGTGGTACCCCAGGTCTCGATCATCGCCGGTCCGTGCGCCGGTGGCGCGGCGTACTCCCCGGCTCTGACGGACTTCATCATCCAGACCCGCAAGGCCCACATGTTCATCACCGGGCCGAACGTCATCGCCCAGGTGACAGGGGAGCAGGTGACCTCCGACGCCCTCGGCGGCGCGGACGCGCACATGGCGCTCTCAGGCGTCACGCACTTCGTCGCCGACGACGACGAGCAGGCCGTCCTCATCGCCAAGAAGCTGCTCAGCTTCCTGCCCCAGAACAACGCCGAGGACCCGCCGCTCGTCGAGACCGACAACGTCATCGAGCCCGACCCCGACCTGCCCGGCCTGGTGCCGGTCTCGGGGAAGAAGGGGTACGACGTCCGTGAGGTGATCGCCCGGGTCGTCGACCTCGGCGACTTCCTCGAGGTGCAGGCCGGGTACGCGGCGAACATCGTGATCGGCTTCGCGCGGGTCACCGGCCGTACCGTCGGGGTCGTGGCCAACCAGCCGCTGGTGCTCTCCGGCGTGCTCGACATCAACGCCTCGGACAAGGCCTCGGCGTTCGTCCGGTTCTGCAACGCCTTCAACATCCCGCTGGTGACCTTCGTCGACGTGCCTGGCTTCCTGCCGGGCGTCGCCCAGGAGCACAACGGGATCATCCGCCACGGCGCGAAGCTGCTCTACGCCTACTCCGCCGCCTCGGTCCCCAAGGTCACCGTGGTGCTGCGCAAGGCGTACGGCGGTGCCTACGTCGCGATGTGCTCCAAGGACCTCGGCGCGGACAAGGTGTTCGCGTGGCCCACCGCCGAGATCGCGGTGATGGGCGCCGAGGGCGCTGCCGAGATCGTCTTCCGGCGCGAGATCGCCGACGCCGAGGACCCGGTGCGACGCCGCTCGGAGCTGGTGGAGGAGTACCGCTCGACGTTCTCCACCCCCTACGTCGCGGCCTCGCGCGGACTGGTCGACGACATCATCGAGCCGGCCCGGACCCGCGAGCACATCTCCCGTTCGCTGGAGATCCTCAGCGCGAAGCGGACGATCCGGCCGGCCAAGAAGCACGGGCTGGGGCCGACATGAGCGCCGAGCCCACCACGGCCGAGCTGCTCGCCGCCGTCCGCACGCTGTCCGAGCGGGTCGAGCAGCTCGAGGCAGAGCTCGAGACGCTGCGCCGGCGGGAGAGCCGGCCCGGTGTCCCCGACGACGTCGTGCTCGCGATCTCCGCGGCGGTGGCGGCGTTCCTCGGGCACCGCGCGAAGGTCAGGCAGGTGCACTACAGGAGCGGGCAGGCCTGGGCCCAGCAGGGCAAGGCCGTGGTCCAGGGTCATCACAACGTCCACGGGTCGAGGTAGCGAGATGCAGCTGAAGGTGACGGTCAACGGCGTGGTGTACGACGTCGACGTCGAGGTCGAGGAGGAGCCGCAGCCGACCCTCGGCGCGATCTTCATGACCGGCGGCAGCTTCACCGCCCCGGCGACCGCGTCGGCGGCCTCCGTCAACGGCGGCGAGGGCAACGGTGTCCGCGCTCCTCTGTCCGGGACGGTGGCCCGGGTGCTCGTCGAGGAGGGGCAGGCGATCGAGGCCGGCGACGTCCTCGTGGTGCTCGAGGCGATGAAGATGGAGACCGAGATCACCGCGCCGGAGGCGGGCACCGTGGCCGCCGTACTCGTCACGGCCGGGGACGCGGTGTCCGGCGGCCAGGTCCTCGTCGAGCTCGCGTGAGCCGCGCCTGATGCGACCGATGCTGGCCAGCCGCGGGACCTCCGTTCCCACTGGGGCCGAGTGGCTGCACGAGGTGAAGTGGGACGGGATGCGGGTCCTCGCCGAGGTCCGCGACGGCAGGCTCACGTTGTGGTCGCGCAACGAGAACGACGTGACCGTCAGCTTCCCCGAGCTGCTCGACTTCGGCGTCCTCGCCGCCCACGACGTGCTGCTCGACGGCGAGGTCGTCGCGATGGCCGGCGGCATCCCCACCTTCGGTGCGCTGGCCGACCGCATGCACGTCTCCAGCGCGGCCCGCGCCCGCAGGCTCGCCGAGTCGAACCCGGTCACGCTGATCGTGTTCGACGTGCTCCGGCTCGACGGCCGCGACCTGACCGGCGAGCCGCTGGAGGCACGACGGGCCGAGCTCGAGGCGCTGGGCATCGGCAGCGCGCACTGGCTGGTGCCCCCGGTGTACGACGACGGCCCGATGCTGCTCGATGCCACGAAGCAGCAGGGCCTCGAGGGGATCGTCAGCAAGAAGCGGTCGTCGACCTACCAGTTCGGGCGCCGCACCAAGGACTGGCTGAAGTTCCCGCACCGCCCCACCCTGTCCTACGTCGTGGGCGGCTGGCGGCGCGAGACCGGCAGCGACTCGCGGCTCGGCGCGCTGCTCGTCGGTGCGCCGACACCGCAAGGCCTGAGCTACCGGGGACGGGTGGGCAGCGGCATCGTGGGCAGGACCGCGCAGCAGCTGCTGGAGGTCCTCGAGCCGCTGCACGCCGAGAGGTCGCCGTTCTGCGACGAGGTGCCCCGCGTCGACGCGCTGGGTACCGTCTGGGTGCGCCCGGAGGTCGTCGTCGAGATCGCCGCACTCGGGGTCACGAACGGCGGCCGGCTGCGGCAGCCGAGCTACCAGGGCATCCGGTTCGACCTGACGCCCGCCGACGTCAAGGAGTGAGAGTGGCCGAGGAGACGGTGACCGTCGAGGTCGACGGGCGGCGGCTGAAGCTCAGCAACCTCGACAAGGTGCTCTACCCCGCGACCGGCACGACCAAGGGCGAGGTGCTGCACTACTACGCGCAGATCGCGCCCGTCCTGCTGCCGCACCTCGCCGACCGTGCGGTCACCCGGATCCGGTGGCCCAACGGGACGGGGGAGGAGAAGTTCTTCGAGAAGAACCTGCCCAACGGCGCACCGGACTGGATCCGTTCGGCGACCTTGTCGTCGACAGGCTCGCGCGGCGGCGGGGACACGATCGAGTACCCGGTCATCGACGACCTCGCCGGGCTCACCTACCTCGCCAACCTGGCCTCTCTCGAGCTGCACGTGCACCAGTGGCGGCTCGGCCGCAACAACCAGCCGAAGAACCCCGACCGGCTCGTGATCGACCTCGACCCCGGCAGCCCGGCGGGGCTGCACGAGTGCGCGCGGGTGGCGCTGCTGGTCCGTGACCGGCTCGCGGAGCTGGACCTGCCCACGGCGCCGGTCACCAGCGGCAGCAAGGGCCTGCACCTGTACGCCGCACTTCCCGGCCGTCTGAACGCCGACCAGGTGCGTGACCTGGCGAAGAAGGTGGCGCAGGAGCTGACCAGGTCGCACGCCGACCTCGTGCTGTGGCAGATGACCAAGGCGATGCGCGGCGGGAAGGTGTTCCTGGACTGGAGCCAGAACACCGGCACCAAGACCACGATCAGCCCGTACTCCCTGCGCGGCACCGACGCGCCCTACGTCGCGGCACCGCGCACGTGGGAGGAGGTCGAGGACGGAGCCGAGAAGCCGGACGCGCTGCGCCACCTGGAGATGCACGAGGTGCTGACCCGGGCCGACGAGATGGGCGACGTCTTCGGGGACCTGCTCCACCAGACCTGAGCCCGCGAGAAGCCGGACGCGCCCCCCGGTCAGACCGATGAGGCCAGGCCGTCGCGGCTCTCGCCCGAGTCGACGCGTGCGGCCAGCGCCCGGGCGACCTCGAGCAGCTCGGCACGGTCGTGGATGTCGAGCTTGGTCCGGATGTTGTGCATGTGGTTGCGGACCGTGCTCTGGGAGATGAACAGCCGACCGGCGATCACGTTGTAGCCGTGCCCCTGACCGAGCAGCAGCAGCACCTCGACCTCGCGCTGGCTGAGCGGGGCAGGAGCGGGTGCCTCGAGCTTCAGCGCCAGGCACGCGGCGAGGGAGGCGAGCCGCTGGTCACCGGCCGGGGTCTGTTCGGCGGCGCGGTCCGCCCCCACGTCGGGGCAGGGAGGCTCGACGGGTGCCGCCGGCGCGGACCCGGTGGCGGCCAGCGTCGCGGCCCGGGCGCGCGCCTCCGCAGCGAGCATCAGGACCACCGTGGCGACGAGGGCCCAGGCGAGCAGCATCGGCGGGCGCACGAGCAGCTCGCCGGCGGTGAGCCGGGTGAACGCGATCCGGCCACCGAGCAGGGCCGCGAACGTCAGGCCGCCGGCGACCACACCGGCGGTCCCGTGCCGCAGCGCGAGGCGGAAGGCCAGCAGCGGAAGGCCGGCCACGGGCGTGGCGACCGGGTCGGTCAGGAACAGGCCGTAGACGGTCAGCGCCAGCACGATGTCGAACCAGTGCGACCAGGCGGCGAGGCGGGAGACGTGCTCGGCGGCGAGGTCGCTGCGCAGCGCGACGAACATCAGCGCCGACCAGCCGACGGCGGTGACCGTCATGGCGACGGCGAGCCAGGGGAGGACCGGCTCGAAGGCCACCGTCATCGCGAGCAGCAGCAGCCCCACCGCCAGCCTGAGACCGCAGGCAACCCGCTCGGTCCCCACGAGGGGGGTGAGGTCGGACCGAACCACGTTCATGAGGCCTCCCAGCGCTGCTCGGGCTCCCGGATAGACGGCATCCAAGCACTTTGAGCGCAAAATGGCGGTTCGTCTATGGCGTCTAGACGCACTCACACGGCTTCCTGGAGTGGTCCACGTCACACCGAGGAGCCACATTGAACCACGACCCACGTCAAGATGCGCCCGAGCCCTCCCACCGCAGGCCGAGCCGGCGGGGCATCCTTCGAGCACTCGGGGCGGGTGGTCTGGTGGCGGGGCTCGGGCCGCTGGTCGCGTCGAGCGCCTCGGGGGCGTCGGCCACGACCCTGCGGCAGAGCCGGGCCGTCCGGGAGGGGCGGGCAACCCTGCTGACCGTTCTCCAGACCGCCGACATCCACGGCCAGCTCGACACCCACGACGAGTTCTTCTGGGAGGACGGCGGGCCCACCTTCCGTCGTACCGGTGGCATGGCGCGGATCCAGACGCTGGTCGACCGGGTCCGCGCGGAGAACCCCACCGGCACGCTGCTGGTCGACGCAGGCGACTGCCTCCAGGGGAGTGGGTGGGCAGCGCTCAGCGAGGGCGCGGCGATGGCGCCGGTCATGCGCCACCTGCGCTACGACGCGGTGATCCCGGGCAACTGGGAGGTCGTGTACGGCAAGAGCCGGCTGCTCGAGGTGATGGGGGACTACGGCGCCCCCGTGGTCTCGACGAACATGCACCATGACAAGAACGGCGACCTCGGCGGCTTCCTCTTCAAGCCGGTGCACGTGCGCGAGGTCGGCGGCGTGCGGATCGGGTTCCTGTCGTTCAACGACCCCTTGGTCCCGGTGCGGCAGGACCCGTCGTACAGCGTCGGGATCAAGTTCACCTTCCCCGAGGACAACGCCGCGCACTGGGTCCGGCACCTCCGCGAGGCGCGCGAGTGCGACGTGGTCTTCGCCATCACCCACATGGGGATCGCACAGCAGGTGGACCTGGCGAGCCAGGACTACATGCAGGGCGTCGACTACATCCTCGGTGCCGACACCCACGAGCGGGTGCGGGAGCCGATCGAGGGCAGGTACGCCACGGTCACCGAGCCGGGAGCCTTCGGCTCGTTCGTCGGCCGGCTCGACCTGGTCGTCGAGAACGGCCAGGTCAAGGACTCGGCGTACGACCTGATGGAGGTCGGCGAGGCGGAGTACGCCGAGGACCCGGACATGAGGTCGGTGGTGGTCCAGGTGCAGGCGCCGTACAAGAAGGAGCTCTCCGAGGTCCTCGGCGCGACCACCACGCCCCTGCTCCGGTACTACGTCCTCGAGACGCCGATGGACAACCTGATCACCGACGCGCTCCTGGAGACCGCCAACGAGGAGCTCGCCGGCGAGGGACGGGCCGTCGACGTGGCGCTGTCGAACGGGTTCCGGTTCTGCCCGCCGCTGAACCCGGCAGGTGGGTCGGCCGACATCACGCGGGAGTACCTCTGGAGCATGTTGCCGGTGAACGCGGGCGCCCGGATCGCGACCGTGCCGGGATCGCTGGTGCGGCCGTGGATGGAGAAGGAGCTCAACAACGTCTTCGCGAAGAACCCCCTCCAGCGGTTCGGCGGCTGGGTGGTCCGGATGAGCGGCATGACGGTGAGCTTCACCGCGGGCGCCGACCAGGGCAAGCGGGTCAACAGCATCAAGATCGGCGGGGCCGAGCTCGACCCCGCCCGGGACTACACGTTCGCGGCCTGCGAGCGCAACGGCGACCCCGACGACGTGCTCTGCCGGATCAAGGGCGTCCGGGACCGGCAGGACCTGTCCTTCACGCTCCACGACGCGGTGGCGCGCCACCTTCGCAAGCACTCACCGGTCGCTCCCGAGCAGGAGGGGCGGGTGACCGCGACTGACCTGCCGCCGACCGCGCTGGGTCAGCTGCCCGGGACGAACTACCAGTTCCGGTGACGGGCTCGGGGCTCGCGGCGTGGCACGGGGACGCCGCGGGCTCCGGACATGGACAGTCCCGCCGCTCCCGAGATACGGCGGGACTTGTCATGGCCCGGTGACCAGCCCTACATCTACCCAGCTGAGCCGGGTTCCATGCCTCGCGCGGGCCGGGTCGTGTCGCCACTCCAGGCTCTGTCGTCCCGGAAGTCACATGAGCCACGGTTTGTCCCCAAAGCCCGGAAATGGGTCTAGCCGTCGGACTAGTCCCTGCGCCAGACTCCGGATCGACCCGAGACCGGTTACGTGATGGAGCGGGGACCATGAGCGTGACGCTTGCCGACGCGTACGACGACATCGTCGAGGGACTGGACGCGGACCTGAGAGAGGCCGTCCGGCGCGACGGCATCGACCCCCAGCGCGAGGTCGGCCTGGTCCGCTCCCTCGCGGCCCGCTTGGTGACCGAGCACAACCAGCGCAGCCTCACCGGCACCGTCTCGCCGGTCGGCGACGAGGACGCGGTCGTCGACGAGCTCGTCGCCCGTGTCGCCGGCTTCGGCCCGCTCCAGCGATACCTCGACGACCCCGAGGTCGAGGAGGTCTGGATCAACGACCCGAGCCGGGTGTTCGTCGCCCGGGCCGGTCGTCACGAGCTGACCAGCACGATCCTCGACCGGGCGCAGGTGGCCGAGCTGGTCGAGCGGATGCTCAAGTCCAGCGGTCGCCGGGTGGACCTGTCCCAGCCGTTCGTGGACGCGATGCTGCCGGACGGTCACCGCCTGCACGTGGTCCTGGAAGGCATCGCACGCGGGTTCAGTGCGGTCAACATCCGGAAGTTCGTCGTACGCGCCTCGCGCCTGCACGACCTCGTCGAGCTCGGCAGCCTGACCGACCAGGCCGCGCGGCTCCTCGACGCCTCGGTGCGGGCGGGGCTCAACATCGTCGTCGCGGGTG
>DASTPU010000075.1:0-42976 GCA_035762105.1 Nocardioidaceae bacterium | reverse complement strand
AGCACCTTGTCGGAGCCGGACTGCAGCGGCATGTGCAGCGACGGCATCACGTTGGGGGTCTCGGCCATCGCCTCGATGACGTCGTCGGTGAACTCGGCCGGGTGCGGCGAGGTGAAGCGCACCCGCTCGAGGCCCTCGATCCCGCCGCAGGCGCGCAGCAGCTTGGAGAAGGCCTGCCGGTCGCCGAACTCCACGCCGTAGGCGTTGACGTTCTGGCCCAGCAGGGTGATCTCGGTGACGCCCTCGGCGACCAGCGCCTCGACCTCGGCGAGGATCTCGCCGGGGCGGCGGTCCTTCTCCTTGCCCCGCAGTGCGGGCACGATGCAGAAGGTGCAGGTGTTGTTGCACCCGACCGAGATCGACACCCACGCGGCGTACGCCGACTCGCGCTTGGTGGGCAGCGTGGACGGGACGACCGACAGCGACTCGAGGATCTCGACCTGAGCCTCCTCCTGCACGCGCGCCCGCTCGAGCAGCACCGGCAGCGAGCCGATGTTGTGGGTGCCGAAGACGACGTCGACCCACGGCGCCCTCGTCGTGATGGTGTCGCGGTCCTTCTGCGCGAGGCAGCCGCCGACGGCGATCTGCATGCCGGGGTTCGCGGCCTTGATCGGTGCGAGATGGCCGAGGTTGCCGTACAGCTTGTTGTCGGCGTTCTCACGCACCGCGCAGGTGTTGAACACCACGACATCCGCCTGCGCGTCCCCGGGTGCGCGGACGTACCCGGCGTCCTCGAGCAGGCCGGTGAGCCGCTCGGAGTCGTGGACGTTCATCTGGCACCCGTAGGTGCGGACCTCGTAGGTGCGCGGAGCAGTGGAAGACATAACTGCACAAGGGTACGGCGCAGCCCGCTCGCCGACGAAACCCGCGAGGGGCGAGTGCTGCTCGAGCACACGCCGCCGGCGACGGTGCCCTTCGTCCGCGCAGAGGTACGTCGACCCGCGACGCCGGCCGACGCGGTGCCCACCGACGCGACGACCGACTCGGCCGGCAGCACGCGGTCGCCCTGACGGACCCGGTCTTCCTCCGCACCGCCTGACCGCCACGGCCGGCGCGACCGCCACGCGCCCGTTCGGCCGGCCCGTCGAGAAGGGGGCTACTTGGGCTGCATGCGGATGCCGCCGTCGACACGGATCGTCTCCGCGTTGAGGTAGCTGTTGGTGGCCGCCTCGACGACCATCGACGCCAGCTCGTCGGGTGCACCGAGGCGCTTGGGGAAGAGCACGCCCTTCTCCAGGTTCGCCTTGAACTGCTCGCTGGCCTCGCCCTCGCCGTAGATCGGGGTGTCGATCAGTCCGGGCGCGATCGTGTTGACGCGGATGCCCACCGCCGACAGGTCGCGTGCGATCGGCAGGGTCATCCCGACCACGCCGCCCTTGGACGCCGAGTAGCTCGCCTGCCCGATCTGGCCGTCGAACGCGGCGACCGAGGCCAGGTTCACGATGGCGCCGCGCTCCCCCGACTCGTCGAGGGGCTCGTTGCGGCTCATCGCGGTGGCGGCGATCCGGATCGCGTCGAAGGTGCCGAACAGGTTGATCGCGACGACCTTCTTGAACGCGTCGAGGTCGTGCGCGGAGTCGTAGCTGCCGTCGCGGCCGATCGTCCGCTGCGCCCAGCCGATGCCGGCGGAGTTCACCAGCACACGAAGCGGACCCATCTCCCCCGCGGCTTCCACCGCGGCCACGATGTCCTCGGTCTTCGTGACGTCGACCTTGACGAAGCGGCCGCCGATCTCCTCGGCGACCTGCCGGCCCTTCTCCTCCTGGAGGTCCGCGACGACGACCTTCGCGCCCTTGGCCGCGAGGGCCCGAGCGGCGGCGGCACCGATCCCGGAGGCCCCACCCGTGACGACTGCGCTTGCACCGTTGATGTCCATGCGCTGCAGGATAGTGAAACGAGTTCCATCGTCACCTGGCTGTCCACGGTCAGCGGGTCCGTCCTGCCCGGTACCGCGTCCGTCGTACGCCACCTGCTCCGACACGAGACCGGCCCCCGGACCGGGTCCGGGGGCTGGTCGAGCCTGGTGCGCATGTCACTCGGGCGTGCTGTCGGCCGCCTTCCGGAGCTGCTCGGACTCGCTGGCGACCGCCTTCATCGTGCCCTCGTCGAAGAGCGGCTCCGTGCCCGGCTGGGTGAGGCTGGTGTCACCGGTGGACGGGTTCGTGCCCTCCGCAGCAGCGGGGATACCGGCCGGCGTCGTGACGTCGTCGCCCTCGTTCGCCGCGAGCTGAGCGGCTGTCTTCGGCGCAGCCTTCGCCGAGGTCTTCTTGGCCGGTGCCTTCTTGGCGGGTGCCTTCTTGACGGGCAGCTTGCCACCCGGGCTCGAGGACTCGGCGGACGTCCTCTTGGCGGACGCCTTCCGGGTGGCCTTCTTCGCAGGCTGGGCGCCGGTCTTGGTCGGGTCCTCCGCCACCGCGGCCTCCACGACCTCGGCCACGTCCGCCGGGGTCGCTGCCACCTTGCTGGCGGGGGCCTTCTTGGCGGCCGCCTTCTTCGCCGGCGCCTTCTTGGCGGCCTTCTTCGCGGCCGGAGCAGCCGGAGCCGCCTTCTTCCCAGCCGGAGCAGCCTCCGCCCCGCCGGTCCTCTTCGGCGTCGACAGCACGTCCCCGTGCTTCTTCGGCGAGTCTGCGGACTTCTTCGCCCTCGGCTGGGTGTGCGCCGGCTCGTTGACCTCCGGCACCGCGCGGAGGTCCGGGCGAGAGGCCGGCGTGGCCGGCGTGACCGGTGTGATCGGGGTGACGGCCACGGTCTTCCTGGCCCCGCGACCGGTCGCCCGGCTCACCACGGAGCCTGCGGCCGACCCGGCGACGGAGCCCGCGGTGCCCGCGACGGTCTTGCCCAGCGCCACGGTGTCCATGGCCTGGCCGACGACCTTGCCGACGGCGGCCTTCGGGTCCTTCAGGGTGCTGAGAGCTGTCTCGGCGAGCTTGCCCACCGGGTTCTTGCGAGCCACGTGAATCCCTTTCGTCGATGACTACAGGTGAGTCCCCGTCTTAACCGTATTGAAACGGCCCTGAGGCGTCTGCATGTAGGCAGCCAGACTTCCGACTCGCTACGGTGCAGGCATGACCGCTGCGGAAGCATCGTCCCCTGCGTCCTCCGGCCCCGGCCCGGGCCAGCCTCTGGTCGTCCTCGACCATGTCGACAAGTGGTTCGGGGACCTCCACGTCCTCAAGGACATCAACCTCACCATCAACAAGGGCGAGGTCGTCGTCGTGATCGGGCCCTCGGGGTCCGGCAAGTCGACCCTGTGCCGCGCGATCAACCGCCTGGAGACGATCCAGGAGGGGACGATCACCCTCGACGGTGAGCCTCTTGCCGATGAGGGCAAGGCGCTGGCCAAGCTCCGGGCCGAGGTCGGCATGGTGTTCCAGTCCTTCAACCTCTTCGCGCACAAGACGATCCTCCAGAACGTCACTCTCGGGCCGATCAAGGTTCGAAAGCAGAAGAAGGAGGACGCCGAGCGGCGGGCCGGCGAGCTGCTCGAGCGAGTCGGAGTGGCCGAGCAGGCGAACAAGTACCCCGCCCAGCTGTCCGGTGGTCAGCAGCAGCGCGTCGCGATCGCCCGTGCGCTGGCGATGGAGCCGAAGGTGATGCTCTTCGACGAGCCGACCTCCGCGCTGGACCCGGAGATGATCAAGGAGGTCCTCGACGTCATGGTCGACCTCGCCAGGCGCGGGATGACCATGGTCGTGGTGACCCACGAGATGGGCTTCGCGCGTACGGCGGCCGACCGCGTGATCTTCATGGCCGACGGCCAGATCGTCGAGGAGAGCACCCCCGAGCAGTTCTTCACCAACCCGCAGTCGGACCGGGCCAAGGACTTCCTCGGCAAGATCCTCAAGCACTGACACCACCAACGAGCTGGGCCGGACGCTGTCGGCGACCGGCCAGAAACAAGAAGGGGAAACAATGCGGTTCACGAATTCCAAGGCGGTCATCGCCGCGGCGGGGCTGGCGCTGACGCTGGCCGCGTGTGGCGGCGGCGGAGACGGCGCGAGTGGCGACCACATCGAGCTCGAGGTCGTCGAGAACCCGGAGCATTCCGGTACGCCGGCCGACCTCGCCGAGTCCGGGTCGATCAAGATCGGTGTCAAGGTCGACCAGCCCGGCATCGGCTTCAAGGAGCCGGGCGAGGACCTGCCGACCGGCTTCGACATCGAGATGGGCCGCATCATCGCCGCCCAGCTCGGCATCGACCCGGACAGCGAGAACGTCGAGTGGGTCGAGACCATCTCCGACAACCGCGAGAGCTTCATCCAGAACGGCACCGTCGACATCGTGATCGCGTCGTACTCCATCACCGACGAGCGCCGTCAGGTTGTCGGCCAGGCAGGCCCCTACTACGTCACGGGCCAGCAGCTCCTGATCCGCAAGGCCGACGATGAGAAGATCAGCGGACCCGAAGACCTGAGCGGCATCAAGGTCTGTTCGGTCGAAGGCTCGACCTCGCTCGCGCGGGTGCAGGACGAGTACGGCGCCGACCCGGTGCCCTTCGGCACCTACTCCGAGTGTGTCGACCAGCTCGAGAACGAGACCGTCGACGCGGTCACGACCGATGGCGCGATCCTGGCCGGCTACGCCGCCGAGAACGACGAGCTGACCGTGGTCGGCGAGCCGTTCTCCGAGGAGCGCTACGGCATCGGCTACAAGAAGGGCGACGCCGAGATGTGCCAGTTCCTGAACAACACCATCGAGGGTGCGTTCGAGGACGGCACGTGGGAGGAGGCCTTCGAGATCACCCTGGGCCAGGCGTCCGGCGTCGAGACGCCCGAGCAGCCGACGCTCGACCCCTGCGAGTAGGACGTGACGAGGGTCGGGGACGCCAGGTGGCGCCCCCGACCCCTCATCCCCGTGGCGACACGGGACTCCCGACGAAGGTGACCCCCTGACGATGAACGTCTTCATCGAGAACAGCGAGCAGTTCTTCACCGCGTTCGGCCGGACCATCGAGATGATGATCATGGCCGGCGTTCTGGCGCTCGTCCTCGGCTTCGTGCTCGCCGCACTGCGCGTCTCTCCCATCCCGCTGGGCCGCCTCGTCGGGACCGCCTACGTCAACGTCGTGCGCAACACACCCCTGCTGCTGATCATGCTGATCTTCGTGTTCGGCCTGCCGGAGCTGGGCGTCAACCCGAGCCTGAACCTCAACACGCTGTTCGGCACCCGGCTGCCCCTGCTGAGCTTCAACGCCTTCTACATCTTCGCCACCACCGCACTCGGCATCTACACCGCTGCGTTCGTCTGCGAGGCCGTCCGGTCCGGCATCAACTCGATCGCCGTGGGACAGGCCGAGGCCGCGAGGTCGGTGGGCATGACGTTCGGGCAGACCCTCCAGCTCGTCGTCATGCCCCAGGCGTTCCGGGCGGTGATCCCGCCGCTGGCGAGCACCTTGATAGCGATGACCAAGAACAGCAGTGTGGCTGCGGCCGTGGGCGTGACCGAGGCGACGTTCCTGATGAAGAAGCTCATCAACGACAACGCCGACCAGCTCCTCGTGATCTTCCTCGGGTTCGCCGCGGGCTACATGGTGCTGGTCTTCGCGATCTCCGGAGTCGCGCACATCCTCGAGCGGAAGACGAAGGTGGCCTGATGAGCACGAGCGTCCTGTTCGACGTACCAGGCCCTCGCACCCGCCGGAGGCACCGGCTCTACTCGGCCGTCTTCGCGGTCTTCTTCATCGCGGTCACGGCGTTGGTCCTGTGGAAGCTCTGGCAAGAGGGCAACTTCGAGCGCGAGCTGTTCGAGGACCTCTCCCAGGAGAACGTCTGGCGCGCGATCGGCCAGGGCGTCCAGGCGACCCTCACCGCCGCCGTCATCGCGATCGTCCTCTCGATCGTCCTCGGCGCCATTCTCGCCGTGGGCAGGTTCTCCGACCACTGGTACTTCCGCGTCCCCGCGACCGCGGTCATCGAGTTCTTCCGGGCGATCCCGCTCCTGCTCCTGATCTTCTTCCTCTTCGCCTTCATCGGCCCTCGACTCGGCGAGTCCGGGAACCTCGTGGCGCTCGTCGCCGGTCTGACGCTCTACAACGGCTCGGTCCTGGCCGAGGTGTTCCGGGCCGGTCTCGCCGCGGTGCCCAAGGGCCAGAGTGAGGCGGCGTACGCCATCGGCATGCGCAAGAGCCAGGTGATGAACTCCATTCTTGCGCCGCAGGCGGTTCGGTTCATGCTGCCGGCCATCATCAGCCAGTGCGTGGTCGTCCTGAAGGACACGTCCCTCGGATTCGCGGTCGCCTACCAGGAGCTGGTCCGCGAGGGGAAGAGCATCGCGGAGTTCGTCAACAACAACCTGATGACCTACCTGCTGATCGCCGTCATCTACGTCGCGATGAACAGCCTGGTCGCCTTCTTCGCCACCTGGCTCGAGGGCCGGATGGCCAGACGCGGTCGGGGCGCCGCAGCCCAGGTGCAGGCCGCGGAGGAGGCCCTGCCGATGGCGTGACGCCCCGGCAGCGGGACGTCACGAGCGTTTGTGGGACGCGCAGCCGAGCTCAGGCGGGAGCGGCGACAGGAGCCGTCGGCTTCTCGGTCACCCACAGCCGGATGGCTCCCTCGACCACCACGGTGCCGTCGTCGCGGACCCCGCGCACACGCACCGGCACGTCCGGGTCGTCCCCGGTCCACGCGGACGGGTCGGTCTCGGCGATACAGGTGATGTCACTGGTGGCCTTGGCCGTGTAGCTGAGGTCCATCCCCTTGGGGATCCACCGCTTGTCCGCCGGCACGGTCACCTCGGCAAGCGCGCCCATCGCCGCCTCGAGGCCGTTGCAGATCGCGATCACGTGGAGCGTGCCGATGTGGTTCTGCACCCGCCGCCGCTTCCGGATCTTCAGCTCGGCGTAGTTCGGCCGCAGCTCGACGAACCGCGGGCGGACCGTCGCGAAGTACGGCGCCTTCTGCGAGAACAGCACGGAGAAGAGCTTCTTGCCGGCCGGGAGCCGGGTGACCTGCGTGTAGAGGTCCATCACGTTCGCCATGACGCGAACATTACCGACTGGTAACTTCACCGCGCCAGCCGATTCTCCCGCGGTGGGCTCAGCGGGCGACCTCGGTGGCGCGGGACTCGCGGATCACCGTGACCTTGATCTGGCCGGGGTAGGACAGCTCCTCCTCGAACTGCTTGGCGATGTCGCGGGCGAGCACCTGTGCCCCGATGTCGTCGACCTCGTCGGGCAGCACCATGACGCGCACGTCCCGGCCGGCCTGCATGGCGAACACACGCTCCACCCCGGGCTTGGCCATGGCGATCTCCTCGAGCCGGTGCAGGCGTTCGACGTACGCCTCGAGCGACTCCCGCCGGGCCCCCGGCCGCCCACCGCTGACCGCGTCCGCGGCCTGGGTGATGACGGCCTCGACCGTGCGCGGCTCGATCTCGTTGTGGTGCGCCTCGATGGCGTGTACGACGTCCTCCGACTCGCCGTACTTGCGGGCGAGCTCGGCGCCCACGATGGCGTGCGACCCCTCGGCCTCGTGGGTCAGCGCCTTGCCGACGTCGTGCAGGAACGCGCCGCGGATGCACAGGGCACGGTCGAGCCCGAGCTCGTCGGCGAGCAGGCCGGCGACGCGGCCGGACTCGACGAGGTGGCGCAGCACGTTCTGGCCGTAGGAGGTGCGGTACTTCAGCTTGCCGAGCGTGGCGACCAGCTCGGGGTGGAGGTCGGTGATCCCCATCTCCAGCGCGGCGTCCTGGCCGGCCCGGACGCAGAGCCGGTCGACCTCGAGGCAGGACCGCTCGTGGACCTCCTCGATCCGGGTCGGGTGGATCCGGCCGTCGGCGACCAGCTCCTCGAGCGTCAGCCGGGCCATCTCCCGGCGGACCGGGTCGAAGCAGCTGAGCAGGACCGCACCCGGTGTGTCGTCGACGATGAGGTTGACGCCGGTGATCTGCTCGAACGACCGGATGTTGCGTCCCTCGCGGCCGATGATCCGGCCCTTCATGTCATCGCCGGAGAGCTGCACCGTGGAGACCACGGACTCGCTGGTCTGCTCCGAGGCGAGCCGCTGGATGACGGTGGCCAGGATGCGCTTGGCACGCGCGTCGGCTTGCTCCTGCGCGGCCCGCTCGATGTCACGGGCGCTGATCGCGGCGACCCGCTTCGCGTCGGCCTCGATGCTCTCCACGAGCTGGGCACGCGCGTCCTCGGCGGTCAGGCCGGCGACCTGCTCGAGGGTGCGGCGACGCTCCTTCTCGATGTCGAGGAGCTCGGCCCGCTTGGTCTCGAGCTCCGCCTCCGCCGCCGTGACCTGCTGGGAGCGTGCCTCGATCTGGCGGACGCGCTCGTCGAGCCGGGTCTCACGCTCGCTGATCCGGTGCTCCCGCCGCTCGATGTCCTGGCGCTGCTCCTGCAGGTCGCGGTGCAGGGCATCGGCGTGCTTCCCGGCACGGTGCCTGTTGACGAGGACCACCGCGAGGGTGCCCACGCCGGCGACCACGAGCAGGGTGATGATGGCCAGGAGCCAACCCACCATGCCGTTGCCGAGAAGGAGCGGCGAGGTCTCGCCGGCCTGGTCCGCCGGAACGGCAAAAAGGTTCATCCCAGGCTCCTGTCGCTATGGGCGCGACCTGGGTACGCGTCACCGAGCGACGGGAAAACCCGCCGCGAGTGAGACTCAGTACGTGTCGCGCATGTCCGGCTTAGCCGGGTCAATGTCTGTTTCAGGTCCGATTGCTCGGAGAGGTACTTCTCTTTCGAGGCTAGGTCGCGGACGGGGGCCGGTCAAGGAGACCAGTCCTCTCCGTGCAGGTCAGCGCAGTTCTCAGGGTCCTCGAGACCGCGCGCTTCGAGCTCCTCGCGGACGACGCGCCACACGATGTCGCCGCTGTGGCCCTTGCGCGCGAGCATGCCGCCGAGCCGGCGGGTGGCAGTGGCACGGTCGACGTTGCGCATGGTGCGCAGCTTGCGTCGGACCAGCTCCCGGGCCGCCTCCTCCTCGTCCTCGGGCTCGACCTCGGCCAGGGCGGACCTCGCGACCTCCTCGTCGATGCCCTTGCGGCGAAGCTCCTGGGCGAGCGCCCTCCGCCCGAGGCCCTTGCCGGGCTGGCGGGACTCGACCCACAGGCGCGCGAACGCCGCGTCGTCGACCAGCCCGACCTCCTCGAACCGGTCGAGCAGCCGCTCCGCGACCTCCTCGGGGACGCGGCGCTTGGCGAGCTTGGTGGCCAGCTCGGCGCGACTCCGGGCCTGGCCGGTGAGCTGGTCGAGGAGGATCTTGCGAGCGACCTCCTCCGCGTCGGCGTCCGGGCCGAGCAGGACCGGGTCCTCCGGTGGGGCCTGCGCGGCGCGACGGCGCGGCTTCCCCGCGTCGCCTCCCCTGCCGAGCGCGCTGTGCGCCTGGCCGGCGCCCTCGACCGGCTCGCGCTCGAAGTCGTCCCCGGCACGGAGCTGCGGTGCCGGCCTCGGGATCCCGGCGGTCGCCTCGAGCCACGCCGCGGCTTCGTCGACCGGGGACGCAGAACCGTCCGCCTGGGTCCCTGGGAGGTGAGAACCAGACGGACGGTCGTCCGCACTCTGCGTCATCGGGTGGGTCAGAAGTCGACCCCGGTCGGCTCAGCGGGGTCGGCACCGCTGGCGGGCTTGTCCACGTGGGCGCCGATGCCGAGCTTCTCGAGGATCCGCTTCTCGATCTCGTTGGCGAGGTCGGGGTTGTCGCGCAGGAAGTTGCGGGAGTTCTCCTTGCCCTGGCCGAGCTGGTCGCCCTCGTAGGTGTACCAGGCACCGGCCTTGCGGACGAGGCCCTGCTCGACGCCGACGTCGATCAGGCCACCCTCGCGGCTGACGCCCTGGCCGTACATGATGTCGAACTCCGCCTGCTTGAACGGCGGGGCGACCTTGTTCTTCACGACCTTGACCCGGGTGCGGTTGCCGACCATGTCGGTGCCGTCCTTGAGGGTCTCGATGCGGCGCACGTCGAGCCGGACCGAGGAGTAGAACTTCAGCGCGCGACCACCGGTCGTGGTCTCAGGCGACCCGAACATCACGCCGATCTTCTCGCGCAGCTGGTTGATGAAGATCATCGTGGTGCCGGCGCCGTTGAGGGCACCGGTCATCTTGCGCAGCGCCTGGCTCATCAGCCGGGCCTGGAGGCCGACGTGGCTGTCGCCCATCTCGCCCTCGATCTCGGCGCGGGGCACGAGCGCGGCGACGGAGTCGACGACGATCAGGTCGAGCGCGCCGGAGCGGATCAGCATGTCGGCGATCTCGAGCGCCTGCTCACCGGAGTCCGGCTGCGAGACCAGGAGCGCGTCGGTGTCGACGCCGAGAGCCTTGGCGTACTCCGGGTCGAGCGCGTGCTCGGCGTCGATGAACGCGACGATCCCGCCGGCCCGCTGGGCGTTGGCCACCGCGTGCAGGGCGACCGTGGTCTTACCGGAGGACTCCGGACCGTAGATCTCCACGACGCGGCCGCGGGGAAGCCCGCCGATACCCAGTGCGATGTCGAGGGAGATGGCTCCGGTCGGGATGACCTCGAGGGGGGCGCGGGTCTCGTCGCCGAGGCGCATGACCGAGCCCTTGCCGAACTGTCGTTCGATGTTCGCGAGCGCGGCGTCAAGCGCCTTGTCGCGGTCTCCACCAGCCATTGAAGTAATCCGTCCGTCTGTCCGCCTGCTCGCGGATCCTGAGCTCTTCTTCATCGCGGTTGACACTAGAGGGCACCTCCGACAGTTCGAGATCACACGAGCTCGTCTGTGGATGTCCAGCCTCTGCATCGTGGTTGTGGACCAACCCTAACCCGAACACGTGTTCGATCCGAGACCCGACACGCCCCGTGTTGCGGCAAGTCCGTGGGCTCGTCGATGTTCACCGGACTCCCCACGGCAACCTGCCGCTTCCCACGGCCTTATCCCCATGGGAAGCGACCATTTTCCTGCATCCCCTGGTAAACAGCCGGCCGGATCAGAGGGACAGGGGCTCCTCGTCGGACGCCCCGCTGCCGGTCGTACCGCGGCCCGACCTGCGCGCGAACTCCGCGGCGGTCACGATGCCGGTCACCAGCAGGGCGGCGAAGATGTTGAGGGCGCCGAAGCCGAGTGCAGCCATCACGAGGCCCGCGACGACACCCGCGGCGGCGGCGACCAGGCCCATGATCAGGTCGGCGGCGCCCTGGACGTCGGTACGGGCGTCGAGCGGGGCGGACTCGGAGAGCAGCGTCGAGGCGGACACGGTGCACATCGACCAGCCGAGCCCGAGCAGGAACAGCGCCCAGCCGATCTGCCACGACGCACCGGTGGGCGCGGTGCCGGAGAGCATCAACGAGAGCAGGAGCACGACGGCACCGGCGTTCATCACCGGAACGCGGCCGAAGCGGTCCGACGCCCAGCCGTTCACCGGGGCCAACGCGAACATCCCGAGGACGTGGGCGCTGATCACGATGCCGATGATGTCGAGCTCCGCGCCACCGTGGTGCATGTGCAGCGGCGTCATCACCATCACCGCGATCATCACGGCGTGCGCGAGCGCGAGGGTCGTGACACCGGCCGCCACCCCGGTGCGGGTGCGGATCACTTCGCGGACGCGCGACCACTTCGTCCCGGTGAGTACGACGGGCGGGGCACCCGTGTCCACGACGGCCTGGCGCGCGACGACGAGCGGGTCCGGGCGGAGGAAGACCAGGATCACCACGGCCGAGGCCACCATGCCGACCACGCCGAACATGAACGGACCGGTCAGCGGCGGGAGCCCGATCTCCGCCGCCACGTCCCCTGCGACCCCGGTCAGGTTGGGGCCCGCGACCGCGCCGATCGTGGTCGCCCACACCACCAGCGAGAGCGCGCTCGCCCGGCGGTGCGGCTTGGCGAGGTCGGTCGCGGCGTACCTCGACTGGTTGTTCGCGGCGGTCGTCGACCCGAGGAGCGCGGCGCCGACCAGCAGCGTGGCGAACGAGTCGATCACGCCGGCGAGAACCGCGAGGCCGGCCCCGGCCGCGCCGAGCACGTAGCCGAGCGCGAGTCCGGGACGGCGCCCGTACTTGCCCATCAGGTGGGCGAGGAGGAACGACGCGACGGCGGCGCCGAGCACCTGCATCGTCTGCGCGAGACCGGCGAGCTCGGGTGACCCGAGGATGTCCTCGGCGAGGATGGCGGCGACGGCCACGCCGATCGTGATGCCGAGACCGCCGAGGCCCTGCGAGGCGACGAGGGTCCACAGCGTGCGCCGCTGCACCTGCTGGAGCCGGTGGTCGGGCCACCTGACGCCGCCGGCGACGCCCCGGGCGAAGTCTGCGGAGGCGCCGCCGACCCAGCCGGCGACGCGGCGGCCGGCGCGGGCCGAGGAGGGGGGCTGGTTCACGCCGTAGATCGTCTCACCCGCTCCTCGGAGCCCGCGCGTCAGTTTCGGGTTCTCACCCGGTCGTGAGCTCGACGTCCTCGAAGGTCACCGTCGTCGGCTCGCTGAGCGCCGGCTCCTCACCGGCCTCGCCGTGCCGGGAGAAGCCGGGCGCCTCGAGGGACACGCGCAGCGAGTAGATGCCCGCCTCCGGCACGCTGAGGTTGTCCGCGTGGTGGAAGAACGTGCTGCGCAGGCAGCTGAGCCCCTGGCCGTCCACGACCTTCCCGTCCCCATCCACGACCTCGACGTGGATCGGCAGTCCGGCACGATCCGGCAGTCGGCCGGCCCTCGTCGGCCCGGGCCGCCCCGGAGAGCGCGTCAGCGTTCCGAGGCGGGGAGACCGAGCGCCCGCCAGACCGCGCCCCACACGACCTTCGGGCTCTCCCCCGCCTCGAGCGCCTGGACGACCGTCCGCCCACCCAGGTCGGCGATGACGTGCTCCCGCGCCCACGTCCGCGCGTACGAGGCACCGAGAGCGTGCTCCATGCGGTCCCAGAACTCCGTGTGGCGCATACCTCTCCCGTGGCCGTCGCGGTCTCGAGCACGAGGGTACGTCGGCCCCCGGACCCTGCGAGAATGTGATCATGCCCGCCGAGTTCCTGATCCGTCCGGCCGTGGAGGGTGACCTCTCCGACATCGCAGCCATCTACGAGCACGAGATCGCGAACAGCATCGCGACCTTCGACCTCGAACCGCCCGACTCGGCGTACTGGCACGAGAAGCTGGCCGGCAAGCACGCCGGCGACCACCTGCTCGTGGCGGTGGACGAGGACGAGGACGTGGTGGGCTACGCGTACTCCTGGAGCTTCCGACCCCGTCCCGCGTACAGCCTCACCCGGGAAACCTCGATCTACCTCGACCCGTCGGTCCGCGGCAAGGGGATCGGCAAGCTGCTCTACCCGGCGCTGCTGGACACGATGGCCGAGTCGGGGGTCCACACCGCGGTCGCGCTGGTCGCGCTGCCCAACCCGGGGAGCATCGGGCTGCACAAGTACTGCGGCTTCGAGCAGGTGGGGGCGATGCGCGAGGTCGGCTACAAGTTCGACCAGTGGATCGACGTGGCGTGGTTCCAGAAGATGCTGAACCCCGCGAAGCACGCCGCTCCCGCTCAGCACGTCCTGCGCGTCTGACCCGCGGGACCGGCCGGGTCGAAGGTCCGCGACGAGGGGTCCATGGCCCCTCGTGTGCCGATGTGCGCCACCGCAGGCTTGAGGCAGTGGGAGGTGGCTCATGCACGAGCACAGCGACCCCGGTCACGTCGAGGTCGACGGCCACCCCGAGCTGCTCGAGCATCGGCATCCGCTGGCGATGGTGTACGGCGGCGGGGGCGTGTTCGGCATCGCCTACACCGCCGGCGTCGCCATGGGGCTGATCGACACCGGGATCCCGGTCGCCTCCGCCCCCTCCCTCGGCACGTCCGCCGGGGCCTGGACCGCGTCGGCGCTGGCGCTGGGCATGACCTACGAGGACTTCTCCCACACCCGGGTCCCGACGGTGCCGAACCTGCGGCCCGGTGTGCTCGCCGCGATCGCCCGCGAGATCTTCGACGAGTCCACGCATCACCTCGTGTCGGTCTCGGCCGTGTGCCTGAGCACGGGGCGCCGGCACATCCTCGACGGCGGCGAGTACCCGTTGGCCGACCTGGTGGCGGCGTCGTCCGCCGTACCCGGGCTGCTGCCGCCGCACCGCGTCGCCGGCCGCCTGTACGTCGACGGCGGGATGTGGTCGGCGACGTCGGTGGACGCCTCGGCCGTCGCCGACCGGATCATCGTCGTCGCACCGCTCGCCGGGACCGTGATGGGCCCCATGGGAAGGACGGCCGGCTTCATGCTGGAGCGCGAGCTGCGCCGCTGGCGCCGGCGGCATCCGGCCGGCGAGATCCACCTGATCCGGCCCAGCCGGGCGATGGCGCGCATCGCCGGCCGCAGCCCGCTCGCGCTGTTCGACGCCGACCGCGCCCGTGCGGTGTACCCGCTGGCCTACCGGCAAGGGCTCGAGCGGGGGGCCCGGATCGGCACCGGCGACCGCCCGGCCGCCTGAGCCCGCCCCACCGGGGTCAGGACAGCAGCAGCTTGCCGAGCCGCCGGTTGACCACCATCAGGCCGAGGGTGCCCATCGCGGCGAGGTAGACGACCGACACCAGCGAGTCGACCGACACCGCGCCGGTCGTGAGCTCTCGGCAGAGCACGACGCCGCGGTACAGCGGGGTGGCCTCGATGACCCAGCGCAGAACGCCGTCGAACGCGGTGACCGGGAAGAACGTCGCCGAGAACAGGAACATCGGCATGATGGCGAGCTGGACGTACTCGAAGTCCTGCCACGACCGCATGAACGTGGTCAGCGCCATCCCGGCGCCGGCGAAGGCGTAGCCGATGAGCAGCGCCGCCGGGAGGGCCAGGATGCCCCACCAGGACCCGACGAGGCCCATCACGAGCATGACCCCGAGGAACCCGGCGGAGTACAGGCCACCGCGCAGCAGCGCCCACGTGATCTCGCCCCGGGCGATGTCGATCACCCGCATCGGCGTGGCCAGGACGGCGTCGTACAGCTTCTCGAACTTCAGCTTGAAGAAGATGTTGAACGTGCTGTCCATGATCGCGCCGTTCATCGCCGAGGCCGCGAGCATGCCCGGCGCGACGAAGGCTGCATAGGCGACGGTCTGCCCGTTGAACTCGAACGAGTCGATCATCTGGCCGACGCCGACGCCGATCGAGAACAGGTAGAGCACGGGCTCGAAGAACCCGCTGAGGAAGATGACCCAGTTGCGGACGAACGTGCGGTAGTTGCGGTCGACGAGGCGCCAGGACGCCTCCATGCCGTTCATCGGCCGGCGCTCGACCCGCGTCATCGCGATTCCGGTGAGTGCCATCAGACGACCAGCCTCCGGTGCAGGCGGCGGACCGCGAGCCACCAGCCGACCGCGACCATCGCCAGCAGGTAGACGACGTGGACGAGGGCGAGCCCCACGTCGACGTTGCCGAGCGTGAGCATCCTCGTGAGGTCCACGCCGTGCCACAGCGGCGTGACCCGGGCCAGCCACTCCAGCGGCGCCGACAGGTTCGAGATCGGGAAGAACGCCCCGGAGAACAGGAACAGCGGGACCACGCCGAGGCGGTAGACCAGCGCGAAGCCGGCCTCGCTCTTGAGCCCCGCGCTGTAGGCGTACAGCAGCGTGCCGAAAGCCAGGCCGATCAGCAGCTGGACCGCGAACGCCGCCAGCGCGCCGGACAGCGACGTGTAGACCCCGAAGAACGCGAGCACGACCATGAACACCGCCGCGGTCGTGCCGACGCGGAACAGCACGAACCCGAAGTGGGCGGCCACGATGTCCTTGATGCCGAGGGGCGTGGCGATCATGCCGATGTAGGTCTTGTTCCACTTGATCATGCCCATGACCGGCCAGAGCACCTCGCCGACCGCGGTCTGCATGACGTGCGCGGCGAGCAGGCCCGGGGCGATGTAGGCGAGGTATGTCGGAGCGCCCTCGAGCTGGGCGTCACCGGAGTCGATGAACCCTCCGAGGAGCAGGCCCATCGCCGCGACGTACAGCAGCGGCGTCACGAACGAGCTGACCGCCGACCCCTTCCACGTCCGGAGGTAGACGGTCTTCCAGTACTCGACCTGGCGCAGCACGAGCTCGAGACGGCTCGGCGAGTCCGGACGGCGCCCTGTGGGGGGAGCCGGGTTCGTGACGGCCATCAGTCGACCAGCGTCCTTCCGGTGAGGCGGAGGAAGACGTCCTCGAGGGTCGAGCGGCGCACGAGCACCGCGGCCGGGGTGAGGCCCCGCTCGTGGACCTTCGCGAGCGCCTCCTCGCCGTCGTGGGTGTACAGCAGCAGCCGGTCGGGCAGCACCTCGACCCGGACGGCCAGGTCGGCCACCTTCTCGGCGAGCGTGTCGTGCTCCCCCACCCCGAACCGCAGCTCGGCGACCTCGCGCGTGGAGTGCTCGCGGATCAGGTCGAGCGGGGAGCCCTCGGCGACGATCCGGCCGCCGTCCATGACCACGAGCCGGTCGCACAGCTGCTCGGCCTCGTCCATGTAGTGGGTGGTCAGCACCAACGTCACGCCCTGCCGCTTGAGGCGGAACAGCTGGTCCCAGAGCACGTGCCGGGCCTGCGGGTCCAGCCCGGTGGTGGGCTCGTCGAGGAGCAGCAGGTCGGGGCTGTTGACCAGCGAACGGGCGATCGTGAGCCGGCGCTTCATGCCCCCGGAGAGGTCCTCGACCTTCGCCTTGGCCTTGTCCGTCAACGACACGAACTCCAGCAGCTCGTCGGCGCGGTCGATCACCTGCGACTTCGGGATGCCGAAGTAGCGGCCGTAGACGATCAGGTTGTCGCGGACGTTCAGCTCGGTGTCGAGGGTGTCCTCCTGCGGGCAGACACCGATCCGCGCCCGGATGGCGGGACCGTCCTTGGCGGGGTCCATGCCGAGGATGGACAGCTCGCCGCCGCTCGGCGGGGACACCGCGGCGATCATCCGCATGGTCGAGGACTTGCCGGCGCCGTTGGGGCCGAGGAAGCCGAACGACTCCCCGGGGCGGACCTCCACGTCGATGCCGCGCACGGCCTCGAAGCTGCCGAAGGACTTGCGCAGCCCGCGTGCGCGGATCATGGCCGGAGGCGTGTCGCGGCGCTCTGGCTCGGTCATCGTGACGGGTTCGGAGTGGGGTTGAGGCACAAGACTCAACCCTAGATCGGGCCTCCGACAGTTTCACCGCATTTATGCATCGCCGGGGCCGGGGTCGGGACGAGGACCGGCACGACGTCAGGTCGCGTTCCGAGGGCTGTCGGTGGGATGGGTAAGGATGGAGCGGTGACGAGTGGAGACGGCACATTGGCTGCGTCCGGCGTGCTCCAAGGCTTCAGTGCCCCGACCCGCACCTGGTTCGAGGCGGCCTTCGCCGCGCCCACCCCCGCTCAGGTGGGCGCGTGGGCGACGATCTCTGCCGGCCGCAACGCCCTCGTCGTCGCGCCCACCGGCTCCGGCAAGACGCTGTCTGCCTTCCTGTGGTCGCTCGACCGGCTCGCCTCGCAGCCGGCCCCGGACGACAAGCTGCGCCGCTGCCGGGTCCTCTACGTCTCCCCGCTCAAGGCCCTCGCGGTCGACGTCGAGCGCAACCTCCGCGCGCCGCTGACCGGCATCCGGCAGACGGCCGACCGGCTCGGCGAGCCCGTCCGCGACATCACCGTCGGGGTCCGCTCCGGCGACACCCCCGCACCGGAGCGCCGGAGGCTCTCCACCCATCCGCCGGACATCCTGATCACCACACCGGAGTCGCTGTTCCTGATGCTCACCTCGCAGGCCCGCGAGGCGCTGCGCGGCGTCGAGACCGTGATCGTCGACGAGGTGCACGCCGTGGCCGGCACCAAGCGCGGCGCCCACCTCGCGCTCAGCCTCGAGCGTCTCGACGCGCTGCTCGACGAGCCTGCCCAGCGGATCGGCCTGTCCGCGACGGTCCGCCCGGTCGAGGAGGTCGCCCGGTTCCTCGGCGGGTCCCGGGCGGTCGAGGTGGTCGCGCCCGGCTCCGCCAAGGAGTGGGACCTCAAGGTCGTCGTGCCCGTGGAGGACATGACCGAGCTCGCCCTCGCCCAGCTCGACGAGGTGCCCGAGGGGTCCGCCGCCGGCAACGCCGAGCGACGCGCGTCGATCTGGCCGCACGTCGAGGAGCGCGTGGTCGACCTGATCGAGCAGCACCGCTCGACGATCGTCTTCGCCAACTCCCGCCGCCTGGCCGAGCGCCTCACCGCCCGCTTCAACGAGATCGCCGCCGAGCGCGCCGGCGCCGCGGCTGCCCGCGACGGCGAGCCGCCCGCGGAGATCATGGCCCAGTCCGGGCAGTCGTACGGCGCACCGCAGGTCATCGCCCGGGCACACCACGGGTCGGTGTCGAAGGAGCAGCGCGCGATCATCGAGGACGACCTCAAGCGCGGTGTGCTGCCCTGCGTGGTGGCGACGAGCAGCCTCGAGCTCGGCATCGACATGGGCGCGGTCGACCTCGTCGTCCAGATCGAGTCCCCCCCGTCCGTCGCGAGCGCCCTGCAACGGGTGGGCCGCGCCGGCCACCAGGTCGGCGAGGTCTCCCGGGGCGTGCTGTTCCCCAAGCACCGCAGCGACCTGGTGCACACCGCCGTCGCGGTCGAGCGGATGCGTGCGGGCCAGATCGAGTCCCTCCGGGTGCCGACCAACCCGCTCGACGTGCTCGCCCAGCAGGTCGTCGCCGCCACCGCGGTGGACGACTGGGGCGTCGACGAGCTGTTCGACCTCGTCCGCCGCGCCGCGCCCTTCACCGGCCTGCCGCGCTCGGCCTACGACGCGACGCTGGACCTGCTGTCGGGGAGGTACCCGTCCGACGAGTTCGCCGAGCTGAGGCCCCGCGTCGTGTGGGACCGGGTCACCGGCACGCTCACCGCGCGCCCCGGCGCCCAGCGGCTCGCCGTGACCAGCGGCGGCACCATCCCCGACCGCGGTCTCTTCGGGGTCTTCCTGGTGGGCGAGAAGGCGTCCCGCGTCGGCGAGCTCGACGAGGAGATGGTCTACGAGTCGCGGGTCGGCGACGTCTTCGCCCTCGGTGCGACGAGCTGGCGGATCGAGGACATCACCCACGACCGGGTGCTGGTCTCCCCCGCCCCCGGCCAGCCGGGACGCCTCCCGTTCTGGAAGGGCGACCAGCTCGGCCGTCCCGCGGAGCTCGGCGCCGCGATCGGCGCGTTCACCCGCGAGCTGTCCGCGCTCTCCCACGAGGAGGCCGTCGCCCGCGGCCGCGGGGCCGGCCTCGACGAGTGGGCGGCGAGCAACCTCGTGATGTTCCTCGAGGAGCAGCGCGAGGCCACGACCACCCTGCCGTCGGACCGGACGATCCTGGTCGAGAGGTTCCGTGACGAGCTCGGTGACTGGCGGATCGTCGTGCACTCCCCGTACGGCGCACAGGTGCACGCGCCGTGGGCGCTCGCGATCGGGGTCCGGCTGCGGGAGCGGTACGGCCTTGGCGACACAGCCGCGCAGGCTCTGGCTTCGGACGACGGCATCGTGCTCCGTGTGCCCGAGACGGACCAGGAGCCTCCGGGCGCCGAGGTCGTGGTCTTCGAGCCCGACGAGATCGAGGAGATCGTCACCTCCGAGGTCGGCGGCTCGGCGCTCTTCGCCTCGCGCTTCCGCGAGTGCGCCGCCCGGGCGCTGCTGCTCCCCCGGCGCGACCCCGGCAGGCGCTCGCCGTTGTGGCAGCAGCGGCAGAAGTCCGCCCAGCTGCTCGAGGTCGCGGTGAAGTACCCGTCCTTCCCGATCGTCCTCGAGGCGGTCCGTGAGGTGCTGCAGGACGTGTACGACCTGCCCGCGCTGGTCGGGATGATGAAGGACGTCGGCGCCCGCCGGATCCGGCTCGTCGACGTGGCCACGCAGGCGCCGTCGCCGTTCGCCCGGTCGTTGCTGTTCGGGTACGTCGCGGCGTTCATGTACGAAGGTGACTCCCCGGTCGCCGAGCGGCGCGCTGCCGCCCTCTCGCTCGACCAGGGCCTGCTCGCCGAGCTGCTCGGCCGGGTCGAGCTGCGGGAGCTGCTCGACCCCGACGTGCTGGCGGAGGTCGAGGCCGAGCTGCAGCGGCTCTCGCCGGACCGCCGGGCGCGGGACGCCGAAGGCGTTGCCGACCTGCTGCGGCTCCTCGGCCCGCTGAGCACCGACGAGGTCGGTGCCAGGGTCGTCGACGGGTCGCGCGGCGCGGTCTCCGCGTGGCTCGGGATGCTGCGCGACTCACGCCGCGTCGTGCAGGTGCGGATCGCCGGCGAGGACCGCTGGGCTGTCGTCGAGGACGTCGGCCGGCTGCGCGACGGCCTGGGGGTGCCGGTGCCGCCGGGCACCCCCGACACGTTCGCCGAGCCGGTGGCCGATCCCCTGGCCGACCTGGTTTCCCGCTACGCCCGCACGCACGGCCCCTTCACAAGCGCCGACGTCGCCGCCCGTCTCGGGCTCGGGGTGGCCGTCGCCCAGCAGACTCTGGCCCGGCTCGGCTCGCAGGGCCGGGTGCTCGAGGGCGAGTTCCGCCCCGCTGGCGCGGGTGCGGAGTGGTGCGACGCCGAGGTGCTCCGCCGGCTCCGTCGCCGCTCGCTGGCCGCCCTCCGCAAGGAGGTCGAGCCGGTCGAGCCCGCGACGCTCGGACGGTTCCTCCCCGCCTGGCAGAACGTCGGAGGCAGGCTCCGGGGCGTCGACGGGGTGCTCGCGGTGGTCGACCAGCTCGCTGGTTGCGCGGTGCCGGCGTCGGCGCTCGAGCCGCTCGTGCTCGGCAGCCGGGTCGTCGACTACGTGCCGTCGATGCTCGACGAGCTCACCGCGAGCGGCGAGGTGCTCTGGGCCGGGCACGGCACGCTCCCCGGCACCGACGGCTGGGTGTCGCTCCACCTCGCCGACTCCGCCCACCTCACGTTGCCCGACCACGGCGAGCTGGAGTCCACGCCGCTGCACGAGGCGATCCTCGACGCCCTCGCCGGCGGCGGCGCGTTCTTCTACCGCCAGCTCGCCGACCTCGCCCAGCGCACCGCGGGCCTGTCCGACGAGGCCGCGATCCAGGCAGCGCTCTGGGACCTGGTCTGGTCGGGCCGGGTCGCCGGGGACACGCTCGCCCCGCTCCGTGCCCTGACCAGCACCGGGCGCACTTCCCACCGCAGCACCGGCGCCCGTCGTACCTCTCCGCGCGCCCGCACCGTGTCCCGGCGCCCGCCAGGGCCGGGGCGTGGGCCGAGCCGCACCGGGCCGCCGACGGTGGCCGGCCGCTGGGCGTTGCTGCCCGACCTCGAGCCCGACGCGACCCGCCGCGCCCACGCCAGTGCCGAGGCGCTCCTCGAGCGGCACGGCGTCGTGACCCGCGGCGCGGTCACCAGCGAGCGGGTGCCCGGAGGTTTCGCCGGCGTCTACAAGGTGCTGTCGGCGTTCGAGGACACCGGCCGCTGCCGCCGCGGGTACTTCATCGCCTCACTCGGGGCAGCGCAGTTCGGTGTGCCGGGCGCGGTCGACCGGCTGCGCTCGTACTCCCGCGACCCCGGCGCGGAGCCGGGCGCCAAACCGGTCGCGGTCACGCTGGCCGCGACCGACCCGGCCAACCCCTACGGCGCGGCGCTCCCCTGGCCTGAGCGCGTGGTCGCCGACGCCGACCCGTCCGAGGGCCGTGGGTCACACCGGCCGGGGCGCAAGGCCGGCGCGCTGGTGGTGCTCGTCGACGGCGAGCTGCTCCTGTACGTCGAACGCGGCGGCCGGACCCTGCTGACCTTCTCCGACGACCCCCGACTGCTCGAGCCGGCCACCCTGGGCCTGGCCACCGCGGTGCGCCAGGGGGCGCTGGGGAGGCTCACCGTCGAGCGGGCCGACGGCGAGCACATCCTCGGCCTCGGCGAGCGCCCCAGCGGGCTGCGGCACGCGCTCGAGGCGGCGGGCTTCGTGGCGACGCCGAGGGGGCTGCGGCTCCGTGCCTGAGGGCGACACCGTCTGGCGCACCGCCCACCACCTCGACAAGGCGCTGTCCGGGCAGGTGCTGGTGGCGTCGGACTTCCGGGTGCCGGCCTACGCGACGCTCGACCTCTCCGGCCGACGCGTGGTCGAGACCCTGGCGCGCGGCAAGCACCTGCTCACCCGGATCGGCGACGGCGACGACGCGGTCACCCTGCACACCCACCTGAAGATGGAAGGGTCCTGGCACCTCTACCGGGAGGGCTCGACGTGGCAGCGCCCTGCCCACGAGGCCCGGGTCGTGCTGCGCACGGAGGGGTGGACCGCGGTGGGCTTCGCCCTCGGCTTGGTCGAGGTGATCCCGCGGTCCGCGGAGGACTCCGTGGTCGGCCACCTCGGTCCCGACCTGCTCGGCCCGGACTGGGACCTGGACGAGGCGGTGCGCCGGGTGACCGCCGAGCCCGACCGGGCTGTCGGCGAGGCGATCCTGGACCAGCGCAACGTCGCGGGGATCGGCAACATGTACAAGTCCGAGATCTGCTTCCTGCTCGGCCTCAACCCGTGGCTGCCGGTGCACCGGGTGCCCGACGTGCCCGCCTTGCTGCGTCAGGCGAAGCGGGTCCTCGAGGCCAACAAGCTCCGCACCGCTCAGACCACGACCGGCGACACCCGGCGCGGTAGGCAGCTGTGGGTGTACCGCCGTGACAAGCAGCCGTGCCGTCGCTGCGGCACCCCGATCCGGGTCGCCATGCAAGGCCCGACCGGGCTGGGCGCCGGGGCGGAACGCGACTCGGCCCAGGCGAGCCAGGAGCGAGCGACGTACTGGTGCCCGCACTGCCAGCCCGACCCCAGGGCCTGTTGACTCCGGCCCAGACGTGCTGCTGACCGGTCCAGTCAACGGGCCGACGACCCGTCCCCAAATTCGGCGAAAGCCTCGCCCGCCCGGCCCGATGGCTACGGAATTGCGAGCCGACGACCGCCCGTCTCGCCTCGCAAGAGCACCGAAACAGTTCGGCACAAGGTCGGGCTATTCGACGTCACCGAGCGACTGCTTCGAGAAGAAGGCGTGGTTCCTGACGACCCGAGGCCAGTGTGCCGACCCCGCCCCTTGCGGCATTTGCCGGACAGATGCCCGACGGATTCCGTGTCCGAGTTTTCGTTGACCGTCATCCCGGGCGGGTGTTCGCTTTTTCCACCGCGGCGGTTCAGAGAAGTCCCACCAAACCTTCAACGGGGAGATGCTCATGCGACGCAAGATTGGTGCAGTTCTCGGCGCAGTGGTGATGACGGCGGCTATGGTCGGCGGAACGGCAGGGTCGGCGTTCGCGGACCCTGACTTCGGGCCCGGCAACTCGAGCAAGGGTCCGAACGACGGTGGTGCGAAGTGTCACCCACCGGGCCAGACGGAAGGCGACCCTGGCTGCAAGGAGTGAGCTAGCAGCATGTCCTGCCCCGTCGTCCACGGCGGGGCAGGTCCATGTCTGGACAGGACGAGGGCACCAGGTCGTCCGACGCGTCTGGACGACGGTCTGCTCACGAACTATCGGCGAAGGAGGACGAAGGAGGGCGCCGGGTCAGGCAGCGGAGGCGACCACGTCGCCGGGCGCACCCGCGGCAGGAGCAGCGGCCTCGTCGACCGCGATGGCGATGGCTGCCTCCTCCATGGCGACGGCGTCGCTGACCTCGGCGAGGATCTCGCTCAGGGGTACGTCGAGGGCGGAGCAGATCGAGGCGAGGAGCTCGGACGAGGCTTCCTTCTGACCGCGCTCGATCTCGGAGATGTAGCCCAGGCTGACACGCGCATCGGCGGAGACCTGGCGCAGCGTACGGCCCTGACGGATCCGCCTGGAACGGAGGACTTCGCCGAGCAGGCGACGGAAGAGGACCATGCCGCTGCTCCTTTCAGGACGACGTTCTCTGGACAACGCTACCGGTCGGGTGAAACTTCCCGTCGGCATCTACCCATCGGACCGTGCAGACTACCCGCCGGTCCGGACGGTCTCGAGCACGAGGTCGATGGCGGCCTTGACCACCTTCTCGCGGATCTCGGCGCGTTCGCCGTCGAAGTCGAAGCGCTCGCTGCGCACGACGCCGGGACCCGCGACACCGATGAAGACCAGGCCGACCGGCTTGTCCTCCTGCTTGGTCGGACCGGCCACGCCCGTCGTACTCACGGCCCAGTCGGCGCCGACGAGCTCACGTACGCCGGTCGCCATCTCCTCCGCGCACTCAGCCGAGACGACGCCGTGCCTCTCGATCGTCTCCTCGGACACGCCGAGCACGTTGTGCTTCACGTCGGTCGCGTAGCTGATGACGCCGCCGAGGTAGGTGTCGCTGGCGCCGGGCGCGGCGCTCATCACGTCGCCGAGCCGGCCGCCGGTCAGCGACTCGGCCGTCGCGAGCATCTGGGAACGTTCGAACAGCTCGGCCTGCAGCGCGCTCGCGAGCGTCATCTGGTCACTGGCCGGCTCCGTGTCCGGGGTGTTCCCGGCCTCCACGGTCGTCTCCTCGGTCTCCACGAGCAGCAGAGTAGCCACCGCGGCCGATCCGAAACCCGCCGGTGACCCAGTCGGTTCACCTCGCCCGATAGCGTGAAGGACATGGCGCTCCCCATCGAGGACTACGCGGTCATCGGCGACTCGGCGACGGCCGCGCTCGTCGGCCGCGACGGCTCCGTGGACTGGCTGTGCCTGCCGCGCTTCGACTCCCCCGCCTGCTTCGCCGCTCTGCTCGGCGACGACCGTCACGGCCGCTGGCTGATCGGTCCTGAAGGCGAGTTCACGTCCACCCGTCGCTACGTCGACCACACCGCCGTGCTGGAGACGACCTTCACCACCCCCACCGGCACGGTCCAGCTCGTCGACGTGATGCCGGTCGGGGACCAGCGCGCGGACCTCGTCCGCCGGGTGGTCGGGGTCAGCGGCACCGTGCGGATGCGGCACGAGTGGGTGCTGCGGACCGGTTACGGCAAGATCATGCCGTGGATCACGCGCGTGCACGTGCACGGCACCGAGGTGGTCAACGCGGTCGCGGGTCCTGACCGCTTCGTGCTCCGCGGCAGCCGCCTGCCCCGGGCCGTCGACGGCAGGCACGAGGACGTGTTCGAGGTCTCGGCCGGTGACGAGCTCACCTTCGCCACCACGTGGGTCCCCTCGCACCACGAGATCCCGCACTTCCTGGAGTTCGATGCGCGGATCGACGCGACCGCTGCCCGGTCGCAGCGCTGGTCGTCGTACTGCAGCTATGAGGGCCCCTACCGCGAGGCGGTCCTCCGGTCGCTGATCACGCTGCGGCTGATGACCCACGGCGAGACCGGCGGGATCGTCGCGGCACCCACGACGTCGCTGCCCGAGGACTTCGGCGGCGTCCGCAACTGGGACTACCGGTTCTGCTGGCTGCGCGACGCGTCCCTCACCCTCGAGGCACTGCTCGCCTGTGGCTACAGCAGCGAGGCGCGCCTGTGGCGGGACTGGCTGCTGCGCGCGGTCGCCGGGGACCCGCACGACCTGCAGATCATGTACGCCGTCGACGGGGGCCGTGACCTCCCTGAGCGCGAGCTCGACCACCTGCCCGGGTACGCCGGTTCAAGCCCCGTCCGCATCGGCAACGGCGCGGTCACCCAGAAGCAGACCGACGTCCTCGGCGAGGTGATGATCGCCCTCGAGATGGCGCGTGAGCTGTGCGTCCCGGAGACCGACGACTCGTGGGCGCTCCAGCGGACCCTGGTCGACGGCCTCGCCGACCACTGGGACGAGCCGGACAACGGCCTCTGGGAGATCCGCGGGCCACGCCGGCACTTCACGCACTCGAGGGTGATGGTGTGGGTCGCCTTCGACCGCGCCGTCCGGGCGGTCGAGGAGCACGGTCTCGACGGCCCGGTCGAGCGCTGGCGCTCGCTGCGTGACCAGGTGCGCGAGGAGATCCTCACCGAGGGGTACGACGCGGGCCGGAACACCTTCACCCAGCACTACGACACCAGCGAGGTCGATGCCTCTCTGCTCGTGCTTCCCCTCGTCGGGTTCGTCGACGGCGACGACCCGCGGATGCTCGGCACGATCGAGGCGATCGAGAAGGACCTCATGCAGGAAGGGCTCCTGCACAGGTACCGCACCGAGACCGGAGTCGACGGCATCCCCGGCGACGAGCACCCGTTCGTGGCCTGCTCGTTCTGGCTCGTCTCCGCCTACGCCAAGGCCGGTCGGCTCGACGAGGCCCATGCTCTGATGCGCAGGCTGCTCGGCCTGCTCAACGACGTGGGCCTGCTGTCGGAGGAGTACGACCCTGTCGCGCAGCGGATGGTGGGCAACTTCCCGCAGGCGTTCTCCCACCTCGCGCTCGTGGGCGCAGCGGTGCACCTCGCGGCCGCGGACCCGGCCCATCGCGACCCGGAGGCCGAGCCCACCGACACGGCCTCCGGACGGTGACGCGTCGATACCGTCGCGACACGCCGCGAGAACAGCCCGTGAGTGACGGGTCGGCGAGGAAGGGGGGTTCAGGCGGAGGCGCGGGCCTTGTGGTGGCGGCGCTGCTTGAAGGCGTCGCGGAAGAACTCGTAGCCGGAGTACATCGTCATCACGACGGCGGCCGCGAGCAGCGCGACCGCGATCCACCACAGCACGAGGCCGGGCACCTCGAGCGCGCCCTCGACCTCGCGCAGCGGCAGGGTGAGCAGCCCCAGCGCGGCTGCCTGGAGCAGCGTCTTCAGCTTCCCCGAGGCGTTCGCGGCGAGCACGACGTGCTTGGCGATCGAGAGCCGCATGAACGTCACGCTCCACTCGCGCAGCAGCACGAGGATCGTGACCCACCACCAGATCTCGCCGATGATCGACAGGCCGATGAACGCCATCCCGGTCAGCGCCTTGTCGGCGATCGGGTCGGCGATCTTGCCGAAGTTCGTGATCAGGTTGTGCTTGCGCGCGATGTCGCCGTCGATCTTGTCGGTGACCATCGCCAGCGCGAAGATCACGAACGCGACCGTGCGCCACAGCACCGACTCGCCGCCGTCGACGAGCAGCGCCCACCCGTAGAAGGGCACCATCAGGATGCGCAGGGTGGTCAGCGCGTTCGGGACGTTCCAGTTGCTGACCTTCGGGTCCGTCGTCACAGGGCCCTCCCGCTTCCGTTCGTCGCGGCACCGGCCACGAGGTCGACACCGTCAGAGGCGGTCACCACGGCGGGCACGATGTCGCCCACGCGGACCCCGGCCGGGAGGTCCACGAGCGTGGTCGAGCCGTCCACCTCGGGTCCCTGGTGCGCCGCGCGCCCTTCGGCCGTGTCGCCCTCGAAGCTCTCCACGAGTACGTCGACCCTCTCGCCGATCCGCTCCTCGGCGCGCTGGGCGGTCATCTCCTCGACCAGACGGTTCACGTGCTCGGTGCGGGCCCGGACCTCGTCCTCGTCGAGCTTGCCGTCGTAGGTCGCGGCCTCGGTTCCGTCCTCGTCGGAGTACCCGAAGACACCGACCGCGTCCATGCGGGCCGCCTCGATGAAGTCACAGAGGATCTCCAGGTCCTCCTCGGTCTCACCGGGGAAACCGACGATGAAGTTGGACCGGACGCCCGCCAGCGGCGCCTGGGACCGGATCTGCTCGAGCAGCGCGAGGAAGCTCTCCGGGTCGCCGAACCGGCGCATCCGGCGCAGCAGCGCGTTCGACGCGTGCTGGAAGGACAGGTCGAAGTAGTCCGCCACCCCGGGCGTGCCGGTGATCGCGCCGACCAGGCCGGGACGCGTCTCGGCCGGCTGGAGGTACGAGACCCGGACCCGCTCGACACCGTCGACGTCGGCGAGCTCGGGAAGCAGGGTCTCGAGCAGCCTGATGTCGCCGAGGTCCTTGCCGTAGGAGGTGGAGTTCTCGCTGACCAGGAAGAGCTCCTTGACGCCCTGGTCGGCGAGCCAGCGGGCCTCACCGAGCACGTCGGACGGCCTGCGCGACACGAACGAGCCGCGGAAGCTCGGGATCGCGCAGAAGGCACAGCGGCGGTCGCACCCGCTGGCCAGCTTCAAAGGGGCCATCGGTCCCCCGTCGAGGCGGCGGCGCACCGCCCGAGGACCGGCGGCCGGCGTGGCGTCGGAGGGCAGGTCAGGAGCGGAGATCGTGTGGCCGGGCAGGACGACCGACGCGGAGGAGGCACCGCGGTCGCTCGGCGAGATCGGCAGGAGCTTGCGGCGGTCCGAAGGCGTGTGGGGGTGGTGCTGCTCCCCGGCCAGGATGGACCGGAGACGGCCGGCGATGTCGGGGTAGTCGTCGAAGCCCAGGACCGCGTCGGCCTCCGGGAGCGACTCGGCCAGGTCCTTCCCGTAACGCTCCGCGAGGCAGCCCACGGCGACGACCGCCTTCGTCGTACCGGTGCTCTTCAGGTCCGACGCCTCGAGCAGGGTGTCGACGGAGTCCTTCTTGGCGGCCTCGACGAACCCGCAGGTGTTGACCACCACGGTCTCGGCGTCGGCAGGGTCTTCGACCAGTCGGAAGCCGCCGGCCTCGAGCCGTCCGGCCAGCTCTTCGGAGTCGACCTCGTTGCGCGCGCACCCGAGAGTGAGCATCGCGACGGTGGTGAGGGCCTGTGTGGGCACGGCGGTGTCAGGAGAGGTAGTCATGTTCGCATTCGAGTATGACGGTCCACCCCCCTTCAGGGCTAACCCGGCGATCCCGGGCACGTCTGAGTAGCGGAACCGACGCGGGCGAGCGACGTATCGGGGACCGTAGAGCCTGACCCGCCCGAGGAGGCCCGGTGACACCCGCCCCGCGACCGTCCGACCGTGCCGTCGTGCCACGCCGACGACGGTGGTGGGTGCGCATCGCTGGGGCCCTCGGAGCGCTGGTCTGGGCCGCGGTCGCGGCCGTCGTGGTGGGGTTCACCGGTGTCGCGTCCGCGACCTTCGGGTGGGGCTACGCCGCCCTGCTCTTCCTGCCGGGACTGGTCGGTGCCGCCTGGCTGCTCGGGGTCCGCGGCCGGGCGCTGCTCGCCCCGGCGGTCCTCGCGCTTGCCCTGGGGGTCGTCATGTACCGGTGGGCGCCCCCGGACCATGGTCGGGTCCGCCACCTCGCCGAGGACCTCGGGGTGAGCTGGGAGGACTGGGACCTGGTCGGTGACGACGAGTCCGGCGACACCTGGTGCTGGGACGGCTGTCCCGCGGTCAGCTACTTCTACCTGGCTCCCGAACCACCGGACCAGGCCATCGAGACCTTCACCGCGAGGCTGCGGGCGGACGGCTGGTCGGGTGGCACGCCGGAGCTGTGGGCCCGACGGGCGCCCAGCGAGCACACCGAGCGGGCGGTCGAAATCTGGCGGAAGGGGCGTTGGTCGGTGATGCTGCGGGTCTCGGCCGAGAGGTACCCGCCCCAGTGGGCGACCGGCGCCGATCCCGGGCTGACGCCGGTCGAGATCAGCTACACGGCCGACTGAGCAGGCCGTCTGAGCAGGCCGTTCGCCTGTCCCGGCGCCCCGAGCCCGGCGCTGAAGGACACGGGCCACGTCCCAGCCGCTCAGCCGCTCAGCCGCTCAGCGGCGGAACGTACGACGGGCGGGCTCGCCCGCCTCACCGAGCAGACCGCGGTCGCGTCCCTCGACACGCACCTCGACCGCGCCTCCGTCAGCGGCACGGACCCGCACCGGCGGAGCCACCTCGAGCGTCTTGCGCTCTCCCAGCACCATCTCGCCGCTGAACACGACCATCCCGTCGCCGTCGCGGACGACGACCGTGGTGTCGGCCTGGGAGGCGGTGAGCCGCAGCGTGACCGGCTTGGCCGCCGCCTCGGGCACGGCAGGCGCGTCGGCCGGGTAGCCCCCGGCGACCCCCGCCGAGCCGTTGAGCACCGGCGCGGGCATCTCCACCAGCTCGGCCGGCTCGGTGGCGAACAGCCTGACCACGCCCCACACCAGCACGAGGCTGATCACGACGCCGACCAGGAGGCCCCAGTTCGGGCCGCCGACGGTGGAGCGCATGCTCCCGGTCATGCCGGTCGCGAGCTCGGCCTCGAACACCCGGCGGGCGTTGACCGGAGCGGTGGCGTACCTCTCCTCGAACGCCTTCAGCAACGGCTCAGGGTCCTTGCCGAGGATCCGGGCCAGCGTGCGGAGGTGCCCGCGGGCGTAGAAGTCGCCGCCGCAGGGGGCGAAGTCGTCGACCTCGATCGACTCGATGACGTGGGGACGGATGCGGGTGCGCTCGGCGAGGTCGTCGACGGACATGCCCAGTCGGGTGCGCGCTGCGGTCAGCTCGGGCCCGATCACCGGGTCGTAGGCGGGCTCGGTGACGTAGTCGTCGATGACCAGCGGCTCGACGGGGTCGCCCAGGGTCGAGATCGGGCGTACCCGGTCGTCGGCCGGCACCGGCTCGAACACCAGGTCGACACTGCCGGGGCGGCGGAGCTCGCGCCCTTCGGGCATGGCGGCGCGCGCCCCGTCCTCGGCGAGCGCCGGGTCGAGGGCGGCGGTTCCCGCGGTCGGCAGGTTGATCGTCGCCTCGGCCCGCATGCCCGGGCGGGTCTCACGGAGAGCGGCGGCCGGGGCGAGGGGCACCCGTGATGCGGCAGGCATCCCCGGCTCGGACGAGGTCCCGGTCGGGGCGGATGCGGGCACGACGGGCTGAGGCCCGTCGACGTCGTGGGAGCGGCCCTTGGCCACGCGGGACACGATCGTGCCGATCCCGCCGAGGATGCTGCGTCGCGGCGCCCTCGCGGGTGCGTCCGGCTCCCCGGCTCCGTCCTCCGCAGGGCCGGCCTCCTCCGCGGCGGCGCCGTCCTCGGTCGCCTCGGGCTCCGGCGCGGGGCCACGGTCGTCCACCTGGACGGTCCCGCCACGCGGCGAGACAGCCTCGGAGGCCGCAGCCGTCCTCGTCGACGACTCAGGCCCCTCCTGGCCAGGCGGTGTCGGCCCCTCCAGGCCAGGCGGTGTCGGCCCTTCCACCACGCGCGAGTCGGGCGAGGCGGCGTCGGGTGAGGCGAGAGCGGTGACGGCCGCCGACCGGTCCACGACCTCCAGGGTCGCCGGGTCCAGCTCCACGACCTCGGCGCGACCCAGGGTCAGTGCGCTGAGCTCGTCGACGACGCCGCCCTCTCCTGCGCCCGAGACACGGGTGGTGGTCCCGACCGGGACGGCGAGCGCTGCGCCGTACATCTTCTGGTTCATCGCCGCGTGGCGACGGCCCTTCGCGTCCAGGCCGTCGAGGGCACGGGCGAGGCTGCGGGGCACGAACACGATGCGGCCGTCGCGCAGCATCCCCCGGCGGGGGTGCACGACGACCTGGCCGACCGCCTCCCAGGGCAGGCCGCGCCACTCGTTCCCGAGGCGGATCCGCACGCCGAGGTCGTCCGCGACCAGCAGCGGGGTGCGCGCGTCGACGAGCGAGGCGAGGTAGTAGCCCGCGATCACCGCCATGACGCCGAACAGCGTCCAGTCGAGGGCGGCGGCGCTCTGCGAGGCCCGCCAGAGGTACGCGATCGCGACCGACGAGGCCGCGGCGCCGACCAGAGCCGCGACGGCCGCGCTGCGGCGCACCACGACCGGGGTGCCGGCGACGGCAGTCTCCTCGAGCGACCCCGACTCGTCGTGCGCGTCGCGGTGCTCGCTGTGGTCGAAGGGCATGGCGCTCACTGCTCCCCCTGCAAGGTTGCGAGGACGTCCTCGAGGTCGTCGGGCTTGATCAGCACGTCTCGCGCCTTCGAGCCCTCGCTCGGGCCGACCACGCCACGGCTTTCCAGGATGTCCATGAGCCGGCCCGCCTTCGCGAACCCGACCCGGAGCTTGCGCTGCAGCATCGACGTCGAGCCGAACTGTGTGGAGACGACCAGCTCGACCGCCTGGACCACGAGGTCCATGTCGTCGCCGATGTCGTCGTCGAGCTCGCGCTTGCTCTGCTGCGGAGCGGTGACGTCCTCGCGGTAGCTCGGCTCGAGCTGCCCCTTGCAGTGGTTGACCACCTGGTGGATCTCGGCCTCCGTGACCCACGACCCCTGCACACGCACCGGCTTGCCGGCGCCCATCGGCAGGAACAGACCGTCACCCTGACCCACCAGCTTCTCGGCACCGGGCTGGTCGAGGATGACCCGGCTGTCGGCGAGCGACGAGGTCGCGAACGCCAGGCGCGAGGGCACGTTCGCCTTGATCAGGCCGGTGACCACGTCGACCGACGGCCGCTGCGTGGCGAGCACGAGGTGGATGCCCGCGGCACGCGCGAGCTGGGTGATCCGGACGACCGCGTCCTCGACGTCACGGGGGGCGACCATCATCAGGTCCGCGAGCTCGTCGACCACCACGAGGAGATAGGGGTACGGCGCGAGCACGCGCTCGCTCCCGGCCGGGACCTGCACCTTCCCCGCCCGGACCGCCTTGTTGAAGTCGTCGACGTGCCGGAAGCCGAACGCCGCGAGGTCGTCGTACCGCATGTCCATCTCGCGGACGACCCACTGCAGCGCCTCGGAGGCCTTCTTGGGCGAGGTGATGATCGGCGTGATCAGGTGCGGAACGCCCTCGTAGACGTTGAGCTCCACGCGCTTGGGGTCGACGAGGATCATCCGGACCTCGTCGGGCGTGGACCGCATCAGGATCGAGGTGATCATCGAGTTGACGAAGCTCGACTTGCCCGAGCCGGTCGCACCCGCGACCAGCAGGTGCGGCATCTTCGCCATGTTGGCGACCACGAAGCCGCCCTCGACGTCCTTGCCGAGCCCGACGATCATCGGGTGGTGGTCGTTGCGGGCGTTGCCCGAGCGCAGCACGTCGCCGAGGGAGACGATCTCCTTGTCGACGTTGGGGATCTCGATGCCGATCGCGGACTTGCCGGGGATCGGCGACAGGATCCGGACGTCGGCCGAGGCGACGGCGTAGGCGATGTTCTTGCCGAGTGCGGTGACCTTCTCGACCTTGACCGCCGAGCCGAGCTCGATCTCGTAGCGGGTGACCGTCGGGCCGCGGGTGTAGCCGGTGACCTGGGCGTCGATGTCGAACTGCTCGAAGACCTCGGTGAGCCGGGCGACGACGTCGTCGGACGCCTTCGAGCGCGGCTTGTGCGGGCTGCCGGGCTTGAGCACGTCGTTCGCCGGGAGCGAGTAGGTGACGTCGCCGGACAGCGACAGCTGCTCGACCCGGGCCGGCAGCGGGGTGTGCGGCGGCGGCTCGAGCTCGCCCTTCTTCTCCCCTGCCGCGGACGCGTCGGCGACCTCGCCCTCGACCACGTCGGGCACGGCGCCCTTCTTGCCGCGCTTGGAGAACGCTCGTCCCTCGAGCACCGGGGTGTCGTACGGCTTGTCCCCCATGTCCGGGTCGATGTCGTCCTCGGGCATGGAGCCGACCCGGCGGCGGGGCCGGTGCCGCTTGAGCGCGGCGGTCCTCTCCTCGTCGGGGTGGCCGTCCGCGGCGGCGTCCGCGTGCGTCGTACGCCCGAGCAGCCGGTCCCGGGCGGCCGCGAGCCTGGTGGGGATCTGGTAGACCGGCGTGCCCGTGATGACCAGCAGGCCGAAGAGCGCGAGGAGCACGAGCAGCGGTACGACGACGTAGGTGCTGCGCAGCAGGTCCATGAACAGCGACGCGATCACGAAGCCGAGCGCGCCGCCGGCCTGCTGGAGGTCGGCGGTGTCACCGAGCTTGGGCTCGGGCATGCCGTTGGCGATGTGGATCAGGCCGAGCACGCCGAAGAGCAGCGAGGCCCAGCCGATGACCTGGCGACCCGCGGGCCCGTTGCTGTCGGGGTTGCGGAGGTTGCGCACCGCGATGAAGACGAGCAGGAGCGGCACGAACCAGCCGAGGAGGCCGACCGAGCCGTTGACGACCGTGCGTGTGAAGTGGCCGACCGCGCCGGGCAGCTGCCACCAGACGGCGGCGGCGACCACGACGGCCAGACCGATCATGAACAGGCCGGCCCCGTCGCGACGGTGCTCGGGGTCGAGCTCACGAGCGGTGTGGCCGACGTGGCGCACGGTGGCGCCGATCGCGTGGGCCACGCCGAGCCAGGCGGCCGCGAAGCCTCTGCCCAGGGCAGCGAAGAGCGTTGCAATAGGGCCAGGCCCGTTCCGGACCGCCCTGGGCGCCGGCCGTTTCGTCTTGGAGGACGAACGGCTCGACGACGAGGACTTCCGTCGGGTCTGGCTGCCGGACGACCGGGTCCTCGAAGGAGCAGAGCCTGTTCCTCTGCTCTTTCGCGACGCCGGTGGGGAAGACGTACGGGTCGCCATGCTGAGGAGCCTAGGCGAACGTCACACCAGTCTCACGCTTCACACGCCGGGCGGGCACCGGTAGCCCAACCGTGACCATCCTCGTGTCTCGCGCCCGAGGGCCGAGGTTTGGCCGGGCGGGAACGGCGTACATAGTTGTGACGGCACCCAAGAGAGGAACATGACCGTGGAGACCCTGCACCCTGCCCTTCAGCCCGTGTACGCCGACGTCCTGCGTCGCAACCAGGGCGAGGTGGAGTTCCATCAGGCCGTCAAGGAGGTCCTCGCCAGCCTGAGCCCGGTCGTCGACAAGCGCCCGGAGTACGTCGAGGCCTCGATCATCGAGCGCATCTGCGAGCCCGAGCGGCAGATCATCTTCCGGGTGCCGTGGGTCGACGACCAGGGCAACGTGCAGATCAACCGCGGCTTCCGGGTGGAGTTCAACTCGGCCCTCGGCCCGTACAAAGGCGGCCTGCGCTTCCACCCGAGCGTCTACCTCGGCATCGTGAAGTTCCTCGGCTTCGAGCAGATCTTCAAGAACGCGCTCACCGGCATGCCGATCGGCGGCGGCAAGGGCGGCTCGGACTTCGACCCCAAGGGCCGCTCCGACGGCGAGATCATGCGGTTCTGCCAGTCGTTCATGACCGAGCTGTACCGCCACATCGGCGAGTACACCGACGTCCCCGCGGGTGACATCGGGGTGGGCGGCCGCGAGATCGGCTACCTGTTCGGGCAGTACAAGCGGATCACCAACCGCTACGAGGCCGGCGTCCTCACCGGCAAGGGCATCACCTGGGGCGGCTCCCACGCCCGCACCGAGGCGACCGGCTACGGCACCGTCTTCTTCGTCAACGAGATGCTCGCCGCCAAGGGCGAGTCCTTCGACGGCAAGCGCCTCGTCGTCTCCGGCTCCGGCAACGTGGCCATCTACGCGGCGGAGAAGGTGCACCAGCTCGGCGGCACCGTCGTCGCCGTGTCCGACTCCTCCGGCTACGTCGTCGACGAGGGCGGCATCGACGTCGAGCTGCTCCAGGAGATCAAGGAGGTCCGGCGCGGCCGGATCAACGAGTACGCCGAGACCAAGGGCGGCGACGTGTCCTTCGTCCCCGGCGGGTCGATCTGGGACGTCCCGTGCCAGGTCGCGCTTCCCTGCGCCACCGAGAACGAGCTCGCCGGCGACGCCGCCAAGGCGCTGATCTCGAACGGCGTCGAGGTCGTCGCCGAGGGCGCGAACATGCCCACGACCCCCGACGCGGTGAACCTCTTCAGCGAGGCCGGCGTCCTCTTCGCCCCCGGCAAGGCCGCCAACGCCGGCGGTGTCGCCACGAGCGCCCTCGAGATGCAGCAGAACGCCTCCCGGGACTCGTGGACCTTCGAGCACACCGAGGAACGGCTGCAGGAGATCATGGCCGGCATCCACGAGCGGTGCATCACCACGGCCGAGGAGTACGACGTCCCCGGGGACTACGTGGCGGGCGCGAACATCAGCGGCTTCACCCAGGTCGCCGACGCGATGCTCGCCCTCGGCGTCGTGTGACGAAGGGCCCTTCGTCCGCGTAGCGAGGCAGCGGCGACGCGTTCTCGGCAGGAGAACGCGTCGCCGTTGCCCTTCCCGCAGCCACCGCGGGGCCGTCCGTCGTACTCGGGACCTCTGCAGCCCACCGACGGGCCGAAAGTCCCTGCTCCACCCAGGAACGCGCTCAATACGGTCGGAGAAACCCCGGCGCGCTGTCGCGCGCCCTCGTCTCCGAGAGGACCTGACGTGGAAGTCGTCGACATCGCACGGTGGCAGTTCGGGATCATCACCGTCTACCACTTCCTGTTCGTCCCCATCACGATCGGCCTCTCGGCGATCGTGGCCGCGTTCGAGACCAAGTGGGTGCGCAGCCACAACGAGCAGTACCTGCGGCTCACGAAGTTCTTCGGCAAGCTCTTCCTGATCAACTTCGCGCTCGGCGTCGTCACCGGCATCGTCCAGGAGTTCCAGTTCGGCATGAACTGGAGCGACTACTCACGCTTCGTCGGCGACATCTTCGGTGCGCCGCTGGCGATCGAGGGCCTTCTCGCCTTCTTCCTGGAGTCGACGTTCCTGGGCCTGTGGATCTTCGGCTGGGACAAGCTGCCGCGGGCACTGCACGCCGCCTCCATGTGGCTGGTGCACATCGGCACGCTGCTCTCGGCGTACTTCATCCTCGCGGCGAACTCGTGGATGCAGCACCCGGTCGGCTACGGGTACAACCCGGACACCGGTCGCGCCGAGCTGACCGACTTCTGGGCGGTCATGGTCAACAAGGTGCAGCTGGTGACCTTCCCGCACACGATCACCGCGGCCTACATGACCGGTGGCGCGTTCGTCGCCGGCGTGGCGGTCTGGCTGATGATGCGGAACCGCACTCCCGACGCCGACCGGCCGATGTACCGCAAGGCGGTCCGGGTCGGCTCCGCGGTGGCCCTCGTCGCCGGCCTCGGCGTCGCGGTCACCGGTGACTTCCAGGGCAAGGTCATGACCGACGTGCAGCCGATGAAGATGGCGGCGGCGGAGGCGCTCTACGAGACCGAGCAGCCGGCCGACTTCTCGGTGTTCACGATCGGGTCGCTCGACGGCAGCGAGGAGGTCTTCTCGATCAAGGTGCCGAACCTTCTCTCCTTCCTCGCCGAGAACAACTTCGAGGCAGAGGTCGTCGGCATCAACCAGCTCCGCGAGGAGTACAAGCAGACCTACGGGCAGGACCCGGGCGAGAAGTACTACTCCCCGGGCGACTACACGCCGATCATCCCGGTCACCTACTGGACCTTCCGGATCATGATCGGGCTCGGTGTCCTCGTGGCCTTCGGCGCCGCCCTCCTGCTGTGGGCCACGCGCAAGGGACGCGTCCCCCAGGGCAGCCGTGCCTGGGTGTGGCTGGCGGTCTCACTGCCGCTGCTGCCGGTCGCCGCGAACTCCTTCGGCTGGATCTTTACCGAGATGGGCCGCCAGCCCTGGGCGGTGTTCGGCCTGATGACCACCCAGCTCGCCGTCTCACCGGGCGTCAGCGTCGGGGAGGCCTGGACGTCGATCATCGCGCTGACGCTGATCTACGCGGCGCTCATGGTCGTCGAGGTCGGGCTGATGCTCAAGTACGTCCGCCGTGGAGCGGACCCCTTCGAGGAGCCGCCGTCGCCGTCCCTGCGCGAGCAGTCCGACGAGCCGCTCACGTTCGCCTACTGAGCACCGAGACCAGGAGAGAACGCTCATGGAACTGACCACCGTCTGGTTCATCCTCATCGCGGTGCTGTGGATCGGCTACTTCGTCCTCGAAGGGTTCGACTTCGGCGTCGGGATCCTGCTGCCCGTGCTGTCGAAGAACGACACCGAGCGGCGGGTCATGATCAACACCATCGGCCCGGTCTGGGACGGCAACGAGGTCTGGGTCCTCGTGGCCGGCGGGGCGACCTTCGCCGCCTTCCCGGAGTGGTACGCCACGTTGTTCAGCGGGTTCTACCTGCCGCTGCTGCTGATCCTGCTCGCGCTGATCGTGCGCGGTGTCGCCTTCGAGTACCGCGCGAAGCGGGACGAGGCCTCCTGGAAGGCGCGCTGGGACAAGGCGATCTTCTGGGGCTCGCTGCTCCCCGCGATCCTGTGGGGCGTCGCGTTCGCGAACATCGTGCAGGGCGTGCCGATCAACGAGGCCAAGGAGTACACCGGAAGCACGCTCACCCTGCTGAACCCGTACGCCCTCGTCGGCGGGCTCACCACGCTCGGGCTGTTCCTGACCCACGGCGCGCTGTTCGTCGCCCTCAAGACCGACGGCGACATCCGGCACCGCGCCCGTGCGCTCGGGATCAAGCTGGGCCTCGGCACGGCCGTCGTCGCCGTGGTCTTCATGCTCTGGACGCAGCTCAGCTCGGGGACCTACGGCTCCGCGGTCCTCTTCATCGCCGCGGCGATCGCCCTCGTGGCCGCGCTGTTCGCCGCCCATGAGGGTCGGGAGGGCTGGGCGTTCACCGGCACCTTCGCCACCATCGGGCTCGCCGTGGCCGGCCTGTTCGTCTCGCTCTTCCCCGACGTCATGCCGTCCACGCTCGACCCGGCGTGGTCCCTGACCACCGCGAACGCGTCGGCGACCGACTACACCCTGACGATCATGACCTGGGTGGCGGTGATCTTCACCCCGCTCGTGCTGCTCTACCAGGGCTGGACCTACTGGGTCTTCCGCAAGCGGATCGCGGTGCACCACATTCCCACGGCCGTGGCGGCTCAGCAGGGGTCATGAAGCCGCTCGACCCCCGTCTCCTGCCACACCTGACACCGGCCAGGGCCCCCCTGGCCGGTGTCGTTGCAGCGAGCACCTTCTCGGGGATCCTTCTCGTCGGACAGGCGTTCGCGGTCGCCGCCCTGGTCACGTCGCTGTTCTCGGGTGCCACGTCGGGTTCGTGGGACGGCGCGCTCCGGGCCGGGTTCGCGCTCGGTGTCATCACGGTGGGCCGTGCCCTCATGTCCTGGCTGGTCGACGTACTGTCGGCGCGGGCGTCGGCCCTGGTCACCAGCACCCTGCGGCACCGCCTGCTCACCGCGGCCCTGGCGCTCGGCCCGTACCGGCTCTCGAGGCGGCGCAGCGGCGAGGTCGCCCTGCTCACCACGCGGGGTGTCGCCGCGATCGACCCGTACCTCACCCGCTACCTGCCGGCGCTCGTCGTCGCCGCGGCCCTCCCGGCGCTGACCGTGGTCGCGATCGCGACCCAGGACCTGCTCAGCGCGGTGATCGTCCTGGCGACCCTGCCGCTGGTGCCGGTCTTCGCCGTCCTGGTCGGGATGGCCACGCGGGACCGTGCCGACCGCCAGTGGCGCTCGCTGGCGCAGCTGTCCGGCCACTTCGTGGACGTCATGCGTGGCCTGCCCACGCTCGTGGCCTACCGACGTGCCAAGGCGCAGTCCGCGTCGATCCGTGCCGTGACCGACCGCTACCGTCGGGCCACCAACGAGACGCTCAGGCTCGCCTTCGCCTCCTCCGCCGTGCTGGAGCTGGTGGCCACGATCTCCGTCGCGCTCGTTGCGGTGGTCGTCGGCCTGCGGCTGGCTGCGGGGTCCTTGGACCTCGGTACGGCGCTCGTGGTGCTGCTCCTCGCACCCGAGGCGTACTGGCCGCTCCGACGGGTCGGCGCGGAGTTCCACGCGGCGGCCGAGGGCACCGCGACCTTCGAGGCGGCGGAGTCGGTCCTCAGCGACGCCGCCGGCCCGGAGGACACCCGGTCGGCCGCGCCCATGCCTGCCATCACCCGCCCGGTGGGTTCGATCGTCCTGGACGACGTCACGGTCAGCTACCCCGGCCGTGACGCACCGGTCCTGCACCACCTCACCGCGTCGTTCCCCGCTCGCGGCGTCACCGCTGTCGTCGGGCCGTCGGGGTCCGGCAAGTCGACGCTGCTCTCCGCGCTCATGGGCCATCTGCCGCTGCAGGCGGGACACATCGAGATCGACGGCCGCGTCGTCGACCCGGCGTCAGCGGACTGGCGCAGCCAGGTGGCGTGGGTTCCCCAGCGGCCGTGGATCGCCACCGCGAGCGTCGCGGACAACGTCCGCATCGGTCGCCCCGACGCCGACGACCTCCAGGTCTGGGCGGCGCTCCAGGCCGTGGGTCTGGACGACGTCGTCGCGAACCTTCCCGAGGGACTGCACGAGCAGATCGGTGAGGACGGCGCCGGTCTCTCCGCCGGCGAGCGAGCCCGGCTGGCCCTCGCCCGCGCAGTGGTCGCGGAACGCCCCGTCGTCCTCCTCGACGAGCCCACTGCGCACCTCGACGCCCTCACCGAGTCGGTCATCGCGGACACCGTCACCGCACTCGGCCGGCGCAGCTGCGTCGTCGTCGTGGCCCACCGGGAGGCCCTCGTCGAGCGCGCCGAACACGTCGTCGAGGTCCCCCTTCGCGCCGTTCCCGCCCAGCGCTCCGGACCCTCCCAGCGCTCCGGCTCCTCGGGGAACCTGCTCACCGGGCCCGTACTCGCCCCCGCTCCTGCAGCTTCTGCAGCTCCAGCAGCTCCCGCCGATTCTGCTGATGCTGCTGAGTCTGCTGATGCTGCGGGAACCGGTGCGGGAACTGGTGCGGGAGCCGTCGCAGTGCCCGTCGTCGCCGCCGATCCGGTCACGGACCGTACCTCGGCTGCCTCGGCCGACGGCCGGTCGGTGCCGGCAACCCCGGCAACCACGTCGACACCCGATGCCTCCCGCGGGAGTGCCCGGGCCCGGCTCGCGCTCGGGTCGGCCCTCGGTGCCCTCGCCGCGGCGTCCGGCGTCGCCCTCACCGCGACCGCGGGGTGGCTGATCGCGCGTGCCGCGGAGCACCCGCCGGTGCTGATGCTGATGGTGGCGATCGTCGGCGTCCGGACGTTCGGACTGGCCCGTCCCGCCCTCCGCTACGCCGAGCGTCTCGTCTCGCACGACGTCGCGCTGCGGCTCCTCGCCGACCGCCGTGCCGAGGTGTACGACGCGCTCGTGCCGCTCGTACCGGGCCGGCTCGGCAGGCAGCGGGGCGACGTGCTCGCCTCGATCGTCGACGACGTGGACTCCCTCGTCGACCGCTACCTCCGGGTGCGCTCCCCCCTGGTGACGTACTCGGCCGTCGCCGTCCTCGCCACGATGTTCGCTGGGTGGGTGCTCCCGATCGCCGGGCTGGTCACCGGTCTCGCGGTCCTTCTCGGTGGAAGCCTGGCCTATGGCGTCAGCCGCGCCGGCGTGGAACGGGCCGAGGAGGCGTACGTCGACGGCCGGGCGGCGCTCTCCTCCGAGGTCATGCACACGTTGCAGGGCGCGGCAGATCTGATCATGTGGCAAGCGGATGCACGCGCGGTGGACCGCGTCGACCGGGCCGGTGCGGTCGTGTCTCAGGCGGCCACCCGGTCGGCACGGGCGGTGGCGACGGGACGTGCGCTCGCCGTCCTTGCCGGCGGAGTCGGCGTCGTCGCCACGGCGTGGGCCGGCGCCCCGGCGCTGGCTGAGGGACGTGTCTCGGCGCCCATGCTCGCGCTGCTCGTGCTGCTGCCGCTGGCTCTGCTCGAGGTGGTCAGCCCGCTCGCGGACGTCGGCGCGCTCCAGGTCCGCGTCGAGGCCGCCGACCGTCGCCTGGCCACCCTGGCCGAGACGTCACCGGCCGTCAGGGACCCGGCGCTCCCGGTGCCCCCGCCGGCCACGGCGTCGACCCCGTCCGTCGTACTCCGGGACGTGTCGGCGGGATGGGATGCCGGCGCTGCCTTCCAGGACCTGGATCTCGACCTCTCTCCCGGCGCACGGATCGGCGTCGTGGGCCCGTCAGGCTCCGGGAAGTCGACGCTGGCAGCGGTGCTGATGCGTTTCCTCGACCCTCAGACGGGCTCGGTCAGCATCGGTGGTGTGCCCGCCCGGGCGATGTTGCTCGACGACGTACGCCGCCGTGTCGGATTCGTCGACGACGACCCGCACGTCTTCGCCTCCACCGTCCTCGAGAACGTGCGACTCGCTCGCCCGGACGCCACTCGGGCCGAGGTCGAGGGCGCCCTCCGGTCCGTCCACCTCGGTCCGTGGCTCGATGGCCTCCCGGACGGTCTGGACGCCCTGCTGGGTGACGGGCACGCACACGTCTCAGGCGGGGAGCGGGCCCGGATCGGGATGGCGCGAGCGGTCCTCGCCGACCTGCCCGTGCTGGTCCTCGACGAGCCGACCGCCCACCTCGACAGCGGCACTGCAGAAGCGGTGGCAGCCGACTTGCTGGACGCGACGTCAGGACACAGCGTCGTGTGGATCACGCACACGACGGTGGGACTGGACCGCGTCGACGACGTGCTCGACCTGAGCGAGCACTACGACGCGACGAGTGTCAGGGCGGTGTCGGACGCAGCGAGTAGCGCGGTGTGAAGGCGCCGGTCAGTCGCGGACCTTGGGCCGGGTGCCGACGGCGACTCCGAATCCCAGCAGTGAGCCCACGGTGTTGGCGACGAGGTCCGCGGCTTCAGGAGTCCGGTCGAGCAGCAGCAACATCTGAATGCCCTCGACCGCGATGGTCGTGACCAGGCCCACCAGGCCCCACGCGAGCCAGGACCATTGCGGTCGCAGTGCCGACCCGAAGAAGCTGAGTGGCATGAACAGCAGGACGTTCGTCACGAACTCGATGGCGTCGGGTGACACCCAGGCCGGCGCACCGAGCTCCAGGAGTGCGGCATGAAGGAGATCCACCGACTCGGATGCCACGTCGCTGGAGGGCCAGAACACGATGAAGCCCGCGACCAGGACATAGACGCCGAGCGTACCGGCGGCCGTCCGACGTGAGACCGTCACCGTGCATGTCTAGCACGGCGCTGAGCGATCTCCGCTCCTCCGCTCCGCTGCGATCGGCTGGTCCGCGGTGGCATGAAGCTGCGCCATTCCCTGTGGTCGCTCGATCGCGGGACCATCCGAACGACCGAGTTTCGCCGAGCGCCACGTAGCCGCCGCGCTTCCCGAGCCGGCGAACGAGGCCGCCGTCGAGAGGCGCCGTCGATGGCCGCCTTCGACGGGTGCCGTCGAGGGACGCCGTCGAGGCGCACCGTCGCGGGCAGGGCGCCGCGAGCGCGGAAGCTGACCGTCGGTGGCCCAGCCGGGTCATGCGACGGCGAGCTCGTGCGCGTACCGTCGAACGAGACCCCTCGCACTGACAGCCACAGCGTCCCGAGCACTGCGGAGGTGGTCTCGTGTCCACACCAACCCTGTCGTCGAGGAAGCGATTCCTGTGCCGCTTCGGCGTTCACAAGTACGTCCTCCGGATCAACTCTGAGTCCGCAGAGCGGTTCCACGAGTGCCGCTACTGCGGGAAGTTCGACCCCCGCAGCTCCAGCACCAGAGGCGGGAACGGGTACGCGATCGGCTAGCGGCGGGCCCTCAGCTGCGGGTGGTGCGGCGGAGTCGGATCTTGCCGTTGGGGAGCCGGGTCGCGGTCCACTTGGTGCTGTGGAGCAGGCGGTGGTGGTAGGCGCAGGGGCTGATCCCGTCGGCGAGGTTGGTGTGGCCGCCGTCTGCCCAGGCGGTGGTGTGGTGGGCGTGGGTCCAGGCCGAGGGCCGGTCGCAGCCCTCGATCGGGCAGCCGC
>DASTPU010000074.1:0-36813 GCA_035762105.1 Nocardioidaceae bacterium | reverse complement strand
TGACATCTGCGCCAAGAAGCCGGGCTTCGGTCACAACCGGCCGTGGTCGCGCAAGATTACGAAGCGTCGCTTCAACCCCAACATCCAGCGCGTCCGCGCGACGGTGAACGGCACCCCGAAGCGACTCAACGTCTGCACCGGTTGCCTCAAGGCCGGCAAGGTCACCCGCTGACCTGACCTGCATCTGTTCGAAGGGCCGCCCCCGCTCGGGGGCGGCCCTTCGTGCGTCTCGGGCGGCTCAGAAGTGCACGTGGCCTCCGGGGCCCTCGTACTCCTGGCCGTCCACGGTGACCCCGCTCCCCTCGGCGACCCGGCCGATGCGGGTCCAGCCCTCGGGCAGTGCGGTGCCGGCCGGGTACGTCGCGACCAGCGCGTGGTCGTCACCGCCGGCGAGGATGAACCTCATCGGGTCGGCGCCGAGCGCTGCGCCGACCGCCCGCAACGGCTCGGCGACCTCGAAGGCCGAGGAGTCGATGTCGATCGCCACGCTGCTGGCGTCGGCGATGTGGCCGACGTCGGCCACCAGCCCGTCGGAGACGTCGATCATCGCGGTGGCTCCGGCCTGCAGCGCGACCGCCCCCTGCTCGTACGGCGGCTCGGGACGGCGGTGCGCCTCCACCAGCACGCGGGGTGACCTGAAGCCGCGCGCCAGGACGGCCAGGCCGGCCGCGGCCCAGCCCTGACGGCCGGCGATCGCCACCACGTCTCCGGGACGGGCGCCGCTGCGTCGTACCGGGTCTCCGTCGACGACGCCGAGCACGGTGATCGAGACGACGATCTCGTCGGCCCGTGTGATGTCGCCGCCGACGACCGACGCCCCGACGAGAGACGCCTCCGCCGCGATGCCCTCGGCCATCTCGAGCGCCCACGCCGCCGGGAGCTCGGCAGGGGCGGCGAACGCGACCGTCATCGCGGTCGCGCGTCCGCCCATCGCGTTGATGTCGGCGAGGTTCTGCGCGGCCGCCTTGTGACCGACGTCGGCGGCCGAGGCCCAGTCCCTGCGGAAGTGCCGGCCCTCCACGAGCACGTCGGTCGCGACCAGGACGCGGCCCTCGGGGAAGGCCACCAGGGCGGCGTCGTCGCCCGGCCCGAGAAGCACGTCGTCACCTTGGGGGAACCTCGTGACGAGAGCGTCGATGAGTCCGAACTCCCCGAGGTCGGCGAGGGTTGCGTCGGGTGCGGGGATCGGTGCAGTCATGGGCGCTATTCAAGCCGATCCCGAGCCCGTGTTCCTGCCGGGGCACGCCACGCGGTAGGTTGAGCCGGAACGAGCACAGGCCTTGCCACACAGGGGCCCGTGCCCCACGAGAACCCAGGAGTGCACATGGTGGTTCAGGCCTACATCTTGATCCAGACCGACGTCGGCAAGGCCGCCGAGGTCGCCGCCGCGATCGCCGACGTCAAGGGCGTCACCCTGGCCGAGGACGTGACCGGCCCCTACGACGTGATCGTGCGCGCCGAGGCCCGCAACGTCGACGAGCTCGGCAAGCTCGTCGTGGCCAGGGTGCAGAACATCCCCGGGATCACCCGGACCCTGACCTGCCCCGTCGTCCACATCTAGGACGCACGCTGCACCCTCACCGTCGACCTCGACGCCCGACCTCTCTGACGAGGGCGGGCGTCGTGTCATGTCTGGGGCTTCTGCTGGCCGGCTGCGGCGGCCCGTTGGAGGTCGACGCCCCCGAGCTGTCCGGCTCCGCGGCGTCCACGTGTGACGAGCTCGTCGGGGCCCTGCCGGAGACCGTCGACGACGTCGAGCGGCGGGAGGTGGAGCCGGCGGGCGCGCCCGCCGCGGCGTGGGGCGAACCGGCCATCGTCCTCCGCTGCGGCGTCGAGATGCCGCCGGCGTTCGACGACTTCTCCACCTGTCAGGAGACCAACGGCGTCGGGTGGTACATCCCCGACGAGCAGATGACCGGATCCCCCACCGAGATCACCATGACCACGATCGGTCGCGACGTGAACATCGAGGTGGCGCTGCCCGAGGAGCACTTCCCGCCGGCCAACGCGATGGTCGACCTCGCCGACGCGATCAAGCAGACCACCGAGGAGATCGACCCCTGCGTCTAGGCCCGTCTACGCGGCCTGCCCGCAGCCGAGGGCGCGGATCGCGGCGAGCACCTGCCCGGCCTCCGACCTCACCTGCTCGACGTCGACGCCGAGCAGGTCGGCCACGTCCTCCTCGGCGAGCCCGTCGTGGAAGAGGAGCACGGCCACCGCGCGCCGCGTGGCGGGAAGCCGTTGGACCGTGCCCCAGACGGTGCCCGTCGCCACCGCGCCCTTGCCCGGCTCGTGCGGGCGTCCGCCGTACTCCTGCAGCAGGAGGCGGCGGGCCTGGTGCTCGGCGCGGCCGGGCTCGAGTCCCCGCCGGCCGTCGTAGAGCCTCACCAGCGCGCTCTCGACGAGGTGCCGGGCGGTCCACTCGTCCCCGGTGAGGAGGTACGCCGTGCGCAGGAGCCGGTCCTGGGCGGAGTACGTGAACGATGCGAACTGCTCGTCGAGGGCGCGCGACCACCGTCGCAGCCGGAGGTCACGTCGCTTCATGGCCGCGTACCCCGGCGGTCCGCGCGCCGACCAGCCGGTCGCCGCCGATGAACGACACCACCTCGTCGACCACCTGCGGGTCTCGCAGGATCTGTCGGTGGCCGAGGCCCGACGTCGTCACCAGACGTGCCTCGGGGAGCTCGGCGGCGAGGATGACCGTGTCGTCGTAGGCGGTCTGCCGGTCGCCGGTGTCGTGCACGAGGAGCGTGGGCACGGGTTCGAGGTGCCGCGCGAGCACGCGTACGTCGAACTCCTCGACGGGCAGGCCGACCCGGGCGACGACGGCCTGGTCCACGAGGCGCCGGATCCTCGGACCGATCCCCAGGGCCTGCTGGAACGGCTCGAACTGCTTGGCGTAGCTGTTCATCGGCGCGAGCAGCACCAGTCGGTCCGTGGTGAGCCAGCCGTACCTCATCGCCAGCAGGCTCGCGACCGCTCCCATCGAGTGCGCCACGATCGCCCGCGCCGGACCGAACCTCGCCGCGACGTCGTCGAGCGCCTTCCCGAGCTCAACCCCGGTGGCGGACCGCGGCCCCGAGGGTCCGGGGTCCGAGTCGCCGTGCGAGAGCCCGTCGAAGCCGACCACGGTGTGGCCGGCGGCCACCAGCGGCTGCACGAGCGCGGCGAGCTGCGCCGTCCGGCCGCCCCATCCGTGCACGAGGTACACCACGGGACCGTCGCCCCAGACCCGGCCGCGCACGGTGCTCCGCTGAGACCCGACCTCGAAGGCCCGGCCGCCCGGCGGGAGGTCCCCGGCACGTGCCGGCGGAGGCAGCGTCATCCAGAGCCGGGTCGCCACGTGTGCGCCGAGGCGCGGGGCGACCACTTCCGAGCTCCGCAACAGGGTACGAATAGACCGAACGTTCGTGCTTTTCTGTCCGCCTGACGATGCCATCGGACCTCTCCTGTCTCTCGTTGGTTGGTTGGCTATGCCTTGCGGCGAGCGGCCTCGAGGAGGGACTCGAAAGCCCGACCTGCCCGCTCCAGCGCTCGTTCGTCACGCAGCAGGCGGCTCGCGTGGTTGTAGCCGAGCATCACCCCGTGGACCTCGAAGGCGAACTGCCGGGTGTCGAGGTCCTCGCGGAAGTCCCGCTCGGCGACGGCCGTGCCCGCGACCGTGGCGATCAGCTCGAGCCAGTCGAGCTCGTTGCGGACCAGCGCCTCACGCAGGGGGCCCTCCTGGTCGTCGAGCTCCGCGGCGGCGGCGACGAAGATGCAACCTCCGTCGAGCGACTCCCGGGTCCAGTCGAACCAGGCGTCCAGCAGGGCACGGACCCGCCTCTCCCCTCGAGGCGCGGCGAGCGTGGGCCGCACGACGATGTCGACGAACTTCTGCGCCGCCCGCTCCATGGTCTGCAGCTGGAGCTGCTCCTTGGACCTGAAGTGGGCGAACAGACCGCTCTTGCTCATCTCGACCTCGTCGGCGAGCTGGCCGATGGTGAGGCCGGCGAAGCCGACGCGCGACGCGATCTGGACCGCCTCGTCCAGGATCGCCGACCGTGTCATCTCGCCCTTACGCATGCAGCGAAAGTAGCACGGTCGTGCTATTCATGTCGAGACCCTCGTGACGGGGCCTCGCCGCGTCTTCGACAGGGGTCAGCGCAGGCCGGTGTCGCGTCGCAGCGCGAGCTGCAGCAGGCGGTCGATGAGCGCCGGGTAGTCGAGGCCGCTGGCTGCCCACATCCGCGGGAACATCGACAGCGGCGTGAAGCCCGGCATGGTGTTGATCTCGTTGATCACGACGGTGTCGTCGGGCAGGACGAAGAAGTCCACACGCGCCAGCCCCTCGCAGGACAGCGCCTCGAACGCCTCCACCGACAGCTCCCGGACCCGCTGGGCCAGGTGGTCGGGGAGGTCGGCCGGGACGTTGAGCTCGGTGTGCTCCTCGGGCAGGTACTTCGCCGCGAAGTCGTAGAACTCGTGGCTGTCGTCGATGGAGATCTCGGCGACCACGCTCGCCTCCGGGGCCGCGCCGTCGAACCCCTCGATCACACCGCACTCGATCTCGCGGCCCCCCACGGCCGCGGCCTCGACGAGCACCTTCGGGTCGTGCGCGCGGGCCTCCTCGACGGCGGCGTCGAGCTCGGACACGTCGTTGACCTTGCTGATGCCGATGCTGGAGCCGCCCCGGCAGGGCTTCACGAACACCGGGTAGCCGAGGGCGTCGACCGCCTCCCGGCACGCGGCGGGGTCCTTCTCCCACAGCCGCGGCGTGATGACGGTGTACGGCAGCACGGGGAGCCCCTGCGCCTGGAACACGACCTTCATGTAGTGCTTGTCCATGCCGACCGCCGACGCGAGCACGCCGGCGCCGACGTAGCGCACGCCCGCCATCTCCAGCAGACCCTGGATCGTGCCGTCCTCCCCCCACGGACCGTGGAGCAGCGGGAACACCACGTCGACCTCACCGAGCGTGCGCGGCACCGACGACGCCTCGTGCACCACGATCTGGCTGGTCTCTCCCTCGTTGGCGAGCGCCACCGGAGCCCGCGACCCGTCGACCTGCGGCAGCTGGTCCGGGCCGGTGATCGCGAGCCGCTCGGGGTCGGCGGACTCCAGCACCCAGCGGCCGTCGGGCGTGATCCCGATCGGTACGACGTCGTACCGCTCCGGGTCGATGGCCTTGAGGACGCTGCCCGCGGTCACGCAGGAGATGGCGTGCTCGCTCGAGCGGCCTCCGAAGACGACGGCGACGCGGGGACGGTGTGGGGTGGTGTCCATAGCGCCACGACCCTACCCGGACACCGCCTCCGCTCCGGGGACCGGAGTCCTAGTGTGGAGGCATGTCAGCTGATCACCAGGACGGCAGGACCCTCCGGCCCGCGACCACCGTCGTCGCGTCGGGACGTCCCGCCCACGAGCCCGACAACCCCCTCAACACGCCGCTGACCATGGCGTCGACGTACGTCGCCGGCGGCGACGTCGAGTACGGCCGCTACGGCAACCCGACGTGGCACGCCTTCGAGGAGGCGCTCGGCGACCTCGAGCGGGGCCGGGCGCTTGCGTTCTCCTCCGGCCTGGCCGCCGTCGCGACGATCCTCGACCTGGTCGGGCACGAGCAGAAGGTGGTCGCTCCCCGGCACGCCTACAACGGCAGCATCCTGCAGATGGCCGACCTCGAGGCACGCGGCCGGATCAAGGCCGAGCTCGTCGACATCTCCGACACCGCGGCGGTGCACGCCGCGTGCGAGGACGCCTCGCTGGTCTGGGTCGAGTCGCCCACGAACCCGGCCCTGGAGGTCGCGGACATCGCGTCGATCACGGCCGCGGCCCACGACGCCGGCGCTTACGTCGTCGTCGACAACACGTTCGCCACTCCCCTGCACCAGCAGCCGCTCGAGATGGGCGCCGACATCGTGGTCCACTCCGCGACGAAGTTCCTCGCCGGGCACAGCGACGTGCTGCTCGGCGCCCTGGTGACTCGCGACGACGGGCTGTTCGACGTACTCAAGAAGCGTCGTGACATGACCGGCGCGGTGCCCGGCACGCTCGAGGCTTGGCTGGCGCTGCGGGGCATGCGCACCCTCCACGTGCGGCTCGAGCGGGCCGAGGCCAACGCGCAGGAGCTGGTCCGCCGGCTGCAGGAGCATGGGGCGGTGTCCGAGGTCAGGTATCCCGGGTTCGGCGCGATCGTCTCGATCGTGCTGGCGCAGGGCGCGATGGCCGCCGACCTGCTGACCCACAAGACCCAGCTGTGGGTGCACGCGACCAGCCTCGGCGGCGTGGAGTCGACGTTCGAGCGGCGTCGTCGCTGGAAGGTCGAGCCGGCCACGATCCCCGAGGGGCTGGTCCGCATGTCGGTGGGCATCGAGGACGTCGAGGACCTGTGGGAGGACCTCGTGAACGCCCTCGACAGGCTCACCGGCGAGGCGCCGTCGGAGGGCTGAGCCTCAGTCGCGCTCGTGCTTGGTGTCGCGGTTGATCAGGCTCTTGAGCATGTCGCTCGCCGTCATCTCGCCCTCGACGACGGCGTGGACGTGCTGCACGATCGGCGCGTAGACACCCGACTTGTTCGCCAGGTCGAGCAGCGACGAGCAGGACTTCACACCCTCGGCCACCTGGCGGGTGGAGGCGGTGACCTCCTCGGTGGTCATCCCCTGCCCGAGCTTCTCGCCGAAGGTCCGGTTGCGTGACAGCGGCGAGGAACAGGTGGCCACGAGGTCGCCGAGCCCGGCGAGCCCCATCAGCGTCATCGGGTCGGCACCGAGCGCGGTGGCCAGGCGTGCGGTCTCGGCGAGGCCGCGAGTGATCACCGAGGCGGTCGTGTTGTCGCCGAACCCGAGCCCGACGGCCATGCCGACGGCGAGCGCGATGACGTTCTTGTAGGCACCCCCGAGCTCGCAGCCGACCACGTCGACGCTGGAGTAGGGCCGGAAGGCCGGTGAGTGGCACAGGTCCCGGAGCCGCTTGGCGACGCCTTCGTCCGTGCACGCGACCACCGCGGCGGCCGGTTCCCGGCGGGCGATCTCCTTGGCGAGGTTGGGCCCGCTGACCACACCGATCCGCTCGGGTCCTGCCCCGGTCATCTCCGCGATCACCTCGCTCATCCGCTTGAGGCTGCCGAGCTCGACGCCCTTCATCAGCGAGACGATCACGGCGTCCTCGGGGATGAGCGGGACCCAGGCCTCGAGGTTCTCGCGGAGCTTCTGCGACGGCACCGCGAGCACGACGAACTCCGCGCCCTCGAGTGCCACGGCGGGGTCGTGGGTGGCCGTGATCGCCGTCGGCAGCTCGATGCCCGGCATGTAGTCGGGGTTCTCGCGCGTCTCGTTGATCGCGCGGCACAGGTCCTCGCGACGCGCCCAGATGGTCACGTCGTTGCCGGCGTCCGCGAGGACGATCGAGAAGGCCGTGCCCCAGGACCCGGCCCCCATCATGGCGACCTTGCTCATGCGCGCCTCCTGTCCTGGTGTCGCCGACGACGGGCCTTGGCCGGGTCGACGTTGGGGTTCCCGATCTCGCGGACCCCGGCCGCCCGCGGGTCGAAGCGGACCGCCGGCGGCTCCTCCGCCCGGAGCACGGCCAGCTCCCGTGTCAGTGCGTCCATGATCCGTTCGGTGGCCTGATGGAGCACGTCGGGGGTCAGCGGCTCGTCGCGGAGGTCGTCGAGGTAGACGGGGTCACCGGCCTTCATCGAGATGGTCTTGCGCGGCAGCAGGTGAGGCGTCTTCGCGTAGGGCGCGAGGATGTGGTTGGCGCCCCACTGGGCCACCGGGATCACCGGTGCGCCGGTGCTCAGCGCGATCCGCGCCGCGCCGGACTTGCCCGTCATCGGCCACAGGCCGGGGTCGCGGGAGATCGTGCCCTCGGGGTAGACCACGACGCACTCGCCCATGTTCACCGCGTCCACGGCCGCGCGGAACGCCTGGGAGGCGTCGGCGGTGAGCCGGTAGACCGGGATCTGGCCGGCCTTGCGGACGATCAGGCCGACGAAGGGCACCTCGAACACCGTCGCCTTGGCGAGGTACCGCGGCAGGCGGCCGTGGTCGTAGACGAAGTGCGCGAACGTCAGCGGGTCGAGGTGGGAGATGTGGTTGCCCACCAGCACGCAACCGCCTTCGGCCGGGATCTTCTCACCGTCGACCCATCGCCGCTTCGTGAACAGCAGGAGGAGCGGCTTCACGATGGCGACAGCGAAGGCGAAGGCCCAACCGCGTTTCTGTCGCAGCTCACGCGGCTTCGCCACGGCCACCTCTCCCTCGTTCCGGCTCGGATGCTCGACCGAGCGTACTGCCCGGCCACCGGTGGTGCATGCAGGACCTCGCCGCGGCCCTGGCAAGATCTTGTCGGTGTCCAACGACCCGCTGACCAGGTTCTGTGTGCTCGTGCCCGTCAAGCCCACCGCCCTGGCCAAGTCCCGGCTCGCGCCCCTCGGCGACGAGGCACGGCGAGCGCTGGTCGCCGCCTTCGCGGTCGACACCGTCACCGCCGCCCTCGCCTCTCCCCTCGTCGGCGCGGTCCTCGTGGTGACCGACGACCACGGGCTCGCGGCCTCCCTGAGCGGGCACGGCGCCCACGTGGTGCCCGACGGCGTCACCGACGACCTCAACGGCTCGCTCCTCCAGGCAGCGGCGGAGACGCGTCGCCGCTGGCCCGAGCTGGCCCTGGCGGCGGTGTGCGCGGACCTGCCGGCGCTGCGGTCCGATGACCTGACGCGCGCCCTTCAGGCTGCGTCGGACCACCCGGTGTCGTTCGTCGCCGACGTGAACGGCGACGGTACGACGATGGTGGTCGCCCTCGGGGTCGAGGACTTCGCGCCGCGTTTCGGGCACGGTTCCCGGGACGCCCACGTCTCCGACGGTGCCCACGAGATCGTGGAGATCGACGTTCCGACGCTGCGGCGTGACGTGGACACGCCGGACGACCTGCGCGACGCGTTGCGACTCGGCGTCGGCGAGCGAACCGCCGAGGTGACCGCCGGGCTTAGGCTCTGAGCATGCAGGCAACCGTCTCGTCCTTCGACCCCGAGAGCTTCGGGGGCACCGTGCTGCTCGACGACGGGGTGGAGGTGCCCTTCGCTCCGGAGGCCGTCGCCGGGAGCGGGTTGAGGCTGCTCCGGCCAGGCCAGCGGGTGCGCCTCGAGACCTCCGGCGTCGGCGCCGGGCTTCGCGTGGAGCGGCTGCAGATCATCACGCTCACCTGACGGCAGGACCGCCGGGCAGAAGGAAACGGCACTTCCCTCGAGGGAAGTGCCGTTTCCTTCAGTTTTCCGGAGAAACCGCCCAGGGCTCAGGACTTCTTGGCGGTCTTCTTCGCGGTGCTCTTCTTGGCAGGTGCCTTCTTGGCGGCGGTCGACTTCGTCGCGGTCTTCTTGGCCGGTGCGGCCTTCTTGGTGGTGGTCTTGGTCGCAGTGGCCTTCTTGGTGGTGGCCTTCTTGGCGGGGGCCGCCTTCTTCGCACCCATGCCGGCCGCGGCGCGAGCGGTGCCGGTGGCTGCCCTCGCCGTACCGGTCGCCGCGGTGACGGTCGCCTTGGGGAGCTTCTTCGCGCCGGAGACGACTGCCTTCAGCTCTGCACCCGCGTTGAACTTGGGGACGGCGGTCTTCTTCGCCTTGATCCGCTCACCGGTGCGGGGGTTGCGCACCCAGCGGGCGTCGCGAACGCGCTTCTCGAAGGAGCCGAAGCCGGTGATGGCTACCTTCTCGCCCTTCGCGATCTCGCGGGTGATGGTGTCCAGCACCGACTCAAGCGCGTGCTTCGCTTCCCGGCGGTTGCCCTCGAAGCGGGCCGCGAGAGCGTCAATCAGCTGACTCTTGTTCACTGTCTTCCCTTCCGTGAACCTTGAGGCCGAGCCCGTGCTCGACATTTCCCTTTGCACGCTAGGGAAAAGTGGGCCTCCTCACAATCACCGAACGCACTAAATCGCCCTACTTTTTCTCGGGTCGCGATCGGTTGCGCGAGTCATGAATCCCGCGAATACAGGGAAGTCGCGGTGAACTGTCGATGAAAGGCCTTTAAAACAAAGGGATTCTTCTACTCCCGGAAACAGTGACGGGAGCGCCTCCGGTGGATCACCGGAGACACTCCCATCAGCAACACATCGGCGCTCACGACACCGAAGTTCTCAGAGTGTCGCGGGCTTCCAGGCCGGACGGCCGGCCTCGTAGACCGCGATGTCCTCCTCGTGGGACAGCGTGATCCCGATGTCGTCGAGCCCGTTGAGCAGACGCCACCTGGTGTAGTCGTCGATCTGGAACGGCGCCACGAGGTCGCCGGCGCGCACCTCACGGGCCTCGAGGTCCACGGTGACCGGCGTCGTCGGGTCGGCCTCGACCATGGACCACAGCGTCTCGACGACGTCCTGCTCGACCTGGGCTGCGAGGAGCCCGGCCTTGCCGGAGTTGCCGCGGAAGATGTCGGCGAAGCGCGAGGACAGCACGACCTTGAAGCCGTAGTCCATCAACGCCCAGACCGCGTGCTCGCGGGACGAGCCGGTGCCGAAGTCGGGACCGGCGACGAGCACCGAGACACCGGCGTGCTCCGGCTTGTTGAGGATGAAGTGCGGGTCGTTGCGCCAGGCACCGAACAGCCCGTCCTCGAAGCCGGTACGCGTGACCCGCTTGAGGTAGACCGCCGGGATGATCTGGTCCGTGTCGACGTTGCTGCGGCGCAGCGGAAGCGCAGTACCGGTGTGGGTGGTGATCTTCTCCATGGTTCTTCTTCCTTCCGGCCTCAGGCCTGCGCGGCCTGTGCGAGCGGGGGCAGGTCGGCGGGCGACGCGAGCCGGCCGGTCACGGCCGTGGCCGCGGCCACCAGCGGTGAGACCAGGTGCGTGCGACCGCCCTTGCCCTGCCTGCCCTCGAAGTTGCGGTTGGACGTCGACGCGCTGCGCTCTCCGGGCTGGAGCTGGTCGGGGTTCATGCCCAGGCACATAGAGCAGCCTGCGCCCCGCCACTCACCTCCGGCCTCCTTGAAGACCACGTCGAGGCCCTCCTCCTCGGCCTGAAGGCGGACACGGACCGAGCCCGGAACGACGAGCAGGCGGATGTTGCCCGCGACCTTGCGACCCTTGATGACGTCGGCTGCGGCCCGGAGGTCCTCGATCCGCCCGTTGGTGCAGGAGCCCACGAACACGGTGTCCACCTCGATGTCGCGCAACGGGGTGCCGGCCTCGAGACCCATGTACTCCAGCGCCTTCTCCGCCGCGATCCGGTCGCCCTCGTCGGAGAAGTCAGCGGGCGAGGGGACCGACGCAGCCAGCGGGACGCCCTGGCCGGGGTTGGTGCCCCAGGTGACGAACGGCGTCATCTCGGAGGCGTCGAGAACGATCTCCTTGTCGAAGGTGGCGTCCGCGTCGGTGACGAGCGTCTTCCAGTACGCCACGGCGGCGTCCCAGTCGGCGCCCTTCGGCGCCTCGGGGCGCCCCTCGATGTAGGAGAAGGTGGTCTGGTCGGGGGCGATAAGGCCGGCCTTGGCACCCCACTCGATCGACATGTTGCAGATCGTCATCCGGGCCTCCATCGAGAGCTCCTCGATGGCCGAGCCGCGGTACTCGACGATGTAGCCCTGGCCGCCACCGGTCCCGGTGTGCGCGATCAAGGTCAGGATCAGGTCCTTGGCGGTGACGCCCTCGGGCAGGGAGCCGTTGACGGTCACGGCCATGGTCTTCGGCTTGGCCTGCATCAGGGTCTGGGTCGCCAGCACGTGCTCGACCTCGCTGGTGCCGATGCCGAACGCGATCGCCCCGAACGCCCCGTGCGTCGAGGTGTGCGAGTCACCGCAGACGACCGTCATGCCGGGCTGGGTCAGGCCCAGCTGAGGGCCGACGACGTGCACGATCCCCTGCTCGACGTCGCCGAGCGGGTGCAGCCGGACCCCGAACTCCTTGCAGTTCCGGCGCAGGGTCTCGACCTGGGTGCGGGAGACCGGGTCGGCGATCGGCTTGTCGAGGTCCAGGGTCGGGACGTTGTGGTCCTCGGTGGCGAGGGTCAGGTCGGGGCGGCGCACCTGGCGGCCGGCGAGACGCAGCCCTTCGAAGGCCTGGGGCGAGGTGACCTCGTGGAGCAGGTGAAGGTCGATGAAGAGCAGGTCGGGCTCCCCTTCCGCGCTGCGGACGACATGCTCGTCCCACACCTTCTCAGCAAGGGTCCTGCCCATTGCCTGCTCCCTTCACCTTGTTGAACACTGGCCGGTTGTCGCCATCGAGTCTGACTTGCATCCCAGGATGCGAGACGGCATTATCAAGAAATGGACAACTCTAGCGGAGTCGGCGTTCTCGACAAAGCCGCCCTCGTGCTGTCGGCGCTGGAAGCAGGCCCGGCGACGCTCGCCGGACTCGTGGCCGGCACCGGCCTGGCCCGGCCCACGGCGCATCGGCTGGCGGTCGCTCTCGAGCACCACCGTCTCGTGGCACGTGACATGCAGGGGCGTTTCGTCCTCGGTCCCCGTCTGGCGGAGCTCTCCGCCGCGGCCGGCGAGGACAGGCTGCTCGCGGCAGCAGGGCCGGTCCTGGCCCGGCTGCGCGACATCACCGGCGAGTCCGCCCAGCTGTGGCGCCGCCAGGGTGAGTACCGCGTCTGCGTCGCGGCCGCGGAGCGCCCCTCCGGCCTGCGGGACACCATCCCGGTGGGTTCCCAGCTGACGATGCGGGCCGGTTCGGCCGCCCAGGTGCTGCTCGCCTGGGAGGACCCCGAGCGCATGCACCGGGGACTGCAGAACGCCGCGTTCAGCGCGACAGCCCTGTCCGGCATCCGCCGCCGGGGCTGGGCGCAGTCGGTCGGCGAGCGCGAGCAGGGCGTCGCGTCGGTCTCCGCCCCGGTCCGCTCCCCCTCCGGCAAGATCATCGCCGCCGTCTCCGTCTCCGGTCCGCTCGAGCGGCTCTCCCGCCAGCCCGGCCGGATGCACGCACCCGCCGTACTGGCAGCGGCCGAGCGCCTCTCCGAGTCCCTGCGCCGCGCGGCCGAGTGACCGCCGACCCGTCAATCATGCGGCGACTTGTCGCGAGGATCGCCCCTGAGATCGACGGGTCGGCAGAACGGGGGAGTCAGAACAAGGCGCCCTGCTCGAGGTCGAGGAGCAGCTGCTTGCGCTCGACGCCGCCGGCGTAGCCGGTGAGCGTCCCGTTGGCGCCGACCACACGGTGGCACGGGATCACGATCGGGATCGGGTTGCGGCCGTTGGCCAGCCCGACGGCCCGTGACGCGGCGCCGGTCATGCCGAGGCGCCGGGCGATCTCGCCGTAGGTCACGGTCTCGCCGTAGCCGATCAGCTGCAGCTGGCCCCAGACCTTGCGCTGGAACTCGCTGCCCTGCGGCTCCAGCGGGAGCTCGAACTCCTTGAGCTCACCGGCGAAGTAGGCCTTGAGCTGGCGCACCGCCTCGAGCAGCAGAGGGTTGGCGTCGTCGCGCTCACCGACGGGCCGGCCGGCCGAGACCGCGACTGCCCGCGCCATCGACGACCGGGCTGAGGCACCCGCGGGAACCGTGCTGTCGAACTCGATCGCGGTGATCGCCGACTCGTCCGCGACCACCTTCAGGCGGCCGATCGGGGACTCCATCGAGGTCCACATACTCGTCACTTCCTCTCGCCGCGCGGCGCACGGCCACGCACTCCGTTCAGGGCGGTCCCGCCCGCCAGGCTCCACACGTGCATCTGGGCGTAGCTGCGCCAGGGCCGCCACGCCTCCGCCGGCTCGTCGGCCCGTCGCAGGTCCAGGCCAAGACGGCTCAGCCCCTTGCGCACGCCCACGTCGGTCGGAAGGAACACGTCGGGATCGCCCAGGGCGCGCATCGCGATGTAGTCGGCGGTCCAGGCGCCGATCCCCGGGAGGTCCAACAGCGCCCGGCGCACGTCCCCGCGGTCCGCACTGCGGTCGAGCGCGATCCTTCCCTCAGCCAGCGCCTCGCACAGCGCGGCGATCGCCCGGCTCCTCGACCGCGGCATCGGCAGGTCCTCCGGCGGCACGGACGCAAGCGTCTCTGCCGACGGGAAGAGCCTGCCTTCGCCACCGGGTCCCGGGTCGCCGTACCGCTCGGCCAGGAGACCCGCCAGGCGGCGTGCGTGCGGCACGGTGACCTGCTGGCCGAGCACGGCACGTACGGCGAGCTCGTCGCCGTCCACATGGCCAGGCACGCGCAGGCCCGGACGGCTGCTCACGAGCGGAGCGAGCACGTCGTCGGCCCCGAGCTCGGCGTCGACAGCCTGCGGGTCGCAGTCGGCGTCGAGAAGACGCCGGCAGCGCTCCACGGCGGCGGACAGGTCCCGCAGGTCCGTCAGCCGCAGTGAGCATCGGACCGTGCCCGACCCGGCCGGCTCACCGAGAGCGAGGTGGACCGCGCCCGGGCCGTAGGGCAGGCGAAGGGTCCGGGAGTACCAGTCGGAGCCCGCCTCCTCGACGCCGGGCACTGCGCGGGCAGCGAGGAAGGCGAGGAGCTCGGCCGCCGCGAACGGGGGGCGTACCGCGAGCCGCAGCTCGATCACGCCGCTCTGCGTCACCTCCGGCTCCACCCGCCGTCGTAGCTCCGAGGGCGTGGAGGCGTAGACGGCACGCACCGTGTCGTTGAACTGCCGGATGCTCGAGAACCCGGCGGCGAAGGCGACCTCGGCAAAGGGCATCGTGGTCGACTCGACGAGGATCCGTGCGGTCTGGGCGCGGCGTGCCCGGGCGAGCGCCAGCGGCCCGGCACCGAGCTCTCCGGTCAGCACCCGCGACAGATGACGCGGCGTGTAGCCGACCCTGGAGGCCAGGCCCTCGACCCCCTCACGGTCCACCACACCGTCCGCGATCAGCCGCATGGCGCGACCTGCAGTGTCGGCGGCGACGTCCCACTCGGGAGAACCCGGTGTCGCGTCGGGGCGGCAGCGCTTGCATGCACGGAAGCCGGCCTGCTGGGCCGCAGCCGCGGTCCGGTAGAACACCACGTTGCGTCGCTGCGGCGTGATCGCCGGGCACGAGGGCCGGCAGTAGATCCCCGTGGACAGCACCGCGGTGAAGAAGACACCGTCGAACCGGCGGTCACGGCTCTTCACTGCGCGGTAGCAGGACTCGGGGTCGTCGGTCAGCACAGATCCATCCTCGCCGGTCGACGACCACGGCGCTAGCGGAAATCGGACACCGGCGTGAGCGGCCCCGCAACTGCCCCGGAAAGGCGAGAAGGCCAGCCGCTCCTCGGAGCTGCTGACCTTCTCGTGTGGTACCCCCGACCGGATTCGAACCGGCGCTACCGCCTTGAGAGGGCGGCGTGCTAGGCCACTACACAACGGGGGCCTGAGCGACCGAAACTCTAGCCGAGGCTGGAGATTTAGGCCAATCGCTGGGGTACTAGGACTCGAACCTAGACTAACTGGACCAGAACCAGTCGGGCTGCCAATTACCCCATACCCCATGGGATCCTGCTGCGGCTCCTTGCGGAACCGAGGCATGACAATACACGGCCCCCCTCCCGCCCTCCAAAACGGGACGGCTCCCCACACATGGGCGCGTGAGGACCCTCACATCAGCTGGGCGACGGCACCCGTTCTGGCTCGGCCGGGTCGTGCGGCCCGGTTGCCACCGGAGGCGCGGTCCGACGCTGGACCCCCATCCTCCGTGAGACCAGGAGCACCAGTGCCGCGTACGTCAGCGCCTGGGTCAGGGTGACCGGGATGTTCTCCCAGCCGACCTCGGACACGTTGAGGCTTGAGCTCAGGTCGGAGAACAGCAACGCGAAGCCGAACGCGAAGAAGTTGTTGAGGATGTGCATCGCGATACCCGCCTCGAGGCCACCGGTGCGGATCACCAGCCAGCCGGCGATGAGACCGAACATGAAGCGGTCGAAGAACAGCGGGAAGTTCTGCACGCCGTGCGCCACCGCGAACAGCGTCGCCGTCACGAGCAGTGCCAGCCACTTGCTCCGGCTGAGCGAGCCGATCGCCTGCATCAGGTAGCCGCGGAAGACGTACTCCTCGCCCGCGGCCTGGAAGGGAGTCGTCAGCAGCACGATCACGGCCAGGACCGCGGTGGTGGCGGTGAGCTCGTTCATCTCCCCCGCCGGCGCGACCTCCTGCCGGCCGGCCATCAGGTTCTCGATGAGCATCGCCACCAGCAGCTGCGCGATCAGGGCGACCACCGAGATGCCGATGAAGACGAACAGCAGCTTCCAGCGCATCTTCGGCATGACCGACGTCAGCCACCGCGGCCGCATCCGGTGCACCCAGCGCATCACCGCCCAGGTGACCAGGATCGCCGAGCCCAGCGTGAGGTTGAGGTACAGCAAGGACGCTGGACCGACCGCCTCGAGGGTCGCCGCCTTCTGGAAGCTCGCCCAGAAGTCGCCGCCCTCGAGCATCACTCCGACGACGAGCACCGGCATCAGCACCAGTGGCGCCACGACCACCATGCCGACGACCACGAGGGCCATCCCGAGGACCGGCTTCCACCACGCGTAGTTCCAGGTGCGCAGCATCTGGTGGTACTCCCGCGGCTCGGGGTGCGGGAACCGCGGCAGCTCAGGTTTCCTGGGCAGCATCGCCCCGCCGTACGGCGAAGCCGCCCACGGGGGTGGGCCCCACAGCTGCGACGGTCCCCACCCCGGGGGCGGAGCCCAGCCGGGAGGGGGTGAGCCCCATCCCGGGGGCGGAGCCCAGCCGGGAGGCGGCACGCGCCCCGGCGGCGGGACCCAGCCCGGTGGCGGCGCGGACGCGCCACTCCAGGGACCCTGGCCGTTCTGCGGATGCTGACCCGCACCGTGCTCGCTCACCGTGTCGCCCCCGCCCTCGGTCAGGCTTCCTGCGCGCTGCTGAGCCGGGCCAGCGAACGCTCGCGCCCCAGCAGCTCGAGCGACTCGAACAGCGGCGGCGAGATCCGGCGCCCGGTGACCGCGACACGGACCGGGCCGAAGGCGTTGCGGGGCTTGAGCCCGAGCTCCTCGACCAGCGCCTGTCTCAGCGCGTCGTCGATCGCCTCGGTGCTCCACTCGTCCAGGGAGGCGAGGGCGTCGTGCGCGGCCTTGACCACCGTCCGGCCGTCCTCGTTGAGCATCTTCTCGGCGTCGGCAGGATCACGGCGGAACCGTGACTCGTCGACGAAGAGGAAGCCGAGCATCTCCACCGACTCCCCGAGCGTCACCATGCGCTCGTGGACCAGCGGCGCGGCCTCGCGGAGCAGCGTCCGCTGGTCGGCGGTGACCTTCTCGCCGAGGATGCCCGCGCTCTGCAGGTAGGGCACCATCCGGTCGGTGAGGTCCTCGACGTCGAGGGCACGGAGGTGGGCGGCGTTGATCGCCTCGCACTTCTTGATGTCGAACTTCGCGGGGTTCGGGTTGACGCGCTCCACCGTGAACGCCTCGACCATCTCCTCCATCGTGAAGATGTCGCGGTCCTCGGCGATCGCCCAGCCGAGGAGCGCCAGGTAGTTCAGCAGTCCCTCGGGCAGGAAGCCCCTGTCGCGGTAGGACAGCAGGTTCGACTCGGGGTCGCGCTTCGAGAGCTTCTTGTTGCCCTGGCCCATGACGTAGGGGAGGTGCCCGAAGTGCGGCGTGGTGCCGTTGCCGACGCCGATCTCCTTGAGAGCCTCGTAGAGTGCGATCTGCCGCGGCGTCGAGGAGAGCAGGTCCTCCCCGCGCAGCACGTGGGTGATCTCCATCAGCGCGTCGTCGACCGGGTTCACCAGCGTGTAGAGCGGGTGGCCGTTGCCGCGCACGAGCACGAAGTCAGGGACGTGCTCGGCCTGGAAGGTGATCTCGCCGCGGACCAGGTCGTCGAAGGTGATCGCCCGGTCGGGCATCCGGAAGCGCAGCACGGGCTTGCGGCCCTCGGCCTCGTAGGCCGCGGTCTGCTCCTCGGTGAGCGACCGGCACTGTCCGTCGTACCCGGGCGTGCGTCCGGCGGCACGGGCGGCCTCGTTGCGCTCCTCGAGCTCCTCCTGGGAGCAGTAGCAGTGGTACGCGCGGCCCGCCTCACGCAGGCGGCGCGCCACGTCGGCGTAGATGTCGAACCGCTCGGACTGGCGGTAGGGACCGTAGGGGCCGCCGACCTCGGGGCCCTCGTCCCAGTCGAGGCCCAGCCACCTCATCACCTCGAGCAGCGTCTCGTAGGACTCCTGGGAGTCGCGGGCTGCGTCGGTGTCCTCGATGCGGAACACGAAGGTCCCGCCGACGTGCCGGGCGTAGGCCCAGTTGAACAGCGCCGTGCGGGCCAGTCCGACGTGCGGGTTGCCGGTCGGGGACGGGCAGAACCGGACCCGGACCGCCGAGTTGTCGGACGCAGGAGCGTCAACCACGAGCTACCACCTTGTTCGTCAGTGTCCCGATGCCCGAGATCGTCACGTCGACCTCGTCACCGGGGTTCATCGGACCGACACCCTGCGGGGTGCCGGTGAGGATGACGTCGCCGGGCAGCAACGTCATCACGGAGGAGACGTAGGACACGAGGGTCGGCACGTCGAAGATCAGGTCCTTGGTCGAGCCGTCCTGCTTCAGGTCGCCGTTGAGGTGCGTCTGCAGGCGCAGGTCGGAGGGGTCGAGCTCGGTCTCGATCCAGGGCCCGAGCGGGCAGAAGGAGTCGAACCCCTTCGCGCGGGTGAACTGCACGTCGCTCCGCTGCAGGTCGCGCGCGGTCACGTCGTTGCCGACCGTGTAGCCGTAGACCACCTCGGAGACCCGGTCCGCGGTGACGTCGCGGCAGATCCGGCCGATCACGACCGCCAGCTCGCCCTCGTAGTGCAGGTCCTTGGTCTGGGTCGGGTAGAACACCGGGTCGCCCGGGCCGACCACCGAGGTGTTCGGCTTGATGAACATCAGCGGCTCGGTGGGCAGGTCGCTGCCCATCTCCGCGGCGTGCGCCGCGTAGTTGCGGCCGATGCCGACCACCTTGCTGCGCGGGATGACCGGCGCGAGCAGCCGCACGTCGGCGAGCTTGTACTGCTCCTCGGTCGTGTGCAGGCCGACGTACAGAGGGTCGCCGGCCAGGCCGACCACCGTCGCGTCGTCGGCGGGGATGCCGAGCTCGTCGACCTCGCCGTGGACGACGCCGTAGAGGGGCTCTTCTCCGGTGGTGAACCTTGCGATGCGCACGGGCCGAGCCTACCTGCGGGGAGGGCATCGGATGCTGACTACCCTCGACCGTGTGGACGACGAGGCGACCCTGACCCGCGAGGTGCTCGACGCAACGGCGTGGCGGTCCCGGCGTGCCCGCCACGAGCGGCGCGTGGACGTGTGGGTGCAGCCGCACCTCGAGCGGCGCCACCGCCGCGAGGCGCACCCGGTCGAGGACTTCCTGTTCACCTACTACTCCCATCGCCCGGCCGCGCTGCGCCGCTGGCACCCCGGGTTCGGCGTGGTGCTCGAGGACGCCGAGGAGTACGTCGGCCTCAAGGGGTACGTCGAGGTGCCCGGCGGCGTGACCGTCTCGCGGGAGCACGTCGTGTCCCAGGAGCGGCTGCTCCACGGGCTCCACGCCCTCCTCTCCGCCACGGCGTCCCGCCCGGCGCAGCTCGGCTGCTTCGGGATGCACGAGTGGGCCATGGTCTACCGCCTCCCGCCGTCCGACGTACGCCATGCGTCGTGGCCGTTGCGACTGGGGGCCGAGGGCACCGACGAGGTCGTGCAGCGGCACCGGATCGCCTGCTCGCACTTCGACGCGTTCCGGTTCTTCACCGACGACGCCCGCTCGCTGAACACGTTGTCACCCGGGCGCGACGACCGGGCCGCCTTCGAGCAGCCGGGCTGCCTGCACGCGGGGATGGACCTGTACAAGCACGCGTTCCGGCTCGCCCCGATGGTGCCTTCCGACCTCGTTGCCGACTGTTTCGCGCTGGCCCACGACATCCGCGTGCTCGACATGCGGGCCTCGCCGTACGACCTCTCCGCCCTGGGCTACTCCCCCGTCCGTGTGGAGACGGCGGAGGGGAAGCAGGAGTACGTCGCGGCCCAGCGGGGCTTCGCCGAGCGCGGCGCCCCGCTGCGCGGCCGGCTGATCGCCGAGGTCGAGCGGCTCCTCGCCGCGGTCGAGCGGCTCCTCGCCGCGGTCTGACCCTCGGCCGATTACCAGGGTATGTAGGCGAATGGCACCTTCCCATGGCCTGCTCCCCATGGGAGGAGCACGTTTTCCTACATCCCCTGGTAATCAGTCAGCGGGTCACCAGCAGGACGGGTGGCGGTCCTTCCAGGGAGCGGCGGCCTCGACCTGGGCGCACAGCGCGAGCAGCAGGTGCTCCTGGGCGGGGCGGGCGGCGAGCATCACGCCGACGGGCAGGCCCTCGGGCGTCATGTGCACCGGCAGCGACGCGGCCGGCATGCCGGTGACGTTCCACGCCGAGGTGAACGGGGTGAACGCCTTCTGGTTCTCGAAGTCCCTGGCCGGGTCCGCGTCGTCGCGGATCTCGCCGATGCGCAGCGGCGGCTGGGCGAGCGTCGGGGTGAGGACGGCGTCGTACGGCGCGAGTCGCTGGAGCATGGCCGCCGCGATCCGCCGCATCTCCGCGACCGCGAGCCCGAACTCGGGGCCGCTCACGGCTCGGCCGCGCCCCTGCAGCCACCGCGTCAGAGGACGCAGCCGGTGCTCGGTGCCGGCGGGCGTGGGCGACAGGGCGGTCAGCACGCTCCAGCAGGTCTCGAAGACCGGCATCGCCTCCGGCGGCGCGGGTACGTCGATCTCCTCGACGTCGTGACCGAGGTCCTCGAGCAGCCTCGTGGCGTCGTCGTAGGCCCGGACGCACTCCGGATGCACGTCGGCGGCGGCGAGGAACGGCGTGCGGAACCGGCCGACTCGGAGCCGCCCGGGGTCGTGGTCGCACCAGCCGAGGAAGGTCTCGCCGTCGGGGAGGGGCGGGGCCCAGAACGGGTCGCCCGCGGCGGGGCCGGCCATCACGTCGAGCATCGCCGCGGCGTCGCGGACGGTCCGGGCCAGCGGTCCGCTGGTGCCCAGGCCGACCGGGTCGCCGTACACCGGCCCGGCGCTGATCCGGCCCCGGCTCGGCTTGAGCCCGAAGAGGCCGCAGCAGCTGGCCGGGATCCGGATCGACCCACCGCCGTCGGAGCCGTGCGCGAGCGGCACGAGGCCGGCGGCGACCGCGGCTCCGGCGCCGCCGCTGGACCCGCCGGCCATCCGGTCGAGGTCGAACGGCGTGCGCGACGGCGGGGCGACGTCGGGCTCGGTGTAGCAGGGCGACCCGAACTCCGGCGTGCTCGTCTTGCCGAGGCTGACCATCCCGGCACCCTCGATCCGCAGCACCACCTCGTCGGAGATCTCGGGGACGAAGTCCTCGGTGGTCGCCGACCCGAACGTGGTGCGCACCCCGGCGGTCAGGTTCAGGTCCTTGATCGCCGTGGGCACCCCGAACAGCGGGGAGTCGACGCCCTCCATCACGCGCGACTCCACCAGCCGTGCCTGGGTGAGTGCGACCTCGCCGGTGACCGTGACGAAGGCTCCGACCTTCTCCGAGAGCCGACCGATCCGCTCGAGGTAGTGGTCGACGAGCTCGACCGGCGACACCTCGCGCGCCCGGATCGCGGCGGCCTGCTCGAGCGCGGTCAGGTCATGGAGGTCGGCCATGGAGCGAAGGCTACTTGGTGAAGCCTCGAGGTCTCAGAGATGGAAGCGGCTCGGCCAGTCCCCGTGCACGCCGTACCCTTCGTCGGCCGGTTCGAGGACGTTCCCAGGTCCGGCCTCGACCCGGCCACGGGACTGGCCCAGTCGCCGCATCAGCGGCGTGACCAGGCCGTCGAACACGGCGGGCAGCAGCCGGAAGGCGAGCACCATCAGGGGGTTCGCGAGTCCCACCGAGACCTCCCGGCGTGGCGACTCCAGCGCCTCGACGATGGCCGCGGCGACCTTCTCGGGCGGGTCGACCGGTGGCGGCGGCTGCCCGGTCCGCCCGGTGTAGCTGCCGGCGAGGTTGTAGATCGGCGTGTTGACGCCGCCCGGCGAGACCAGGGTGATGTCTACCCCGGGGGTCTGTCTCGCCTCGATCTGGAGCGTGCGGACCAGCCCGTGGACCGCCCACTTGCTGGTGGCGTACGGGCTCATGAACGCGCTGGTCATCTTGCCCAGCACCGAGCCCACGACGACCAGGCTGCCGCCGTCCTGGTCCCGGAAGGCCCGCAGTGCGCCGCGCGCGACGTTCGCGGTTCCTGTGACGTTCGTCGTGACCGTCCTGTCGAAGACCTCGGCCGGGACGTCCTCGAACCGGCCGTACGCGAGCACCGCGGCGCTGTGCACCACCCCGTCGACGCGGCCGTGGGTGCGGGTAACGGTGTCGAGCAGCTCCTCGACCGCGTCGCGGTCGCCGACGTCGGTGGGTACGACGAGCACGTCGGCCGCTCCACGAGCGACGCACTCCTGGCGCACCTCCTCGAGGGTGTCGGCGGACCTCGAGGCGAGGACCAGGACGTCGCCCCGGTCCGCCAGCCGGTGAGCGGTGGCCCGGCCGATTCCGCTGGACGCACCGGTGACGAGCACGACCCGTCGGGTCTGAGCGTCGGCCGTCACGGGTTCAGGACCACCTTGATGCAGCTGTCCTGCTTCTTCTGGAAGATCTCGTAGCCGTGCGGCGCCTGCTCCAGCGGGAGGTGGTGGGTGGTCATGTCCAGGGTGCCGAGCGGGTCGGAGTCGTCCTCGATCGCCGGCATGATCTCGTCGATCCACCGCTTCACGTGGCACTGGCCCATGCGCATCGTGATCCCGCGGTCGAACATCTCCATCATCGGCAGCGGGTCGACCTCGCCGCCGTACACGCCGCTGACCGAGACCGTGCCGGCACGGCGGACGGCCTTGAGCGCCGGGCGCAGGGCGCCGAGCCGGTCGACGGCCATCTTGTCGACCATCGGCTTGGCGAGCGCGTCGGGCAGCATGCCGACAGCGGCGTGCGCGAGCTTTCCGACGGGCGAGTCGTGGGCCTCCATGCCGACCGCCTCGACCACTCCGTCCGCACCGCGGCCGCCGGTCATCTCGATGATCGCCTCGGCGACGTCGTCCACCTCCGACAGGTCGAGGGTCTCGACGCCGTGACGGCGGGCCATGTCGAGCCGTTCGGGGACGGAGTCGACGCCGATCACCCGCTCGGCGCCGAGGTACCTCCCGATCCGGGCGGCGAACTGCCCGACCGGGCCGAGACCGAGCACCGCGAGGGTGTCGCCGGGCTGCAGGTCGGCGTACTTCACGCCCTGCCAGGCGGTCGGGATGATGTCGGAGAGGAAGAGGTAGCGCTCGTCGGGGTGCTCGTCGGGCACCTTGATCGGGCCGAAGTGCGCCTGCGGGACCCGGAGGTACTCCGCCTGCCCGCCGGGCACGGAGCCGTAGAGCGAGGTGTAGCCGAAGAGCGTCGCACCCTTGCCGGTGTCGCGGTTCTGCGTGGTCTCGCACTGGGCGAAGTAGCCGCGCGAGCACATCCAGCACGAGCCGCAGGAGATGTTGAAGGGGACGACCACGCGGTCGCCGGGCTTGATGTGCGTGACCTCGGGGCCGACCTCCTCCACGATCCCCATCGGCTCGTGGCCGAGGACGTCGCCCGGGCTCAGGTAGGGGCCGAGCACCTCGTACAGGTGAAGGTCCGAGCCGCAGATCGCCGACGAGGTGACCCTGACGACCGCGTCGGTCGGCTGCTCGATCCGCGGGTCGGGGACGTCCTCCACGCGGACGTCGCGCTTGCCGTGCCAGGTCAGGGCTCTCATGGGTCCTCCAGGGTGCGCAGGGACCCGCGTCGTACCCGCTCGGCTCGACGGCTAACGCGCGACCCCCACCCTCGTGGCTGACCCGGGGGCCGGAGGGCTACTGCGGCTTCTCGCCGTGCTTGCGCAGCCCGAAGGTCACCGCGTCGAGCAGGGCCCCCCATGACGCCTCGATGACGTTGTGGCCGACACCGACGGTGACCCAGGAGGACCCGCCGTCGCTGGTCTCGATCAGCACCCGGGTGACCGCGTCGGTGCCGTGACCCTGGTCGAGGATGCGGACCTTGTAGTCGATCAGCTCGAACTTCGCGACCTCCGGGTACGCCTGCCCGATCGCCTCGCGCAGCGCCTGGTCGAGCGCGTTCACCGGACCGTTGCCCTCGGCGGTGGTGATGATGCGCGCGTCACCGGCCCGCAGCTTGATGGTGGCCTCGGAGACCGCCTCGTCACCCGGCTTGGAGTCGGTGATCACCCGCCACGACTCGACGTCGACGTACGACGGACGCGTCCCCTCGACCTCCTCCACGAGCAGCAGCTCGAAGGACGCGTCGGCGGCCTCGAAGGTGTAGCCGCGGGACTCGAGGTCCTTGACCCGGTTGGTGACCCGGGTGACCAGGTCGCGGTCCGAGCTGAGGTCGAAGCCCAGCTCGCGACCCTTGAGCTCGATGCTGGCGCGACCCGCCATGTCGGAGACGAGCAGCCTCATGTCGTTGCCGACGAGCAGCGGGTCCGTGTGCTGGTAGAGGTTCGGGTCGACCTTGATCGCGCTCGCGTGCAGGCCGGCCTTGTGCGCGAACGCGCTGAACCCGACGTAGGGCTGGCGCGACGCGGGCGGGAAGTTGGTGACCTCGGACACCGCGTGCGCGATGCGCGTGGCCTCCTTCAGGTGGCCGGGGGGCAGCACCTGACGGCCGAGCTTGAGCTCGAGGTTCGCGACGACGGAGACCAGGTCGGCGTTGCCGGTGCGCTCGCCGTAGCCGTTCAGCGTGCCCTGCACGTGGGTCGCGCCGGCGTCGACCGCGGCCAGGGTGTTCGCCACCGCGCAGCCGGTGTCGTTGTGGCAGTGGATGCCGACGCGGACGCCGGTGGTGTCGATGACGTCGGTGACCACGTCGGCCACCCACGGGGGCAGCATCCCGCCGTTGGTGTCGCAGAGCGCGGCGACCTCGGCTCCGGCCTCGGCCGCCGTCCGCAGCACCTCGAGGGCGTAGTCGCGGTTGTCGCGGTAGCCGTCGAAGAAGTGCTCGGCGTCGAGGAAGACCCGCTGCCCTTCCGCACGGAGGTGCTCGACGGTGTCGCGCACCATGGCGAGGTTCTCCTCGAGCGTGGTGCGCAGGGCCAGCTCGACGTGCCGGTCGTGGGCCTTGGCGACCAGCGTGACCACGCCCGCCCCGCTCTCCCGCAGTGCCGCGACCAGCGGGTCGTCGGCCGCCTTCGTCCCGGCCCGCCGGGTCGCGCCGAACGCCGCGAGCTGGGCGTTGCGCAGGTCGAGCTCGGTCTGCGCGCGACGGAAGAACTCGGTGTCCTTGGGATTGGCACCCGGCCAGCCGCCCTCGATGTAGCCCACGCCGAGCCCGTCGAGCTGGCGGGCGATGCTCAGCTTGTCGGCGACGGAGAGGTTCAGCCCCTCCTGCTGGGCGCCGTCGCGCAGCGTGGTGTCGTAGACGTGGAAGTCACCGGGGGTGCTGCCGGCTGTGCTCATCGTGGTTCATCCTCAAGGCTGCGGCTGGGGCGGGTGTGCGGGGCAACAAAAAAACCTCCCGTGTTCACGAGAGGTCAGCGCACCGGGTGGGGCTCGGTGCGCTAGCTGATAATGATCTGACTGCTGGCCACGGTTCGAGTGTGCCAGACCTCACCAACATGTGGTCCGCGATCTCGGCATGCGGTCGCCGGGCTCGAACGCCGGCGAGGGTCAGAGGAAACGGACCAGACCGCCGAGCAGGGTGCCGCCGCGCCACGGCGGTCCGGGCTGGGGGTCCCACGTCACGCCGGCCGTCCAGAGGATGTAGCCGGCTCCGGCCGCGGCGAGGCAGACCCCGGTCACGACCAGCCATCCGACCGCGTCGTTGCGGGTGGCCCGGAGCACGAGCGCGCGGGTGGGCGTGCGCAGCCGGCGGGCACCCGGTCCCCACCAGGTCGCGAACGCGAGCACCGCCCCCATCACGAGCAGCCCCGCCTCGACGGGTGCCCCGAACAGCAGCAGCCAGATCCCGACGAGGAACGCGAGCGCCGCCGACCAGAGCATCAGGACGAGGGTCCCTCCGGTGGCCACGAGCAGGTACCACGGGGACGACGCCGCGGCGAGCGGTCCGTCGTACCAGCGGCGGCGGCCGCGGCGCAGGGTCCGGTCGCGCGCCGCCTCGGTGGTCCAGGACCAGGTGCGGACCGCGAGCGCGGCGACGGCGACCAGGGCGAGGCTGAGGTACGGCGCGGCCGCGAAGCCGAGCGCGACGAGGCCGAACAGGCCGCCGAGGAGCAGGCCGCGCTGGAGCTTCGGGGTGCCGGACGGCGGTGGCCGCCAGTCGCCGAGGACCGGGACCTCCTCACGCGGTCGCGGCGGCGCCGGCTGCATGTACGGCTGGCGGGCGGCCTGGTGGACGGAGGTGAGCGCCTTCGTCGGCGGGTTGCCCGCCCCGAGCGTCTCTGCCTCCGCCTGAACGTCATCGAGCGGCGCCGCGTGCCGGTCGGTGGCGATCACGTCGGTCGCGTCGGAGTCGGGTCCCGCCGCGGCGAGCGCGAACGGCATCGTGGTCTCGTCCACCGGCCGGCGACCCCTGGGCATCCGCCGGGGCGGGCGTAGGTCGGCGAGCAGGGTGGGCAGGGTCGGCCGGGCCGCCGGGTCGGGCGCCAGCGCGGCGCGCACCAACGGCAGCATGTCGCCGGGCACGTCGGTCAGGTCGTGCTCGCCTCGACGGACGCGGTCCATGATCGCCATCGCGGGACCGCGGCCGAACGGCGGACGCCCGGTCGCGGCGAAGACGACCGTGGCCGCCCACGAGTGCACGTCGGAGGCGGTCGTGGCGTCCTCGCCGTACAGGATCTCGGGCGCGAGATAGCCGGGGGTGCCGAGCAGCCAGCCGGTCACCGTGAGCTTCGGGTCGTCGGCGAGCCGGGCCAGGCCGAAGTCGATGAGCACCGGCGACCGGCCCTCGAGGAGCACGTTGGAGGGCTTGATGTCACGGTGCAGCACGCCCACCGAGTGGACCGCGAGGACCGCCTCGGCCAGGCAGGCGGCGAGGTGCCGCAGGTCGTCTCCCTGGATCGGGCCCTCCTGGCGCACGTGCTCGTGCAGCGAGAGGCCGGGAACGTAGCGCGTGGCGACGAACGGGGTCTCTCCCCAGGGGTCGGCGTCGAGGATCTCGGCGATGCGGGGGCTGCGCACCCGGCGAAGTGAGGACACCTCGCGGGCGAGGCGCTCACGGGCCTCGTCGTCGCCGATGATGTGGGGCCGCAGCACCTTGAGCGCGAGCCGGCTGCCGTCGGGGGCCTGCGCGAGGTGCACGACACCCATGCCACCCTCGCCGATCTTGGCGAGCAGGCGGTAGTCCCCCACGCGCAGACCCGGCGGGGGCGTGGCGGGTTGGGGCCTCGTCGTACTCACCGCACAACCGTAACCGGAGGCTGGGTCCGGGGACCCGTCGCCGCCCCGCCGGCATTTTCTGGGAGGGCCGGCGGAGCGGCGATTCGGTGTGGGTGCGTAACCCCCCGGCGCGGGCAGCTGTGGCCCGGCCCCCGACATGAAGGTAGGCCACCCGTGACGGCTTTGTCAAATGTCTGTTCAAGGCTTGTCAAAGGTATGGTCACAGTCCTAGCCTGGACGGACATGTTCACGATCAAGCAGGCAGCGCAGCGGACCGGCGTCCCGGAGGCGTCCCTCCGCGCGTGGGAGCGGCGGTACGGCGTGGTCACCCCGCGCCGCACCGAGAGCGGATACCGGATGTACGACGAGCAGGCGCTCGCGACCGTGAGCGAGATGAAGCGGCTCGTCGAGGACGGCTGGTCCCCCGCCGCGGCCGCCGCGAAGATCACCGGGGACGCCTCCCTGGAGAAGGGGCACCAGGTCGTCGCGACGACGGCCCGCGAGCCCCGGCCGGCCGGCCTCGCGCACCCCGAGGCTGCGGAGCTGACCGAGGCGTTCCTCGAGGCGGCGGCGGTCGTCGACCCCGCCAGGGTGGAGTCCGCACTGGACCGGGCCTACGCCTTGGGGAGCTTCGAGACGGTCACCGACGGTTGGCTCATGCCGACGCTGCGCGCGCTGGGTGACGCCTGGGCGGCCGGCTGGGTCGACGTGGCCGGCGAGCATGCGGCCGCCCACGCCGTGATGCGGCGGCTGTCGCACTCGTTCTCGGCGGCCGCCAGCGTCGCGCGCGGCCCGAGGGTCGTCGTGGCCCTGCCGCAGGGCTCGCTCCACGAGCTCGGTGCGCTGGCCTTCGCGACGGCGGCCCGGCGGCGCGGGCTCGCCGTGGTCTACCTGGGGGCCGACCTCCCCGTCGGGAGCTGGGTCCGGGCGGTCCACGCCTTCCCGACCCGCGCCGCGGTCATCGCCGTGCCGACCGAGGAAGACCGCGAGGTGGCCGCACGCACCGCCGCCGCCTTACAGGACGGCCGGCCGGACATCGTCGTGGCCGCCGGTGGGCGCTACTGCGAGGACCTCGGTCCCGGGGTGGTGGCGCTCCCCCAGTCGATCACCGAGGCAGTCGCCTCGATCGACGTACTGGCGAGCTGAACGCGGACCGCGTCAGAGGACGCGGTGCATCCAGCCGAAGGTGTCCTCGGCCCGGCCGTACTGGATGTCCACGAGCGCACGGCGGACCTGCTGGGTCACCGGCCCGATGTCCTCGCCGGTGCCGGCCTCGCCGCCGCGCCACTTGAGCCGGCCGACGGGCGTCACCACGGCTGCCGTGCCACAGGCGAACACCTCGGTGATCGCCCCGGAGGAGACGCCGTCGCGCCACTCGTCGAGGGAGACCTTGCGCTCCTCGACCTTCCAGCCCTGCTGCCGGCACAGCTCGATGATCGAGGAGCGGGTGATGCCCTCGAGGATCGTGCCGGAGAGCTCCGGAGTGACGATCGTGCCGTCGTCGTGGACGAAGTACAGGTTCATCCCGCCGAGCTCCTCGATCCACCTCCGCTCGACGGCGTCGAGGAAGACGACCTGGTCGCAGCCGTTCTGGGTGGCCTCCTGCTGCGCGATCAGGGAGCTGGCGTAGTTGCCACCGGTCTTGGCGGCGCCCATGCCGCCGGCCCCGGCCCGGGAGTAGTCCTGGCTCAGCCAGATGCTCACCGGCTTCAGGCCCTTGGCGAAGTAGGCACCGGCCGGCGACGCGATGACCATGTAGGTCACGTGCTGCGCCGGCCGCACGCCGAGGAACTTCTCAGAGGCGAACATGAACGGCCGCAGGTACAGGCTCTTCTCACCCTCGGCCTCGGGCACCCAGCGCTCGTCGGCCCGGATCAGCGCGTCGACCGAGTCGACGAAGTCCCCCACGGACAGCTCCGGGAGCGCGAGCCGCCGGGCGGAGCGCACCATGCGCGCGGCGTTCTCCTCGGGACGGAACGTCCACACGGAGCCGTCGGCGTGACGGTAGGCCTTCATGCCCTCGAAGATCTCCTGCGCGTAGTGCAGGACCGCGGTCGCGGGGTCCATCGAGATCGGCGCGTAGGCGGTGACCCGCGCGTGGTGCCAACTCTTCTCGGGCGTCCACTCGGCCACGAACATGTGGTCGGTGAAGTGCAGGCCGAAGCCGGGGTCCGCGAGGATCTCGGCCAGGCGGGCGCCGTCCACCGGATGGTCCGTGGGTGAGACGTCGATCTGCAGGGAACCTTCTCGGGATGCGCTGTCCATGGGGTGCACGGTACCTAACTCGAGTGGCGGACGTGAGGGTGGCGACCCGGCGGTTCGAGCCGGGTGACCGAGGCTCACGACCGAGCCGCCGAGGAGGCGGTCAGCCGGATACTCGCGCCGCGATCGCGTCGCCGATCTCGGCGGTACGACGGGCGGGGCCGTCGCCGCGGGCAGCGAGGTCGGCCACCACGGCCTCCTCCACCGTGCGCGCGGCGTCCTCGAGGCCGAGATGGTCGAGCATCAGGGCGACCGAGAGGATCGCCGCTGTGGGGTCGGCCTTCTGCTGGCCGGCGATGTCCGGCGCGGAGCCGTGCACCGGCTCGAACATGCTCGGAGCCGTCCGGTCCGGGTTCACGTTGCCGCTCGCGGCCAGCCCGATGCCGCCGGTGACCGCGGCGGCGAGGTCGGTGATGATGTCGCCGAACAGGTTGTCGGTGACGACCACGTCGAAGCGCGACGGGTCGGTGGTCATGAAGATGGTCGCCGCGTCGATGTGGAGGTAGTCGACGGTGACGTCGGGGAACTCCTCGGCCACCTCGGCCACCAGCCGTGACCAGACCGCGCCCGCGTGGACGAGGACGTTGGTCTTGTGCACGAGTGTGAGCTTCTTGCGGGGCCGCTTGGCGGCGCGGGCGAACGCGTCGCGGACGACACGCTCGACACCGAAGGCGGTGTTCACGCTGACCTCGGTCGCGATCTCGGCCGGCGTACCGACCCGCAGCGCTCCCCCGTTGCCGACGTACGGCCCCTCGGTGCCCTCGCGGACGACGACGAAGTCGACCTCACCGGGGTGGGCCAGGGGCGACGTGGCGCCGGGGAAGATCCGCGACGGACGGAGGTTGACGTAGTGGTCGAGCTCGAAACGCAGTCGGAGAAGCAGCCCCCGCTCGAGGATGCCCGGCGGGAGGTTCGGGTCGCCGGGCTTCCCGCCGACCGCGCCGAGCAGGATCGCGTCGTGCTCCTTGATCTCGGCGAGCACGGCGTCGGGAAGCACCTCACCGGTGGCGAGGTAGCGCTCCGCGCCGAGGTCGTAACGGGTGGACTCGAACTTCACATCGCCCGGGGTCACCTGCTCGAGCACCTTCAGTGCCTCTGCGGTGACCTCCGGGCCGATGCCGTCGCCGGGGATAACGGCGAGCTTCAGGGACTGCGTCATGAAGCGGGACTCTAGTTGTCGTCGGGGCGCTGACCGCCGTTGTCTCTGAGGTCGAGACCTGACTGCACGGACTGCAGCGCTGCCTCGTTGTCCTCGAGACTGCGGTGACGGGCCGGTCCCCACTCGGGATACATGTCGTACATGGCGTTGCTCCAAGGATCGATGCGCCGGCGTGGCGCGGGACTGTCTTCGGTGGGTTGCTGCAGCGGATCGCACGGGGGTGACCGTGGCGTGATCGATGCGTGGGTTCGGTCAACGTTGACCGGGGCTCCGCTGCGAGCCGAGGAGACTCGATCCTCGAGTGCGGGTTACGCCTCTGCGAGGGGATCTCTGACGAGGGTGCAGGTGATGCGGACTTCGTGACTCTCGCTGCGGAGGTTCTTCGTAGGGCCAGACAACGCCGAACTCCGCGGCGAGGTGGCCTTACTTAAGAGGCCTCGCCGCGGCGGCTGATAAGTACGAAGAACTTCCGCATGGTGCGTCCAGGGTAGACATGCGCCTCGGCGTATGTGCCTGCTTTCACAAGACTTCTCAGGATGCGAGACGCCGTACCGCGTCGTGGACCGCTTCGCCCGGTTTGACAGACTGGCCGCATGTCCGCACCCCTCGAGCTCCCCACCCCCGTCTCGCGCGCGTTCGACGTCTCGCGGCGCAGCGGCTACGTGTCGTTCTGCCGCAACGAGACCGGACGGCTGCTCGCGACGCTGGCCGCGACCCGCGGCGGGACCCTGGCGGAGTTCGGCACCGGGTGCGGGGTCGGCACCGCCTGGCTGCGCAGCGGGATCCGCGAGGACGCCCGGATCCTCACCGCCGAGCTCGATGCGAAGCTCGCCGAGAAGGCAGCGGAGATCTTCGTCGACGACCCCCAGGTCGAGGTGGTCGCCGCCGACTGGTCGACCCTGGCCGACCGCGGGCCGTTCTCCCTGCTCTTCCTCGACGCCAAGGAGCCCAAGAACAGCGGCCCCGACACGGTGATCGACCTGATCGAGCCCGGCGGCGTCGTGGTGCTCGACGACTTCACACCGTGCGCATCGTGGCCGCCGATCTTCGAAGGACGGGTCGACGTGCTGCGCGAGCAGTGGCTGACCGACGAGCGCTTCACCACCGTCGAGGTGATGGTCGCCTCCGACGCAGCGGTCCTCATCGCCGCCAAGCGCTGACCCACCTCGCGCGAAGACCCCGCCACCGCCGGCCGGACCGGCGAGGCGAGGCCTCGGGAGCTGCGCGGACCTACTCGGTGAGGTCGACCGCGCAGACGGACTCGGCGTCCATCGCGGTCCTGATCTCCTCGAGCACCTCGGCCGGGATGGCGGAGTCGACCGACAGTGCCACCAGCGCGTGGCCACCCTTGGCGTCCCGGGCGACCTGCATGCTGGCGATGTTGACGTCGGCCTGGCCGAGGATCTGCCCGACGGTGCCCACCATCCCGGGGCGGTCGGAGTAGCGGAAGAACGCGAGGTGCTCGGTGGGCTCGATGTCCACGTCGTACCCGTTGACCTCGACGAGCCGCTCCTTCTGCGCGATGCCGACCAGCGTGCCGGACACCGACACCTGCGTGCCGTCGGCGAGGGTGCCGCGGATCGTGATCAGGTTGCGGTGGTCGGGGCTCTCGGCGTCGGTCACGAGGCGTACGGCGACGCCCCGCTCGGCTGCGAGCAGCGGCGCGTTGACGTAGGAGACCTGCTCCTCGATGACGTCGCTGAACACGCCCTTGAGGGCGGCGAGCTCGAGCACCTTGACGTCGTACTGCGTGATCTCGCCGCGCACCTCGACGTCGAGCTGCTGCGCGACCTCGCCGGCGAGCCCGGTGAAGACCCGGCCGAGCTTCTCGACCAGCGGGATGCCCGGCCGGACGTCCTCGGCGATGACACCGCCCTGCACGTTCACCGCGTCGGGCACGAGCTCCCCGCCGAGCGCGAGCCGCACGGACTTGGCGACCGCGATGCCGGCCTTCTCCTGGGCCTCGTCGGTGGAGGCGCCGAGGTGCGGCGTCGCGACGACGTTCTCGAACTCGAACAGCGGGCTGTCGGTGCACGGCTCGCTGGCGAACACGTCGAGGCCGGCGCCGCCCACGCGGCCCTCCTTGATCGCGACGTAGAGCGCGTGCTCGTCGACGATGCCGCCGCGGGCTGCGTTGACCAGGATCAGGTTCGGCTTGACCTTGGCCAGCTCGGCCTCGCCGATCAGGCCGATGGTCTCGGGCGTCTTCGGCAGGTGGACCGACATGAAGTCCGCCTCGGCGAGGAGCTCCTCGAGGGTCACCAGGCGCACGCCCATCTGGGCTGCCCGGCCGGCCTGCACGTACGGGTCGTAGGCGATGACCTTCATGCCGAACGCGGACAGCCGCTGGGCGACGAGGACGCCGATCCGGCCGAGGCCGACGATGCCGACGGTCTTCTCGTAGAGCTCGGCGCCGGTGTACTTGCTGCGCTTCCACTCACCGTTCTTCAGCGCCGAGTTCGCGGGCGCGATGTGGCGGGCCGCGGCCAGCATCAGGCCGACGGCCAGCTCCGCGGCGGAGACGATGTTCGAGGTCGGTGCGTTGACGACCATGACGCCGTTCTGGGTCGCGGCCTTCACGTCGACGTTGTCCAGACCGACGCCGGCGCGGGCGATGACCTTGAGCCGCTTCGCCGCGGCGAGCGCCTCGGCATCGACCTTGGTCGCACTGCGGATGAGGATCGCGTCGACCTCGGCGATCGCGGGCAGGAGCTCGGCCCGGTCGGCGCCGTTGCAGCGGCGGATCTCGAAGTCGGGTCCCAGCGCGTCGACGGTGGCGGGGCTCAGCTCTTCTGCGATGAGTACGACGGGCTTGCTCACGGGTCATCCCTCGGAGTGTGGTGAGTCGGCAGGTACTGGCTCTGCATCTCGTGGTGACGAGAGCGGCCGCGCACGACGCTGTGCCCGAGCTCCAACTCTACACGGATGGGGACCGTGAGGTGCCGAGGTGCCGGTGCCCGGTCAGTCGTGCCCCGGGCGTCGAGGAACCGTCACCGCGTGAGCTCCACGGGGGTCTCCATCCAGCCGAGCTTCCGTGGGTTCCGGACGAGGTAGAGACCGGTCACGTGCCCGTCCTGGATGTGCATCGACGCCACCAGCTCCACCGTCCCGCCGGAGAGGATCCGCAGGCCGGGTGAGCCGTTGACCATGGCCACCTCGGCGTGGACCGGCCCGGCCGCGACGGCCTGGAGCCACCGGATGACCTTCTCCCGCCCGACGATCGGCCGGAGGGCGGCCTTCACCACTCCGCCGCCGTCGCTGACCATGACGACGTCGGGGGCGAGCACGTCCACGAGGTCCTGCAGGTTGCCCGACGACGCGGCCTGCATGAACCTCGTGATCACCTCGTCGCGTTGCTCCGCATCGACGCGCTGGCGTGGTCGCCGAGACTCGACGTGGCTGCGTGCCCGGTGGCAGATCTGGCGCACCGCCGCCTGGCTCTTGCCCAGCAGGTCGGCCAGCTCGTCGTACCCGACGTCGAAGACCTCGTGCAGGACGAAGACCGCCCGCTCGGTCGGCGTCAGCGTCTCGAGCACGAGCATCATCGCGGTGGACACGCTCTCCGCGAGCTCCACGTCCTCGGCCACGTCCGCCGTGGTCAGCAGCGGCTCCGGCAGCCACGGCCCGACGTACGACTCGCGGCGTCGCTGGAGGGTCCGCAGCCGGTTGAGGGCGAGGCGGGTGGTGATGCGCACCAGGTACGAGCGGGGGCTGCGCACCTCGGCCTGGTCGACCTCGGACCACCGGAGCCACGTGTCCTGGAGCACGTCCTCGGCGTCGGCCGCGGACCCGAGGATCTCGTACGCCACCGTGAACAGGAGGTTCCTGTGAGCAAGGAAGAGGTCGGTCGCGGTCACGAGACGGACTCTGCCACGGGTCGGGCCAGCGGCAGCTCGCAGACGTCCGAGAACCCCTGGCTGGCCAGGCCCATCGCCGAGTTGAGGCGGGAGCGCTCGTTCTCGAGGGCGACCATCAGTGTCAGCTCCACCACCGCCTCCGTCCCGAGCCGGTCGGTCAGACCGGTGACCATCTCGTCGGTCACCTCGGGTGGGGTGGCTGTCATCGCCTCCGCGTAGGCCATCACGTCGCGCTCGAGGTCGGTGAAGGCGTCGGACTCACGCCACCGGGGGACCTCGCGGACCTTGGTCAGGTCGAGGCCTTCGTCGTGCGCCAGGTAGTAGCCGAAGTCCAGGCACCAGGAGCAGCCGATGCGGGCCGCAGCGGCCATCACCGCGAACGACTTCAGGTGGGGGTCCAGGGCGCCGAACCGGGCCACCTTGCGCTCCAGCGCCATCACCGCCTTCAGCGCAGGTCGGTGGTGCCAGAGGACGTAGGCGGTGTCGGGGACCTCTCCGTACGTCCGCCGCGCGTAGGCGGCGAGCACCCGTCCGGACACACCGCTCATGCGGGCCTTCTGGATGCGGAAGCTGCTGGCCATGTCCGCTCCTCGGGTACGACGGGCGCCGGTCGCCCGTTCACCCCTACGACACCGGCCGGCCCGGCCGTGTGACACGGGCCGCCGACACGCGCTCGCCGGCGGCGGTCACCCCGTCCGCCGTACCGGCCAGACGTAGTCGAGGTCGTCCGGGACGCCCGGGAACAGCGGACCATAGAGCTCGGGGTCCTTGCGCAGGAGCGACGACTGGTGGCTGCGGTGGAAGGCAGGGTCGCCGAGCCACGGCGGCAGCGCACCGGCCGCGTCGAGCTCGTGCTGGCTCCGCACCGTGGTGATGCCGACCTGTGCGAGGTCCTGGCCGATGGTCGCCGCGCACGTGTCGGCGAAGCCGAGTTCGACCCACACCTCGCAGCAGGTGAGGGCGTACCGGCCGAGCGCCTCCTCGTAGCCCTTCCACATCAGCACCGCGGGGTGGTTCCGCCACCCGTAGCCCTCGCGGGTCAGGCCGCGGACGACCTGGATGCACTCCACGCGCTGCTTGCCGAGGCGGCGCTGGTCGAGGGCCCGCGCCGACCGCTCGAAGTCCGGGTAGGGCAGGAACGTCTGCACGGGTAGGCCGGTTCCCCTGGTGGAGCCGCGCAAACCGTCCGCCCACCCCGAGAAAAGGCACTCCCCACGACGAGCTCGTCGTGAGAAGTGCCCCTTTCGCTCCGCGCCTGCGGGGCTCGCCTCCGGCACACTCCTCAGCGCGTCGCTCTACCCTTTTCGCTCCGCGCCTGCGGGGCTCGCCTCCGGCACACCTCGCTCCGCTCGGCGTACCTCCGGCTCACTCCTCAGCGCGTCGCAGTGCCCTCGGTGTAGTCGGCGTCGTGCGACTTCACCCAGCTCATCAGCTTGCGCAGCTCGCGCCCGGTCGTCTCGATCGGGTGCTGCTCGCCCTTGGCGCGCAGCGCCTTGAACTCCGGGGCGCCGGCGTCCTGGTCGTCGATGAAACGCTTGGCGAACGCGCCGTTCTGGATGTCCGCGAGGACCTCCTTCATCCGCTCCTTGACCGAGTCGTCGATCACGCGCGGGCCGGAGACGTAGTCGCCGTACTCCGCGGTGTCGGAGACCGACCAGCGCTGCTTGGCGATGCCGCCCTCGTACATCAGGTCGACGATCAGCTTGAGCTCGTGCAGGCACTCGAAGTACGCGACCTCGGGCTGGTAACCGGCCTCGGTGAGGACCTCGAAGCCCTTCATCACCAGCTCGGAGACGCCGCCGCAGAGGACCGCCTGCTCACCGAACAGGTCGGTCTCGGTCTCCTCGGTGAAGGTGGTCTTGATGCCGCCGGCGCGCAGGCCGCCGATCGCCTTGGCGTAGGACAGCGCGAGGTCCCAGGCCTTGCCGGTCGCGTCCTTCTCGACCGCGACGAGGACCGGGACACCGCGGCCCTCGGAGAACTCACGTCGGACGAGGTGACCGGGGCCCTTGGGCGCCACCATGGCGACGTCGACGCCCTCGGGCGGGGTGATGTAGCCGAAGCGGATGTTGAAGCCGTGTCCGAAGAACAGCGCGTCGCCCTCGACCAGGTTCGGCTCGACCGCCTCCTTGTAGAGGTTCCGCTGCACGTGGTCCGGCGCGAGGATCATGATCAGGTCGGCCTCTTCGCAGGCCTCGTACGGGGTGAGCACACGCAGGCCCTCGGCCTCCGCCTTCGCCCGGCTCTTGGAGCCCTCGGGCAGGCCGACGCGCACGTCGACGCCGGAGTCGCGCAGGGACAGCGCGTGCGCGTGGCCCTGGCTGCCGTA
>DASTPU010000073.1:0-25847 GCA_035762105.1 Nocardioidaceae bacterium | reverse complement strand
CGGCACCTCGAACTGCTGCCTCGGGATGAGGTCCTTGAGCTTCCCGGCGAGCATGACGCCGTAGGAGTAGGCGTGGTCACGGTGGACGATCGCGCTGAACGCGTCGACCGGCTCGCCCTGGAGCAGGATGTCGACCTTCACCAGGTCCGCGGGCTGCTCACCGACGGGCTCGTAGTCCAGCGAGGCGTAGCCCTTGGTGCGCGACTTCAGCTGGTCGAAGAAGTCGAAGACGATCTCGGCGAGCGGCAGCGTGTAACGCATCTCGACCCGGTCCTCGGACAGGTAGTCCATGCCGTCGAGCTGGCCACGCTTGCCCTGGCAGAGATCCATGATCGCGCCGATGTAGTCGCTCGGGCTGAGGATCGTCGCCTTGACCACCGGCTCGCGGACCTCGGCGATCTTGCCGGTCGGGTACTCGCTGGGGTTGGTGACCTCGTGCTCGGTGCCGTCCTCCATCGTGACGTGGTACACCACGTTCGGCGCGGTCGAGATCAGGTCGAGGTTGAACTCCCGCTCGAGGCGCTCACGGACGATCTCCATGTGCAGCAGGCCGAGGAAGCCGCAGCGGAAGCCGAAGCCCAGCGCACCGGAGGTCTCCGGCTCGTAGTCGAGCGCCGCGTCGTTGAGCTGCAGCCGCTCGAGGGCGTCACGGAGGGTCGGGTAGTCGTCGCCGTCGATCGGGTAGAGACCCGCGAACACCATCGGGTTGGGGTGCTTGTAGCCGCCGAGCGCCTCGGTCGCCCCGTGGACCTGGCTGGTCACCGTGTCCCCGACGCGGGACTGGCGGACGTCCTTCACGCCGGTGATCAGGTAGCCCACCTCGCCGACCCCGAGGTCGCCGGCCTTCACCGGCTCCGGTGAGATCACCCCGACCTCGAGCATCTCGTGGACGGCTCCGGTCGACATCATCTTGATCCGGTCCCGGTGGGACAGCTTGCCGTCGACGACCCGGACGTAGGTGACCACGCCGCGGTAGGTGTCGTAGACCGAGTCGAAGATCAGCGCCCGCGGCGGGGCGTCGGCGTTCCCGACCGGGGGCGGGGTCTGTCGGACGATCTCGTTGAGCAGCGCCTCGACGCCGATGCCGGTCTTGGCCGAGACCTGCAGCACGTCCTCCGGCTCGCAGCCGATGATGCCGGCGAGCTCGGCGGCGTACTTCTCCGGCTGGGCCGACGGCAGGTCGATCTTGTTCAGCACCGGGATGATCTGCAGGTCCGCGCCGAGGGCGAGGTAGAGGTTCGCCAGGGTCTGCGCCTCGATGCCCTGGGCGGCGTCGACCAGCAGCACGGCCGCCTCGCACGCCTCGAGCGACCGGGAGACCTCGTAGGTGAAGTCCACGTGGCCCGGGGTGTCGATCATGTTCAGGATGTACGTGCCGGCCGGAGCGCCCTGCTCGTTGCCGACTGGCACGGTCCACGGCATCCGGACCGCCTGGCTCTTGATCGTGATGCCGCGCTCGCGCTCGATGTCCATCCGGTCGAGGTACTGCGCCCGCGCGCTGCGCTCGTCGACCACCCCGGTCAGCTGCAGCATCCGGTCGGCCAGCGTCGACTTGCCGTGGTCGATGTGCGCGATGATGCAGAAGTTGCGGATGATCGCGGGGTCGGTCTTGCCCGGCTGGGGGGCCGAGACGGCGGCGCTCTTGGACACGAACTTCTTCCGGTGGAGGGACAACGGGCGGAACCGCCATTGTTCCACGCTGGTGGCGACGCCCATGACACGCCGGGACAGCCACCCGCCGCGACCGGCGGTCGACGTACAGAATGAGGCTCCATGAGCCCGATCGCGTCGAGCACGCCGCAGCGCAACGCCCCGATCCCGCACGGCCGCACGGCCAGGCGGCTGGAGTGGCCCCTGCTGCCGCCGCCGATCCGGGCCATGGTCGAGCAGCGCATCGGCTCCCGCGTGGTCTCCGCGGAGTCCTCCGGCGCGGGCTACACCCCCGGCCTGGCCTCCGTGCTGACCTGTGCCGACGGCTCGCGGCACTTCGTGAAGGCGGCCAGCAAGAGAGCCCAACGGCCGTTCGCGGACGCCTACCGCGAGGAGACCCGCAAGCTCCGCGCGCTCCCCGACGGCCTGCCGGTGCCACGGCTCCTGTGGAGCCACGAGGACGAGCTGTGGGTCGTGCTCGAGCTGGAGCACGTGGCCGGGCCGAACCCGTCCCGCCCCTGGCGGGCGCCCGAGCTCGACGCCTGCCTGGACACGCTCGAGGTGCTGGCCGACACCCTCGATCCCCCGCCGATGAGGCTCGCCACCTTCCGGGACGACTTCGAGGAGTGCCTCGCCGGGTGGTCCCACGTCCGCCGGGTCGACCCGCGCATGCCGCACCTCCAGGAGGCGGCCGCGCTCGCCGCGGGGTTCCGCGACGCAACCGCGGGGACGACCCTGGTCCACACCGACGCCCGCGACGACAACTTCCTGCTCACCGGCGGGCGGGCACTGCTGGGCGGCTGGAACTGGCCGGTGGTCGGCGCCGCCTGGATCGACACGGTGTCGCTGCTGATCTCCGCGCACGGGGACGGGCTCGACGCCGACGGCATCCTGGCGGGGCGCCGGCTGACCCGCGACGTGGCCGCCGAGGACGTCGACACGTTCCTTGCGCTGATGGCCGGGTACTTCCTCGAGCGGCGCGACCAGCCGGCCCCCAACTCCTCGCCGTACCTGCGCGTGCACCAGTCCTGGTACGCCGAGGCGACCTGGTCGTGGCTTTCGGCCCGTCGCGGCTGGTCCTAGGGTTCACGGAGGGCACCTGGGCTCGATTTGAGGCTGTCCACTGCCCGCTGGTATCGTGGGCTCTCGCGTGTCTGGCCGGGAATGGCCGACCGCACACCAGACCAACACCCCGCTTAGACCAGACGAGGCGCACCGTAGTGGCGAACATCAAGTCCCAGATCAAGCGCAACCGACAGAACGACGCGGCACACGAGCGCAACAAGGCCGTGAAGTCCGCGGTGAAGTCGGCGATCCGCAAGTTCCGCGAGGCCGCCGATGCTGGTGACGCCGAGAAGGCGCAGGAGCTGGCGAAGCTCGCCAACAAGAAGCTCGACAAGGCTGCGTCCAAGGGCGTCATCCACAAGAACCAGGCTGCGAACAAGAAGTCAGCGATCTCCCGCAAGGCCTCGTCTCTCTGAGGCCCCGACGGGGCTGACGCAGGTCGGCACCGCCGCTTCGGCGCCGTCCCTTCGGGGCGGCGCCTTTTCGCGTGTCCCGGGGTCCGCGCTCAGCGCGGGTTGCGCGACTCCGTGACCGAGATGACCATCCGCTCGAGGGCGTACGACGCATCGCTGGCCGCGCCCTTGACGTCCGCGTCGGCCTGGGCGACGGCCTGGATCGCGCGCACGAGCCCGGCGTCCTCCCACCCTCGTGACTGGTCACGCAGGGTGCGGAGCTTCCACGGCGGCACGCCGACGTCTCGGGCCAGGTCGGCCTCGCGCATGCCGCGCGGCGCGCTCTTGTAGCGGGCCAGGCCGCGCAGCCCGCTGGCGAAGGCGCTGGTGACCAGCACCGGCGCGGTGCCGTTGTCGAGGGCCCAGCGAAGCTCCTCGAGGGCGGTGGCGGTGCGGCCGTAGATCGCGGCGTCGGCGACGGCGAAGCCCTTGACCTCGGCACGGCCGCCGAAGTACTTCTTCACCACGTCGGCGGTCAGCGGCTGCCCTGCGAAGTCGTTGGCGAGCTGGTGGGCGGCGCCGGCCAGCGCGCGGAGGTCGTGACCGACGGACTGCACGAGCAGCTCGGCGGCGTCCTCGGCGATCCTGGCGCCCAGCGAGCGGCACTCGGCAGCGACCCAGCGGGGGTACTCGCTCGGCTTCAACGCCGCCGACCTCACCTCGGTGACCGGACCGAGCTTGCGGAGCCTGGTGAGCAGGCCCGAGCCCTTCTGCCCTCCGGAGTGGACGAGCACGAGCCCGACGTCCTCGGCGGGCGCGGCAGCGTACCCGAGCAGGCCGTCGTGGGTCTCGTCGGGCAGGTCCTCGAGCCCGCGGACGACCACGCAGCGGATGGCCGAGAACAGCGACGGCGCCGCCAGGTCGGCGAGCGCGCCCATCGTCAGCACGTCGGCTGTGGTCTCGCTCACCTCCGACTCCTCGTCGGCGTGCCGCACGGCCGCGAGCGCCGCGGTGACCGCACGCTCGTTGAGGAGCTCCTCCGGGCCGGTCACCAGCGTGACGTGGCCGAGGACGTCGGATGCCTTGGGAGTCGCCATGGTGGGGCCAGCCTGCCACACGGTTCCGACAGCCCGGACGCGTAGTCGGGCCGTTGCTGGGTAGAGGTCCTAGGACGACTGTTCACTCGCGGGCAGAGCCCTGTGCGGAAGGAGCCAGATGACCCCGGACCTGATCGCAGGCCGCTACCGAGTCGAGCGTGCCGTGGGGCACGGGGGCATGGGCACGGTGTGGCTCTGCCGCGACGAGGTGCTCGGCCGGGAGGTCGCGGTCAAGCAGATCGGCACCCTCCCCGGCGAGTCCGCGCCCGACGCCGCCCGCGCCCTCCGGGAGGCGCGCTCCTCCGCCGCGCTGAACCACCGCAACGTGGTCTCGATCTTCGACGTCATCGACGACGACAGCGGCCACGCGTGGCTGATCATGGAGTACGTCCCCTCGCGCACCCTCGGCGAGATCACCCGCGAGGAGGGTCCGCTCGACCCGCGGCGTGCCGCGTTCATCGGCGCCCAGGTCGCCGACGGGCTCGCCGCAGCCCATGCCGCGGGCACCATCCACCGCGACGTGAAGCCCGGCAACATCCTGGTCGGCGAGGGTGACGTCGCGAAGATCACCGACTTCGGGATCGCGCGCCGCGGTGACGACGACCAGCTGACCCGGACCGGACTGGTCACCGGGACGCCGTCGTACTTCTCCCCCGAGCTGGCCCGCGGGGAGGACCCCGGGCCCGAGTCGGACGTCTACGCGCTCGGCGCCACCCTCTACCTCGCGGTCGAGGGCCGGCCGCCGTACCCCGAGCAGCGCAACGCCATCGTGATGCTGCAGAAGATCGCCTCGGAGGAGCCGTCCCCGTCCGCGAACGCCGGTCCGCTCGCCGGGCCCATCGCACGGATGATGGACCGCGACCCGCGCACCCGCTGGTCCATGGCGGACGCAGCCGGCGCGCTGCACCGGATCGCCGAGCAGGGCGACGCCGGGGAGGAGCACACCGCGGTGATGGGCCGCACCGGCACGCTCGGCGCTGCGGGAGCCGGTGCCGCCGGGGCGGGAGCTGCCGCGGGCGCTGCCGGCGCCGGAGCCGGCACACCTGACGACGAGTGGGAGTCCACCCACCCCGAGCCGGTCGCCCACGAGGAGGACCGCAAACGCGGCGGCATGGCTCCGTGGATGGTCGCCGCCGCGGTGCTGCTGCTGGTGATCCTCGGCGTCGGGTTCATGGCCATGAACGACGAGGGCGACAACGCGCCCCAGGCCGGTGCCGCCGAGTCGGAGTCGCCGTCAGCCTCGCCCGAGCCCAGCCCGACCAGGTCGCGCTCCTCGAAGCCGTCGCCGTCCCCCACCCCGTCCCCCACGCCGACGCCCAGTCCTACGCCGACCCCCGAGCCGACGCCCCGGGAGGACACCGGCGACACCGCCGACGAGGTCGAGGGGGCCGTCCAGGAGTACTTCTCGCTCGTGCCCGGCGACACCGACGCCGGCTGGGAGCGCCTTTCGCCGAGCATGCAGGCGGAGACCGGCCGCGAGGACTACGAGGCGTGGTGGAGCTCCGTGGAGTCGGTCGAGCTGCACTCGACGGACGCGGTGGACGGTGAGCCGCAGGTCGAGACCGAGCTGACCTACTACTTCACCGACGGCTCGGCGACCCGCGAGACGCAGATCCTCACCCTGGAGGAGTCCGGCGGCCAGTGGCTGATCGCCGACGACGAGGTGATCAGCTCCCAGTCCGCCTGACACGGACGCTGAGCTCGCCGTCGCGGACCACGACCGCGACGTCGCCGGACTCGTCGGTACGACGTACGAGGGCACCGGTCTCCTCGAGCAGACCGATCGTCTCCTCCGCGGGGTGGCCGTACGTGTTGCCCTCACCCACCGACACGACGGCGAGCCGCGCCCCGAGGCCGGTGAGGAACTCGGTGTCCTGGTACCTGCTGCCGTGATGGGGGACCTTGAGCACGTCCACCCGGAGGCCCGGCAGGCTGCGCCGCATCGCCTCCTGTGCCTCGGGCTCCATGTCGCCGGTGAGCAGCATGCGCACGCCCTCGGTCTCGACGAGCAGGGCGACGCTCGCGTTGTTGGCGGGTGAGCCCTCCGAGGCGGCGTCGCCGGTCGCGAACCTCCCCTCGGGACCGACCACCTGCAACGCGAGCGAGCCGGTCCGTCGTACCTCCCCGTAGGCGGGCACCCGGACCGGCACGCCGGCCGCACGGGCCCACGCCGTCACGGCCGCTGCTCCCGCCGGCGGGTCCGCCAGCGCGGTCACGACGACCTCCGAAGGGCGGTGGTCGGCGAGCACGCCGGGCAGCGCCGCCACGTGGTCGTCGTGGAAGTGCGTGAGCACCACCACCGAGATGGAGGACACGTCCAGCCGGTCGAGGCAGCGGTCGATGAGCCCGGGGTCCGGGCCGACGTCGACGACCACCGCCGCACCGTGCCCCGCGTTGAGGACGAGCCCGTCACCCTGTCCCACGTCGCACGCGACCATCACCCACCCGCGCGGCGGCCAGCCGGGCGTCGGTGCGGGGAGCAGGATCGTGGCCAGCATCAGTGTCGCGGCGAGGGCCGACCGCCGCGGCCGCCCGAGCAGACCCGGCATCGCCCACGCCGTCACGACGCAGAGCACGCTGAGGGCGCCGACGGAGAGCCAGGACGCGGACCACTCGACCGCCGCGGTCGGCAGGTCCGCGCTGCGTGCGGCGACCTCGGTGACCCACCACGCGCACCAGCCCGCCGTCCTCCCCAGCAGGACGCCCGCCGGCTCAACGGCGAGCACGACCAGCCCCCCGACGAGGCCGAGGACCGTGGCCGGGCCGACCGCGGGCGCGACGAGCATGTTGGCCACCACCGCCACCAGGCTGACCTGGTCGGAGATCGCGGCCACCACCGGCGTGCACGCCAGCTGGGCAGCGAGGGGCACCGCGACCGCCTCCGCGAGCCACCGCGGCAGCCACCGGGCCATCGCGTCCCGCCACGGCGGGGCGAGGAACAGGATCCCGGCCGTCGCCAGCGCGGAGAGCACGAACCCCAACGAGAGCGCCAGCCACGGATCGAGCAGCAGCAGGACGAGCACCGCCACCCCGAGCGCCCGCGCCCCCTTCTCGCGACCGTTGCTGCCCATCCCGATCAAAGCCACCGTCCCCATGGCCGCGGCGCGGACGACGCTCGGCTCCGTGCGGGCGAGCAGCACGAAGCCGGCGACTCCGAGCACTCCCACGACGACCAGGCCTCGCGCCCGTACGCCTGCCCACCGGGCCAGGACCAGCAGGAAGCCGACCACCAGCGTGAGGTTCGTGCCGGAGACCGCGAGGAGGTGGGTGAGGCCGGATGCCTGGAAGTCGGTCCTCAGCCCCGGCGGCATACCGGCGTCGTCGCCCACGACGAGCGCCGGGACCAGCGAGCGCTCCGCCTCACCGGCGCCCGCCACGGCCTGGCGGATGCCCTTGCGCACGGCACCGGCGGCGTCGAGGACGTTGCCCGCAGCCTCCAGCACCTCCGGGGGTCGGCTCGTCGACAGCACCGCGGCGAGGTCGGCACCGTCCGCGGGCGCGGCCCGTCCCTCCACCCTGACCACGGACCCGAGGTCCACCTGGGCCCAGTCCTCGTCGCCGATCACGAGCACCGGCACCCGGCTCAGCCAGGTCTGCCCCCGCCCGGTCACCTCGAGGACGGTTGCCCTCACCAGCACGAACGGCTCGAACTCCCCGTCTCGCATGATCGGGTCCGACCTCACCCGGACCACGACGCTCACGAACGCCCGCTCGTCGGCCAGCGCAGCCAGTGGGCTGGTGGCGACCCCGTCCGTGCGGAGGATCGCCGAGCCGGCGACCGCTGCGGCCGCCACCAGCCAGGCGAGTGCCACGACCACCGGCTTTCCACGCCTCGCCCGGAGGGACAGGGTGAGGGCCGCGCCGGCAAGCGCGCCGAGCACGAGCCACCGCGGCAGAAGGAACCCGGCGAGCCCTCCGGCCCAGGCCATCACCCCCAGCACGACCGCCCGCAGGTCCGGCGGCGCCGACCCGGCCGCCGGCGAGGTCACAGCGTGACGAACGGCGCCATCTCGGCGAGCGTCGCCTCACCGATCCCGGACACCTCCATCAGCTCGTCGACCGAGGTGAACGGTCCGTGGTCGGTGCGCCACTGCAGGATCGCTGCCGCGGTCACCGGCCCCACCCCGGGCAGCTCCTCGAGCTCGGCCTGACCGGCGGTGTTGATGTTGACCAGCGGCCCGGCGCCTGCGGCCGCCCCGGGGGCGGACGCTGCCGAAGCGGCGACCCCGCCCGGCGGCGGGATGCCGACGACGATCTGCTCACCGTCCACGAGGACGCGGGCGAGGTTCAACGTGGTCAGCTCGACGCCAGGACGCACCCCACCCGCCGCCTCCAGCGCGTCCACCACCCGCGAACCGGCCGGCAGCGTCGCGATGCCGGGCCGGCGCACCTTGCCGGCGACGTCGACCACGACCACCGCCGCCTCGACCGTCGCATCCGCTGAGGCCTGGGCAGCCGGGGTCACCAGCGCCGGCTCGTCCTCCGACGGCTCTGCCGCCTCCGACCAGGTCGCCGCAGGCAGGACGGTGGTCGTGCCTTCCGCCTGCACCACCCACCACGACGTGACGGCGAGGGCCGCGGCGACCAGCACCGCGACCACGGTGAGGTGACCGGGGGTGAGCCGGACGTGGCCCTGGAGGGTCGGTGGGAGTCGGTCGCGAAGCCAGCCGGCCGCCCGGCCCGAGGCCCTCACCGGCCGCCGGGCGTGGCGGCCGGGTGGGTGCCCGGGTTTGTTGATGGGCGGGTCGTCGCCCGGACCCGCGTCCGGCTCGCTCCCGCCGTCCGCGGCCATCGGGCGCACGCCTGCCAGCTCGGCGCTGAGCAGCTCCAGCCGACGGCGGGAGATCGCCGCCAGCTCGTCCTGGGCAGACCGACGTGAGCGCATGCCCCGAACCTAGGAACGGCCCGGACTCGCCGGAAGGAGCGATCAGCCCGCTGTGGACGACGTTCCGTCCTCGGCGTCCTGTGGACGTGGAGCGACCATCACCGCGACCATGCCGGGCCCCACGTGGGCGCCGATGACCGCACCCACCTCGCCGAGGACGACGTCTCGGTCCTCCAGGTTCTCCGCGAGGCGCTCACGGAGGTGCTCGGCGAGCAGGCCGGCGCGTTCAGGGTTGGCCAGGTGGGCTACCGCGACGTCGACCCGACGCTCCCCCGCCGCCTCGACGGCGAGCTCCTCGAGCCGGCTCAGGGCGCGACCGGCTGTGCGCACCTTCTCGATCATGCCGACCCGGCCGTTCTCCAGCCTCAGCAGCGGCTTGACCGACAACGCCGAACCGAGCAGCGCTGCGGCGGCGCCGATCCTCCCGCCCCGTCGGAGGTACTCCAGCGTGTCGACGTAGAACAGCGAGGTGGTGTCCGACGTACGCCTGCGCACGACCTCCGCCGCCTCCTCCGCGGTCCCGCCGGCGGCGAGCACCTCGGCCGCGGAGATGACCGCGAAGCCCGTGGCCATCCCGAGCTGGCGTGAGTCGACGGTGGTGACCGGGACCGGTGACTGCTTGGCCGCGAGCTGTGCCGACTCGTAGGTGCCGCTGAGCTCGCTCGACAGGTGGACCGACACGATCTCGGTCGCCCCGGCAGCCGCGGCCTTCTCGTACACCTCCAGCATCGCCGCCGGCGTCGGCCGCGACGTGCTCACCGGCTTCCACTCCCGAAGCGCCTCCGCCACGGTCTCCGCCGTGGCGCCGCCCTCGACGCCCTCGTCGTAGGACTTGGCGCCGATCACGACCTGGAGCGGTACGACGACGATCCCGTGCGCCTCCACTGCGTCCGACGGCAGCGAGGCCGTGGAGTCGGTGACGAGCGCGACGTGGGACATGGCCGGAAGGTTACCGTCCGGTCGCCTGACGTTCCGGACTCGTCCGCCACGAGCGTGTCTTACGCCGTACGCGGGTACAGGCCCAGCACAGCCCGCAGCACGAGGAGAGGAACCACATGCGCGTCGTCATCGCCGGAGGCCACGGTCAGATCGCCCTGCTGCTCGAGGAGCGGCTCAGCGAGCGGGGCGACACCCCCGTCGGCATCGTCCGGAACCCCGACCACGTGCCCGACCTCGAGAGGCGCGGCGCGGAGGCGGTCGTGCTCGATCTCGAGAAGGCCTCGGTCGACGAGCTGGCCGAGGTGGTCGGGGGAGCCGATGCGGTCGTGTTCGCCGCCGGAGGCGGTCCCGGTTCGGGGGTCGCCCGCAAGGAGACCGTGGACAGGGGCGCCGCGATCCTGCTCGCCGACGCGGCCGAGCAGGCAGGGGTACGTCGCTACCTGATGGTCTCCTCGATGGGCACCGACCAGGCAGACCCGGACAGCGACGACGTGTTCCAGGTGTACCTGCGAGCCAAGGCCGCCGCCGACGAGGACCTCCGCGGACGTGACCTCGACTGGACCATCGTCCAGCCCGGGCGGCTCACCGACGAGCCGGGCAACGGCAAGGTCTCGCTCGACCCGCAGGCCGAGCCCCGCGAGATCCCGCGCGCCGACGTGGCCTACGCCCTGGCCGCTGCGCTCAACCGTCCGGCGACCTTCCGCAAGCAGTTCACGCTGCTGAGCGGCCCCGTCCCGGTCGAGGAAGCCTTCGTCGACCTCCCCTGACGCCCGCCCAGGACGGCGGCAGCCCCGGGCCCGGATCAGGAAGCGACGATGTTGACCAGCTTCGGCGCGCGCACGATCACCTTGCGGACGGTCTTCCCCTCCAGCGACCGCTGGATCACCGGCTCGGCCAGCGCCAGCGCCTCCAGGTCGGCCTCGGAGATGTCCGGGCCGACCTCCAGCTTGGCGCGCAGCTTCCCCTGGATCTGGACGATCGCGGTGACCGAGTCCTGCACCAGCAGCGACTCGTCGACCGTCGGCCAGCCGGCCCGGGCGACGGTGGGCTCGTGACCCAGCCGCTGCCACATCTCCTCGGCGGTGTACGGCGCGACCAGCGACAGCATGATCGCCACCGCCTCGGTCGCCTCGCGCACCGCGGGGTCGGCCGGGCCGCAACCCGAGTCGATCGCCTTGCGGGTGACGTTGACCAGCTCCATGACCCGGGCGACGACCACGTTGAAGCGCCGGCCGTCGATCAGCTGCTCGACCTCGTGCAGCGTCTTGTGCGTCGCCTTGCGCAGGTCGACGTCGCCGGCGGTGACGGACACGTCCGGAGCCGAGGTCACGTCGCCGCTCAGGCGCCAGGCGCGCTGCAGGAACTTCAGCGAGCCGGCGGGCGAGACGTCGGCCCAGTCGATGTCGTCCTCCGGCGGGCCGGCGAACACCAGGGTCAGCCGGACCGCGTCGACGCCGTACTCGTCGATCATGTCGCCCAGGTTCACGCCGTTGCCCAGGGACTTGCTCATCGCCTTGCCCTGGTTGATGACCTGGCCCTGGTTCATCAGCGCCTCGAACGGCTCGACGAAGTCGATCATCCCCATGTCGTGCAGCACCTTGGTGAAGAACCGGCTGTACAGCAGGTGCAGGATCGCGTGCTCCACGCCACCGACGTATTGATGCGCCGGCATCCACCTCCGCACCGCCTCGGGGTCGAACGGGCCGTCCTCGTAGTGCGGTGAGCAGTAGCGCAGGAAGTACCACGACGAGTCCACGAACGTGTCCATCGTGTCGCTGTCGCGCTTCGCCGGGTTGCCGCAGGAGGGGCAGTCCACGTTGACCCACTCGTCGGCGGCGGCCAGCGGCGAGGTCCCCTTGGGCTTCAGGTCCGCGCCGCGCAGGTCGGGCAGTACGACGGGCAGCTGGTCGTCCGGGACCGGGACCTCACCGCACGCGTCGCAGTGGACGATCGGGATCGGTGCACCCCAGAACCGCTGGCGGGACAGCAGCCAGTCACGCAGGCGGAAGTTCACCGCACCGGCGCCCCGGCCCTGCTCCTCCAGCCGCTGCACGATGCTGGCGATGCCCGACGCCTTGTCGGTCAGCCCGTCCAGCTCGCCGGAGTTGACGTAGACCCCGTCGCCGGACGTGGCGACGTAGGTCTCCTCCGGGTTCTCCTCACCGGTGTCGACGACCCGTCGTACCGGCAGGTCGAAGGCCTTGGCGAAGTCCAGGTCGCGCTGGTCGTGCGCGGGCACGGCCATGACCGCACCGGTGCCGTAGTCGGCCAGCACGTAGTCGGCCGCCCACACCGGGATCCGCTCACCGTTGACCGGGTTCACCGCGTAGCAGCCCAGGAAGACACCCGTCTTCTCGCGCTCGCTCGACAGCCGGTCGATGTCGGTCTCCTTGCGCACCTGCTCCAGGTAGGCCTCGAACGCCTCACGCTGCTCGGGGGCGCAGATCTCGTCGGCCAGCTTCGCGTCGGCGGCGACCACGAAGAAGGTCGCGCCGAACAGCGTGTCCGGCCGGGTCGTGAACACCTGGACAGTGCGGACCCCGCCCGCAGCGTCCTCGATGTCGAAGGCCACGTGCGCGCCCTCGGAGCGGCCGATCCAGTTGCGCTGCATCGCCAGCACGCGCTCGGGCCAGGTGTCCTTCAGCTGCTCCATGTCGTCCAGCAGCCGCTGCGCGTAGTCGGTCACCTTGAAGTACCACTGGGTCAGCTCGCGCTTGGTGACCTCGGCGCCGCAGCGCTCGCAGGCGCCCTGCACGACCTGCTCGTTGGCCAGCACGGTCTGGTCGTTGGGACACCAGTTCACCGGGCTGGACCTGCGGTAGGCCAGGCCGCGTTCGCGGAAGCGCAGGAACAGCCACTGCGTCCAGCGGTAGTACTCCGGGTCGCTGGTGTGCAGGCGTCGCGTCCAGTCGAAGCTCACCGCGTAGCGGCGGATCGACTCCGCCTGGGTCTCGATGTTGGCGTAGGTGTAGGTCGCCGGGTTCTCGTTGCGCCTGATCGCGGCGTTCTCGGCGGGCAGACCGAAGGAGTCCCAGCCGATCGGGTTCATCACGTCGTAGCCGCGCTGCCACCAGTACCGCGCGATCACGTCGTGCAGCGCGAACACCTCGGCGTGACCCATGTGCAGGTCGCCGCTCGGGTAGGGGAACATCGTGAGCGCGTACCGCCGCTCCCGGGAGCCGTCGTCAGCCGCCTGGAAGGGGTTCAGGTCCTCCCAGACCTTGCGCCACTTGTCCTGCGCGGCGGCGACGTCGTACGTCGCTCGCTCCTCTGCCTGCTGCTCGGTCATCGTCGTCTTCCTGTCGCCTGTCGTGTCGGTCCGCCTCGGGCACAAAAAAACCCCTCAGGCATGAGGGGTAGCCGCGCTGTCGTGGTGCGACGTCAGCGCGGCCGGCTAAGAAGCAGGAACCTTGGCACACGGCCATGGTAGCGCAGGCCGCTCCGGGGGCGCCCGGCCCGCCTCACAGGGCCGGACGGACCACCAGGGGCCGGTCCTCCGGCGAGGCGTTCGGCGTGGTCGACCACTAGGGTCGGACCTGCACATCGACGCAACGGAAGAGGTCTGACAGATGACGTGGCTGGTGACAGGCGGGGCGGGCTACATCGGGGCGCACGTGGTGCGCGCCTTCTCCGAGCAGGGCATCAAGTCGGTCGTGGTCGACGACCTGTCGAGCGGTCACGCCGAGTTCGTGCCCGAGGACGTGCCGTTCGTCGAGGGCACGATCCTCGACACCGACCTCGTGCGCCGCACGCTCCGTGACCACCAGGCCGTCGGCGTGGTCCACATCGCCGGCTTCAAGTACGCCGGCGTCTCGGTCGAGCAGCCGCTGCACACCTACGACCAGAACGTCACCGGCACGGTCAGCGTGCTGCGGGCGATGCAGGACGAGGGCGTCCAGAACATGGTGTTCTCCTCCAGCGCGTCGGTCTACGGCACGCCCGACGTCGACGTCGTCACCGAGGACACCCGCCTCGGCCCCGAGTCGCCCTACGGCCAGTCCAAGCTGATCGGCGAGTGGCTGCTCAAGGACCAGGAGGTCGCGGCCGGCCTCAGGCACACCTCGCTGCGCTACTTCAACGTGGTCGGCTCGCTCGACGACTCGATCTACGACACGAGCCCGCACAACCTCTTCCCGATCGTGTTCGAGGCGCTGGTCGAGGGCCGCACGCCACGCATCAACGGTGACGACTACCCGACCCCCGACGGCACCTGCGTCCGCGACTACATCCACGTCGTCGACCTCGCCCACTCCCACGTGGTGGCGGCCCGGAGGCTCGAGGCCGGCGAGCGCCTCGAGCCCGCCTACAACCTCGGCAGCGGCGACGGCAGCTCGGTGCGGGAGATCATGCAGTCCATCGCCCGGGTGACCGGCATCGAGTTCGCCCCGGAGATCGCGCCCCGACGTCCCGGCGACCCGGCGCAGATCGTCGCCAACGGCGACCTCGCCGCCCGCGACCTCGAGTGGAAGATGCGCCACAGCCTGGAGGAGATGGTCTCCAGCGCCTGGTCGGCCCGCAAGAACGCGGGCTGATGGCCCTCGACCTCGCCGCCTGCCCGATCTGCGGGGCCGAGCAGCCCGCGCTGTCGCGCTACCCGGGCTACCTGTGCCGGGACTGCGTCGCGCGGGCGAGCACGGAGGACGGCCGCCGGCTGCAGCTCGTGAACACGAGTCCCGGCGGCGGGTTCGCCGCCCGGTACGTCGACAACGGCGAGCTGTGCGAGGAGGTCACGATCACCCACGTCGTGTACGTCGACGGGGTGAGGTGCTGGGCCGACGAGGCACGGCTCGGGGGCATCGTCGTACAGCCCAGACCCGCGGAGGACGCGTAACGTCTGCGGCATGAGGCCGCTGGTCTGCCTCCTGCTGGTCCTGGCGGCCGCGTGCAGCCCGGGCGATGCCGCGCGACCTGCGTCGCCTGAGCCGACCCTCGAGGTGTCCGTCTCGCAGTTCCGCTTCGACGAGGGGACGCGGAACCTGCGCGCCGCGGTCACCAACGCCGGGGAAGGAACCGTCACGGTCACCGAGGCGACGATCGCCTGGTCCGGCTTCGAGCGGCACGCCGCAGAGGTCGAACCGGAGCCGCTGGCCCCCGGCGACACCGTCGGCTTCTCCCTGCAGTACGGCGACCCGCGCTGCCCGGCCGGGGAGGACGCGACCCCGGCCATGGCCGCGGTCGTCGACGGCGCGGAGCGCGTGGTCCCTCTCGACAAGGACGACGCAGCGGAGATCCGCCTGCTGCACGAGAGGGAGTGCCTCGTTCACGAGCTCGAGGCCGCCGCCGACATCGAGCTCGACCTGGCCGACCGCACCACGACCTCTGCGCGCGGCGAGCACCTCGACGGACGCATCGTCGTCCGGCCCCGGGGCGGAAGGGCCATCGAGCTGGTCGACCTCGCCGGCAGCGTGCTGTTGCGGCTCGAGGCGCCCGACGGGCTGCCGATCCGGGTCTCCTCGTCGGCCGGGGTCACCAGGATCCCGGTGCGGATCTCCTCGGCCGGACGCTGTGACCCGCACGCGCTCGGCAACAGCTCCCAGACGTTCCTGTTCGGCATCCATGTCCGGCTCGGCGACCGGCCGCCGCAGCGCGTCGTGCGGTTCCCCACCGCTGCCGAGAAGCGGCTGCTCACCGGCCTCCTCGACCGGTCCTGCGGCGTCTCCTAACCGATGACGGGCAGGAGACAGTCGACCTCACGCGGGGACCGGTACACCTCGACGCACGGCCGGGAGGGGTCGTGCTCCCCCAGGTGCCGCAGGTCTTCGAAGGCCGGCCCGATCTCGCGGTGCACTCGCCGGGCGTCGCCACGCAGCTCGAGCTGCAGGTAGGGGCCGCCGGGCAGCACGCCCATCCGCAGTCCCAACGCGTCAGGGTCGTCCTCGTCACGCATGGACGTCGCCAGCCGGTAGATCTTCCGCTCCGGGAGCACCACCGCCATCATCCGGCGGCCGCGCAGCGAGGTGAACCGGGACTCGAACTCCGGCCAGCCGGCCTGGATCGCGTCGACCTCGAAGGCGACGTCGAGGTACATGATCGGCGCGTCCTCACGCATGAGGGCGCGCACCGCTCCCATGCTGCTGGTCGGCTGCTCGGTCTGGGTCCCCGTCATGCCCGGAAACGTTACGTCTGCTTCGTCCGGAGTGTCGAGGGGTGGTTGTCGCCGGTCACCCTTGTCCCCCGTACCTCGTCGGGGAGAATGGAGCCATGAGCAACCCGACCGGTATGCCCGGCTCTCGCGCAGCCCTGACCCTGCAGTTCCCGCAGTCGCTCGGTGTGTACGACGAGTACGCGGACGCGCAGAAGGCCGTGGACCACCTTGCGGACAACGGGTTCCCCGTCGAGAACTGCATGATCGTGGGCACCGACCTCAAGCAGGTCGAACGGGTGACCGGCCGGCTCACCACGGGCAGGGTGGCCCTCGGCGGCGCGCTCTCCGGCCTGTGGCTCGGCCTCTTCGTCGGCCTGATCTTCTCGATGTTCGGCACCGGCGACACGATGACGGTGATCCTGTCGACGGCGATGTTCGGCGCGGTCTTCGGCCTGATCTGGGCGCTGATCGGCTACGCGGCGACGCGCGGACGACGTGACTTCACCTCGATCCAGCAGGTCGTGGCGACGAAGTACGAGGTGCTCGTGGAGCACAAGTTCGCGGCCCAGGGGCGCGAGCTGCTTGCCCAGCTGCCGGGCGGACGGCCCAACCCGTTCGTCTGACGCCGGCTCAGCCGGGCGGGGCTCAGGTGAGCGGGGCGCCCGCGATCGCGAGGAGGCCGAAGGCGCCTGCGTCGACGACGTCCTCGAAGCCCTCCGCGACCATGCGCTCGGCGACCTGCTCGGCGGACTCACCGCTGCGGGAGTAGACGAGGTACCTCTCGTCGCGGTCCAGCTGGTGCAGACGTGCGCGGAACCCCGGACCCTCGACCGGCAGGCTGACCGCCCCACGTACGTGCCCGGCCTCGAACGCCTCGCGCGACCGGACGTCGAGCACGGTGTAGTCGCCGGAGGCCATGAGCTCGACGGCCTCGCGCGGGGGTACGACGTCCACCTCGCCGTCGGCCTCGGACGAGCCGCAGGACGTCATCACCAGCGCCATGACGAGCAGGGGGCCGGCCAGGGCCACGCGCAGCGCCACGGAGATCGAGGTCATGGCGGCAGCGTATCCGTTGCGATGTGCAAGAGAGGCCATTCGGTGGCAACACGGCGGCTGGGTCGGCGCGGACCCTGAGGACCCGGCCGGTCGTTCCAGGGACACGTCAGGGCTGCACCCGATGTGCTGGGCCTCCCGTGCAGCGCACAGTGGAGGTGTCAGGGCGACGCCCTGGGAACCGACCAGAAGGAAGTGAGCCATGAACGACATCCACCAGGGCTTCGCCCGGCAGGGGCTGGTCCGACCGCGGGACGAGCGGGTGCTGGGCGGCGTGTGTGCCGGCCTCGGCCGACGCTTCGGCATCGCACCGTGGCCCGCGCGCATCCTGTTCGTGCTGCTGCTCATGGTGATCCCCGGCAGCCAGATCCTGGTCTACCCGATCCTGTGGGTGCTCATGCCGTCCGAGGAGACAGCCGGGGTCCGCCCGCCGCACACGCCACCGGCCACGGCCACCTGACCCGGCGAGACGGGCCGATGGGGCGCGGCGCCCGGAAACGGAGGACGGACGGCTTGCGAGTCGCAAGCCGTCCGTCTGTTGTGGAGCTGAGGGGACTCGAACCCCTGACCCCCTCCATGCCATGGAGGTGCGCTACCAGCTGCGCCACAGCCCCGCCGCTCGAACCTGTCCGGCTCGAAGCAACTCCGGAATCTTAGCCAACGCGTGCCCTTGATGCGAAATCGGGGCTTCCTCAAGCGGACTGGGCGGTGTGACGCACCACGATCACCGGGCCGGCACAGTGCCGGATGCACTGCTCGGCGACGGACCCCAGGACCAGCGAACGAAACCCGCCGAGACCGCGCGAGCCCACCACCACCACGTCCGCGGTCTCCGAGGCCTTGATCAGCGCCGTGGCGGCCGGGCTGTGCACGCAGTGCACCTCGACGGGCACCCCCGGGTCCGCGCCGAGGATGTGCTCGACGCGCGCCTGCTCCTCTTCGCGCGCCGATGCTTCGTACTCGGGCAACGACGCGGCGAAGCCGGGAGGTACGTCGGCCGGCCGGGACGTGCTGAGGATCGACCACGCCCGGATGACGTGCAACGTCATGTTGCGGCGCCGGGCCTCCTCGAGGGCGTACCGGACGGCGTGTGCGGCCCCCTCCGATCCGTCGTCGCCGACCACCACACCCCCGTCGGGACGGGCGAACTTCGTGACCTCGGGCATGATCTCGTCCATGCCTCCATCCTCTCTCAGTGGGAGCGTGCGCGGGGCGCCTTCTCGTTGTATCCGGCAAGTCGGAGACGTCCGCCGTGCTCGATCTCCTCGAGCGTGATCCACGCGCAGTTGTCGACCGCCTTGAGGGACGCGGCCATCTCCAGGGGCCACTCCAGCAGGCCCGTGACCGCGACCTTCATGGCCGCGCCGTGGGTCACCACGAGGCCGGTCTCACCGTGCCCGAGCGAGCCCAGGCAGTCGCGCAGCGCCGGGACCATCCGCGCCTCGACGTCCTCGCTGACCTCGCCGCCCTTGACCGGCACCAGGCCGTCACCGCGCATCCACGCGGCGTACTCCTCGGGGCACCGGTCCGCGAACTCCGCGAGCGTGAGCCCCTGCCGCTCCCCCACGTCGAACTCCCGCAGCCGGGCGTCCTCGGTGACTCCCAGACCCGTGCGTTCGGCGAGGTAGGCAACGGTCTGCCGCGCCCGGGTCAGGTCGGACGCCCACAGCCCGGCGATCTCACGCTCGGCGAGGTGCCGGGAGGCGACCTCGGCCTGGGCGTGACCCATGTCGTCGAGCTCTATGTCGGCGTGCCCCTGCGCTCGCCCTGCGTCGTTCCAGGCGGTGCGGCCGTGTCGGAGCAGGAGGAGCCGGCGGCTCACTCGCCGCGGCCGGAGGTGACGGTCTCGGGCAGCTCGATGACCGGGCAGTCGCGCCACAGCCGCTCGAGCGCGTAGAACGAGCGCTCCTCCACGTGCTGCACGTGGACCACGATGTCGGCGTAGTCGAGGAGCACCCAGCGGCCGTCACGCTCGCCCTCACGCCGGACCGGCTTCGCGCCGATCTCGCGCAGCTTGTCCTCGATCTCGTCGACGATCGCGCGGACCTGGCGGTCGTTGGCCGCCGAGCAGAGCAGGAAGGCGTCGGTGATGACGAGCTGGTCGGAGACGTCGAACGCGACGATGTTCTCCGCGAGCTTGTCCGAGGCGGCCTGGGCCGCCACCCGGATCATCTCGAGGGCGTGGTCGGTGGCTGTCACGTGAGTCCTTGCTTGGGTCGGGGTCGGTCGGGCCGGTACAACGCGTGCTTGCCGATGTACTGGACCACGCCGTCGGGGACGAGGTACCACACCGGGTCGCCCTCGGCGACGCGCTGACGGCAGTCCGTGGACGAGATCGCCAGCGCGGGGATCTCGACGATGGTGACCTTGTCCAGGGGGATCCCCTCCAGCGTAGACAGGTCCATCTCGAAGCCGGGCCGGGTACACCCCACGAAGTGGGCCAGCCGGAAGAGCTCGGAGGCGTCGCGCCAGGTGAAGATCTCCATCAGCGCGTCGGCGCCGGTGATGAAGTACAGGTCGGCATCGTCGAGCGCCTCGCTCAGGTCGCGCAGGGTGTCGATCGTGTACGTCGGGCCGCCGCGCTCGATGTCGACGCGGGACACCCAGAACCGTGGGTTCGACGCGGTGGCGATGACCGTCATCAGGTAACGGTCCTCGGGCGGGCTGACCTCGCGCTCCGACTTCTGCCACGGCTCGCCGGTGGGCACGAACACGACCTCGTCGAGGTCGAACCACGCACGCACCTCGCTCGCGGCCACGAGGTGGCCGTGGTGGATCGGGTCGAACGTGCCGCCCATGACACCGATCCGGCGACGTCGCCCGTCAGGCGCCGTGGAGAGCTCAGTCACGCGTGTCCGTCATCGGTCCGAAGGGGCGCGTCAGGAGTGCTCGCGGCCCTTGCCGAACGCGAGCAGGGCGACCAGCAGCGACAGGAGGAGACCGAGGGCGATGGCGCCGATCCAGTACGGGTGGATCGCCGGCTCCCCGCCGTGCGTCTCGGCGGCAGCCTTGATGAGGGACGAAAGCAGCATGGGCATACCTTACCGGCACACTCCGGCCGGCTCGCGCGGAGACCTCAGCGTGGCGGCACGGGCAGCCCGAGCCGGATCAGGCGCACGAGGGAGACCGACTTCAGCACCAGCAGCGCACCGGCGACGGCGAGGCCGAGGGCCGCGCTCCCGGTGAGCAGCAGCAGGACCGCGAAGAGGGCCGAGTTGGCGGCCTTGCCGGGCTTGGACCAGTTCCACAGCCACAGCGGCCGGTCGACCACGTAGAAGTAGTTCGGGCTCCTGATCGGCCAGGCCAGGAAGGCCAGCGAGAGGAACGCGTCGACGACCATGAACTCCGTGAGGTACACCAGCACCGGCCACACCAGGTCCGGTGTCATCCAGGCGACGCCGAGGTAGAACCCGGCCGCGGAGAGCCGGTCGCTGAGGATGTCCAGCACGGCGCCGATCCTCGTCTCGCAGCCCCACAGCCGGGCGATCGCGCCGTCGGCGAGGTCTCCCACCCAGTACACCGCCAGAGACGAGACGAGCAGCGTCAGGCTGTCCTGCTGCACCGCCAGGCCGGCGAGCACGACCGTGGCCACCGTCCGGACCAGCGTGACGACGTTGGCCGCGGTGCCGAGCCGTTCGCGCGACGGGTCCGCATAGACGTCTGCGGTGGTCTCAGCGAGTGTGGCCATCGCCGACGACGATGTACTTGGTGGAGGTCATCTCCGGCAGCCCCATCGGGCCGCGGGCGTGCAGCTTCTGGGTCGAGATGCCGATCTCGGCACCGAACCCGAACTCGCCGCCGTCGGTGAACCGGGTGGAGGCGTTCACGAGCACCGCGGCCGAGTCGACCGCGGCCGTGAAGCGCCGCGCGGCCTGCTGGGAGTCGGTGACGATCGCGTCGCTGTGCCCCGAGGAGTAGCGGCGGATGTGGGCGATCGCCCCGTCGAGGTCGGGTACGACGGCCGCCGACATGTCGAGGGAGAGGTACTCCCGTGCGAAGTCCTCCTCCGTCGCCGGGACGACGCCCTCGAGCCGGGAGAACGTGGGGTCGCCGTGGACCGTGACCCCGGCCTCCTGCAGGGCGGTGACCACCCGCGGGAGGAACGCCGCGGCCACGTCTGCGTGCACGAGCAGCGACTCCGCGGCGTTGCACACCGACGGTCGGTGGGTCTTGGCGTTGAGCACGATCGACAGCGCCATGTCCAGGTCGGCGTCGGCGTCGACGTACACGTGGCAGTTGCCGACCCCGGTCTCGATCACGGGCACCGTCGACTCCTCGACGACCGACCGGATCAGGCCCGCGCCCCCGCGTGGGATCAGCACGTCGACGAGACCGCGGGCGCGCATGAGCGCCTTGGCCGGCTCGTGGCCCTCACCAGGGACGAGCGCGACGGCGTCCTCGGGCAGGCCGGACTTCGCGGCAGCCTCGCGCAGGACGCCCACGATCGCGGTGTTGGAACGCAGCGCGCTCGACGAGCCGCGCAGCAGCACCGCGTTGCCGGCCTTCAGGCAGATGCCGGCGGCGTCGGCGGTGACGTTGGGCCGCGCCTCGTAGATGAAGCCGATCACGCCGAACGGGACGCGGACCTGGCGCAGCTCGAGGCCGTTGGCCAGGGTGGAGCCGCGCACGACCTCACCTACCGGGTCGGGCAGGGCCGCGACGTCGCGCAGCCCCTGGGCCATCGCGGCCACCCGCGACTCGTCGAGCCGCAGCCGGTCGACGATCGCGGCCGGTGTGCCGGTGGCCTCCGCGGCCGCGACGTCGTGCGCGTTCGCCGAGAGCACGTCGGGGGTCGCGTCGACGAGTGCGTCGGCCATCGCGAGGAGACCGGCGTCCTTGACGCTCCGCGTGAGGAGTGCGAGCTCGTTGGCGGCCGTGCGAGCACGCTCGGCGACCGCGACGACGGCGGCGTCGAGGCTGTTCACGGCGGGGCTCGTGGTCATGCCCCAAGCCTATTCCGGCGGCCGCTCAAAAGGGCAGCGGTGTCACGTCTTGGAGGTCGACCACGACGGAGTACTCCATGCCGCGGCTCTGGAAAACGTGCCGTTCGATGACCTCGAGGCCGACGACCTCCCAGCGCGGCAGGCCGGCCGAGCTGCGGTACTCGTTCCACACACGCAGTGCGAGGGACGAGGCGTCGAGCAGCGACTCGGCCTCCTCCCAGTACTGGATCTCGGCGCGGGCGCCGTCGTACTTCATCGAGTGCAGGAAGGGCCGCTGGTCGCTCAGGCGGCGCAGCGCGTTGCGGACGACCAGGGGCTCCATGGGGTCGCCTGCCACGGTCACAGTCACGTGCCAGAGCCGAACGGGCTCGCCCACTTGCCACCTCTTTAGGTCCCGAAACCTTGGTCTTCCATAGTCTCGCGCGGCCCGACCACCGGGTCTTGGGAATACCGAAAGTCGGACGTGTCGGACGGTGCCGGCCTACACCGGCCGGTGCAGCAGCACGAGGTCGTCACGGTGCACGACCTCGCGCTCGTACGACGAACCGAGCTCCCGGGCCAGGTCGTGGGTGGACCGGCCGACGAGCCCGGGGAGCTCCTCGGAGTCGTAGTTCACCAGCCCCCGTGCGACCGCGCGGCCGGACGGGTCGACGAGGTCGACGGGATCTCCGGCCGTGAACGACCCGGTCACCGTGGTGATCCCTGCGGGCAGCAGCGAGGCACGCCGCTCGACGACCGCGTGGACCGCTCCCTCGTCGAGGACGAGGCCGCCCTTCGGCTCGGTGGCGTGCGCCAGCCACAGCAGGCGGGTAGGGCGCCTGCGGCCGGTGGGGTGGAACATCGTGCCGACCTGCTCCCCCGCCAGTGCGCGCGCCGCCCGGTCGGCGGACGTGAGCACGACGGGGATACCGGCCCCGGTGGCGATCCGGGCCGACTCGACCTTGGTCTGCATGCCGCCGGTGCCGACCCCTGCCGATCCGGCCTTGCCGGTCGTGACCCCCTCGAGGTCGTCGTCGGAGGAGACCTCGGACAGCAACGTGGCACCAGGCTCCGAGGGGTGCCCGTCGTACAGGCCGTCGACGTCGGAGAGCAACAGGAGCAGGTCGGCGTGCACCAGGTGGGCGACGAGGGCGGCCAGCCGGTCGTTGTCACCGAACCGGATCTCCGTGGTGGCCACGGTGTCGTTCTCGTTGACGATCGGCACCGTGCCCATCTCGAGGAGCTTCGCGAGCGTGCGGTACGCGTTGCGGTAGTGGCTGCGCCTCGTCACGTCGTCGAGGGTCAGCAGCACCTGGCCGACGGTCTGCCCGTGACGGGCGAACTCCTCGGTGTAGCGGTGCACGAGGAGTCCCTGCCCGACCGACGCGGCGGCCTGCTGCGTGGCGAGGTCGCGCGGTCTACGGGCCAGCCCCAGCGGCGCCAGACCGGCCGCGATCGCGCCGGAGGACACCAGCACCACCTCGGCGCCGCGTGAGCGCAGCTCCGCCAGGGTGTCCACGAGCACGCGGACCCGGTCGGGGTCGATCCCCCCGGCTGCCGTGGTCAGCGAGGACGAGCCCACCTTGACCACGACACGCGACGCCTCGGCGACCTCCTGGCGGGTGGTCACCGCTGCGCGCCCTCCGCGCCCGGGTCGTCCTCGTCCCAGCCGAGGGCGAGCTCCTCACGTGCTGCGTCGTCGAGCTCGATCTCCCCGGCCGCGGCGAGACGACGGGCGACGTCGGCGCGGGTCTCCCCCGGAGCGCGGGTCTTGAAGGCCTCGTCGATGGCGCGGCGACGCTGGGCGGCGGCCCGCTGCTCCTCGAACCGCTGGTCCTCGCCCCGGCGGCTGAGCAGCTCGGCACCTGCCTGCATCATCGGTTTGAAGTCGAAGACGACGGCGTTGTCGACGTCGCCGATCAGCACCGTGTCGCCCTCCTCCGCGCCGAGTGCGAGCAGCTTGTCCTCGACGCCGAGCCGGTTGAGCCGGTCGGCGAGGAAGCCCACGGCCTCGTCGTTGCTGAAGTCGGTCTGGCGGACCCAGCGCTCGGGCTTCTCGCCACGCACGCGCCAGCCCTCGCCGGTCTCCTTGATGGTGAACTCAGGGCCTCCGGCCGCCGTCGGGGGCCGCAGCACGATACGGGTGGCCTCGACGGCCGGCTTCTCCGCGCGGGCGCGGGAGACGATCTCGGCCATCGCGAAGGTCAGCTCGCGCAGGCCCTCGTGGCTGGCGGCGGAGACCTCGAAGGTCTTCAGGCCACGTGCCTCGAAGTCCTCACGGACGATGTCGGCGAGGTCGCGGGCGTCGGGCACGTCGACCTTGTTCAGGGCGACCAGGCGTGGCCGGTCCTCGAGCCCGCCGTACCTGCTCAGCTCGTGCTCGATCACGTCGAGGTCCCCGAGCGGGTTGCGCCCCGGCTCGAGCGTGGCCATGTCGATCACGTGGACCAGCGCGGCGCAGCGCTCGACGTGGCGGAGGAAGTCGTGGCCGAGGCCGCGACCCTCGCTCGCGCCCTCGATGAGGCCGGGCACGTCGGCGACGGTGAACGTGGTGTCCCCGGCGGTCACGACGCCGAGGTTCGGGATCAGCGTGGTGAACGGGTAGTCGGCGATCTTCGGCCGAGCGCGCGACATCGCCGCGATCAGGCTGGACTTGCCGGCGCTGGGGAAGCCGACCAGCCCGATGTCGGCGACGACCTTGAGCTCGAGGGTGATGGTCCGGTCGTCGCCCGGCTCGCCGAGGAGCGCGAAGCCGGGGGCCTTGCGCTTGGACGAGGCCAGCGCGGCGTTGCCGAGGCCACCGCGGCCGCCCTGGGCCACGACCATCTCGGTGCCGACCCCGACGAGGTCGGCGAGGACGTTGCCGTGCTCGTCGGTGACGACGGTGCCGTCGGGGACCGGCAGCACCAGGTCCTCGCCGTGGGCGCCGTTGCGGTGGCCTCCTGCACCGTGGCCTCCGTGGGAGGCGCGACGGTGCGGGCTGTGGTGGTAGTCGATGAGCGTCGTGACGTCGGGGTCGACGCGCAGGATCACACTGCCGCCGGGCCCGCCGTTGCCGCCGTCGGGGCCGCCGAGGGGCTTGAACTTCTCGCGGTGCACCGAGGCCACGCCATTGCCACCACGGCCGGCGGTGACGTGCAGCACCACGCGGTCGACGAAGGTGGGTACTGCCATGGGTCGGTCCTCACTCAGATCTGGAAAGAGCCAGGGGCGCCCCGCGGTGTCGCGGAGCGCCCCTGGCGATGTCTTGTTGCTGAAGCTCTAGGTCACTCAGCCGTCGGGATGACGTTCACGACGCGACGACCGCGCTTGGTGCCGAACTGCACGTTGCCGCCGACGAGGGCGAACAGCGTGTCGTCGCCGCCGCGGCCGACGCCCGCACCCGGGTGGAAGTGGGTGCCGCGCTGACGCACGAGGATCTCACCGGCGTTGACCAGCTGGCCGCCGAAGCGCTTGACGCCGAGGTACTGCGGGTTCGAGTCGCGCCCGTTCTTGGTGGACGCTGCGCCCTTCTTGTGTGCCATGAGTTCAGTCCTTGGAGGTGATCAGCCTGGTCGTCAGGCGGAGATGTCGGTGACCTTGACCTGGGTGTACTTCTGACGGTGCCCCTGGCGCTTCTTGTAGCCGGTCTTGTTCTTGTACTTCTGGATGATGATCTTCGGGCCCTTGGTGGCGCCGAGGACCTCGGCCGTCACGGTCGCCTTGCCGAGGGCGTCTGCGTCCGCGGTGACCTTGTCACCGTCGACGAGCAGCACCACG
>DASTPU010000072.1:0-2585 GCA_035762105.1 Nocardioidaceae bacterium | reverse complement strand
CGGTCGAACAGCCCCGCGGTGATGAGGCCGACCGCGATCCCGGCGAAGACGCTGTAGTTGATCATCGCCTGCTCGCCGGCGGTGTCGGTGACGCCGGCCAGCACGATGGGGGACATCGACTCGAAGACGGCCTCGATGACGAGGTAGCCGGCCACCGCGGACAGCGCGGTGGAGCCGTCCGCCTTCCGGGCGAAGCCGATGGCCACGCCGACCGCGAACAGCAGCGGCAGGTTGGCGAAGATGGCGCCCCCCGCCGCGCTCATCGCGTCGAAGAAGGCGCCGACGACGGGTGCGTCGACCCTCCCCAGCAGGTCGTCCTGCCCCAGCCTCAGCAGGATGCCGGCCGCCGGCAGCAGCGCGATGGGGAGCATCAGGCTCTTGCCGAGGCGCTGCAGCTGGGCGAAGCCGGGGATGCGCAGCCCCTGCCTGGGGGGTGACGCGACGGCTGGTGCGGTGCTCATGCTCGTCCTCCTAGCGGTCGCTGGCCGACCGGACGGTGGGGGGACCTGGTGGGCCGGATTGGTCTAGACCGAGATTGGCATAGACCAATCGTCCGCGCAAGACCCTCTCGGTGATCGGTTGAGATTGGTCTAGGCCAATGAGTAGGCTGTCCGTGCACAGCGGGTCGCCGGTGGCTTCGGCCCGCCGACCGATCCCGGAGAAGGGCGCCGATGAAGGTCCCCCGGTACTACCGCGTCAAGAGCGAGATCCTCGCGCTCATCGCCGACCAGACGCCAGGGGCACCCATCCCCACGGAGCGCGAGCTCGCCGAGCGCTTCGCGACCTCGCGGACGACCGTGCGGCAGGCGATCGCGGAGCTGGTCGTGGAGGGGCGGCTCGAGCGCACCCAGGGCCGCGGCACCTTCGTCGCCCGCCCCAAGCTCATGCAGGTGCGTCCGCTCACGTCCTTCTCGCAGGACCTGACCTCCGAGGGATGGCGCCCGGGCAGCGTGGTGCTCGACATCCGCACGGTGGCTGCCGAGGGCGAGCTGTGCGCGCGTCTGGACGTCGCACCGGGCACGGCGATCCACCGGGTCGAGCGGCTGCGCACCGCGGCCGACGAGCCGATCGCGCACGAGGTCGCCCACCTGCCGGGCCCGCACCCCGGCCTGGCCGAGGAGCTGGAGGCCCGCGGGTCGCTGTACCGCACGCTGCGGGAGGTGTACGGCGTCGTCCTCGACGTGGTCGAGGACACCGTCGAGACGGCCCTGGCCGACCCCAGCCAGGCGGCGCTGCTCGGCGTCGACACCGGTCTGCCCATGCTGCTGATCCACCGGACGGCGTGGGACGTCGACGGCCGGCCCGTCGAGTGGACCCGGTCGGTGTTCCGCGGCGACCGGTTCCGGTTCGTCGCCCGGCAGCGGCTCGGGGTCGAGGCCGCGGAGCGCTCCCCGGCGCTCTGGCCACGGGGATGACCAAACGAGGGGAGGGGCAGGCCTCGGCGATCGTTTCGCCCGTGGACACGGGGTGCCCGCCGTGGCAGGTCCGAGCGATGCACGAGCTGTACCCGCCACGGCGACGGACACGTCACCGTGATCGTCGCCGGGTACCGATGCGCGGGCAGGCAGTCGCAGCCGGCGGTCTCATCGCGACCCAAGGATGAGCCGCGCGGAGCTGGGTGCATCACGTCGCCTCAGTTGACATGCGCTCGAGCCGGTCAGGACATCGGCACCGTTGCCCCAGGAGGCGGATCATGGAGTATGCGCCCACCCGATCGCTGGCAGGGTCAGTCGTGGCCATCACCGGCGCCAGCTCCGGCATCGGTGCCGCCACGGCGCGCGCTCTCGTCGAGGCCGGAACCAACGTGGCGCTCTCCGGACGACGGAAGGAGCGACTGGACGCCTTGGCCGATGAGCTGGGTCAGGACCGCGTCGTCGCCGTCACGGGGGACGTCCGTGATGCCGAGCACAACGAGGCGCTGGTGCAGGGCGCGGTAGCGCGCTGGGGCCGACTGGACACAGTGGTCGCCAACGCCGGCATCGGAGCCTATGGCGGAATCCTCGACCTGTCGGACGAGCAGCTGCGTGAGATGGTCGACACGAACTACCTGGGGACGGTTTGGACGGTCCGGGCGGCCGTGCGCCACATGCGGGCACAGGGTGACGGCGGTGACATCGTCATCCTCGCCTCCGTCGCCGGGTTCCGCGGGGGGGCCGACGAAGCGGTCTACGCCGGCACCAAGCACGCGCAGGTGGGCCTCGGCGGGTCGCTCGACCGGGAGCTTCGCCAGGAGGGGATTCGCGTCACGCTGGTGTGCCCGGCCGGCACTTCCACCGAGTTCGCGATCGGAGCCGGCCGGGAGGAGGGGTCACCTGTTCTGGCGTCGTACCTGCGCGCCGAGGACGTCGCCCACGCCGTGCGTGTCGTGCTCGAGCAGTCCCGGTCGGTGCGAACGACAGTGTGGCAGCTGTGGAGCATGGGACAGCAAAGCTGACGCCCGCGCGGGAGCGCCCGGTGCAGCTGCTTGCGCGACGGCCGGGTATCGAGTGGGTGCTGTCGAGGGTGGCGCGGCTGCTACGAGCCGCTCCCACGGTTCAGCGGGCGGTCCAGCCGCCGTCCACCAGGAGGGTGTGTCCCGTGACGAG
>DASTPU010000071.1:0-9816 GCA_035762105.1 Nocardioidaceae bacterium | reverse complement strand
CACCTCTCCCTCGGCGCCCGGAGGGCAGTCGCGGCCCTCCTCGTCCACGATCCGCACCTGAGCCATGGCGGTGGGCTGCCCGCAGCTGCGGAGCCGGTACGCCGACGCGGGGTCGGTGGTGTGGTCCTCCCGGCGCAGCCTTGTGATGAAGTTCGGTGCCTCCGACTGGCCGTAGAGCTGCACGAACACGGGCCCGAACCGCTGCAGCCCCTCGGCCAGCCGCTCCGGCGAGATCGGGGCGGCGCCGTAGAGGATCGTCCGTAGAGCCGAGTAGTCGCCCCGCAGCTCGGCAGCCCGGTCGAGCAGGCGGTAGATCATCGTCGGCACGAGGAACAGGTAGGTCACCCCGTGACCCTGGATGGCCTCGAGGACCGCCTTGGCGTCGAACCTGCTCTCGACGTGGGTGACCGCGCCGGCGGCGAGTGCGGTCTGCAACAGCAGCCCGGCGCTGTGGGGGAGAGGTGAGGAGAGGAGCAGCCTGTCGTCCGCGCGGATCTCGGTCTCGATACGGTGCGTCAGCTGGTTGAGGGCCAGCCGGTCCTGACGGTGCACGACACCCTTGGGTCGTCCGGTCGTCCCGCCGGTGTACATCATGAGACCGACGTCGTCGGGGGAGATCTCGACGTCCGGTGCCTGCGTCGGCCGGTCGGCGAGCGCGTCGGTCCACGAGATGATGCCCGTGCCGCGCACCTGCTCGTCGACCGAGACCACGGTGCGCAGGTCCTCGCCGGCCTTCAGGTGGGCAGTCGCGACGTCGACCTGCGACGGGGTGGCCAGGGCGACGACCGCCCCGCTGTTGCGCAGGATGTAGGTGGCCTCGTCCGCCGAGAGCATGTCGTTGAGCGGGACCTTCGCGGCACCGAGCTTCAGGACCGCGAGGTCGGCGACGACGTACTCCGCGCAGTTGCTCATCATCAGCGCCACCGGCGTGCTCGGCCCGACGCCGAGCTCGCGCAGTGCGTGGGCCAGCCGGTTCGACGTCTCGTCGAGCTCGGCGAAGGTCCACGTGCGACCGTCCGCGACGACGGCCGGTCGACGGGCGTGCGTGCGCAGCGCGCCGGTCAGCAGCGTGCGCAGGTCCAGCGCGAGGTCGGTCACTCCAGACGCTCCAGGATCGTGGCGTAGTTGGCTACCGCGGTCCCGCCCATGTTGAAGACCCCCGCTCGCGTGGCGCCGGGCACCTGCATCCCGCCTGCCGTCCCCGCGAGCTGCATGGCGGCCAGCACGTGCTGGGAGACGCCCGTCGCGCCGATCGGGTGGCCCTTGGACTTCAGGCCGCCCGACGGGTTGACCGGCAGCTTGCCTTCCTTGTCCGCCCATCCCTCCTCCACGACGATGCGACCGTGGCCGGGCTCGCAGAGCCCGAGCATCTCGTACTCGACCAGCTCGGCGATGGTGAAGCAGTCGTGGACCTCGAGGAGGTCGAGGTCCCACACGCCGTAGCCGGTGCGGGACAGCGCGCTGTTCCAGGCCTGCTGTCCTGCCTCGAACCGCGTCATGTCCCGGCGCGCCACGGGAAGGAAGTCGTTGCGCTGCGCCATGGCCCGGATCCCGACGACCGGCGCTGTCGCGGCGCGGAGGTCGGGCCGGCTGAGCACCATGGCGGCGGCCCCGTCGGACACCGGGGAGCAGTCGGTCCGCCGCAGCGGTCCCGCGACGATCGGGTTGCGCTCGGAGACGGTGTCGCAGAAGTCGACGCCGAGGTCCTTCCGGAGCTGGGCGTAGGGGTTGTCCACCCCGTGCCGGTGGTTCTTCGCCGCGATGGCGGCGAGCGTCGGGCTGCGGTCGCCGTACCGCTCGAAGTACGTCGTCGCGATCTCCGCGAAGATCTCGGTGAACCCGACCGGTGAGTCGGACCCCGCCCGGTCGTAGTCGGCGCCGAGCAGCGCCCGGCCGACCTCCGTCGGTGGCGCGTCCGTCATCTTCTCGACGCCGATGACGAGCACGGTGCTCGCGTCACCGGAGGCGATGGCGCGAAGGCCCTGGAGGACGGCGGCCGAGCCTGTCGCGCACGCGTTCTCGACCCTGGTCGCGGGCTTGAACCGGAGCGCGTCGTCGGTCTCCAGGCTCAGCGACGAGGTGAAGGTCAGCGGCTGGAGGCCTCCGTTGAAGTGGCCGACGACGATCTCGTCGATCTCCGCCGGCTCGAGCCCCGCGCTCTCGATGGCTCCTCGGGCGGCCGTCGTCATCAGGGACTCGACGGTCTCCCCGGTGAGCCGGCCGAAGGGCGTGTGGTACCAGCCGATGATGTCGGCGCGCCGGTCCATGTCAGCTCCCGTCCACCGGCGCGGTGACGCTCATCGACGGTGTCATCGGGATCACCGCGGTCAGGCCGCCGTCGACCGGGATGTTCGTCCCCGAGATGAAGCGTGCCTTGTCGCCGGCCAGGAAGCGCACGAGCTCGCCGACGTCCCAGCCGCTGCCCTCGACACCGCCCTGCCCCAGCGGTGCGACGTTGCGGCGGCGGACCCGGTCCTCCTCGCTGAGGCCCTGCCCGTAGACCATGGGCGTGTGCAGGAAGCCCGGCACGAGCGCGTTCACGCGGATGCCCTCGGGGCCGTGCATCGCTGCCATCGCGCGGGTCAGGTTCGTGACCGCGCCCTTCGTGGCGCTGTAGATGATCGAGGGGTGGGCGCCCAGCACTCCGGCGATCGACGAGGTGTTGATGATGGAGCCGCCACCGCGACGGCGCATGTGCGGGATGCAGTAGCGGGACATGAGCACCATCGACGTGACGTTGATGTCGAAGCAGCGGTCCCACGCGTCGAGGTCGACGTCCACCACGGAGCCGCTGGGCCCCACGATGCCGACGTTGTTGAAGAGCACGTCGACGCCGCCCCACTCCTCGACGACCGTGGCGACCACCTTCTCGCACTCGTCGGCGCGGGAGACGTCCGCTGTGAAGCTGAGGCACTCGCCGCCGACCTTCTCCACCAGCTCGCGGGTCTCGGTCAGGTTCTCGGCGACCGAGTCCACGAGCGCGACCTTCATCCCGGCCTCGGCGAGCAGGACGGCGGCAGCACGGCCGTTGCCGATGCCGGACGCGCGGGACCCCGCGCCCGTGATGATCGCGATCTTGCCCTGTAGGTCGTCGGGCCGCGCCTGCTGCGGCATCTCCATCGGATTCCTCCCGTGGGTACTCGTCTCGCCTTGTGGCGATCAGGACCACGATGCGTGCCGGGCTCGGCCGAAGTCGAGGGACAAAGATCCAAAGAGTCGCGGCGCGGAGTTGGAGGAAAGCACAATCAGCCGTCGCCGGCCAGCTCGAGCACCCACATCAGCTCGACCAGCACCTCGGTGGACTCCAGGGAACGGCCGGTGAGCTCGGAGAACCGGCGGAGCCGGTAGCGCAGGGTGTTCGTGTGTGTCACCAGGGTGGCGGCGGTGCGCGCCACGTTCAGGCCATCGGCCAGGTAGACCCGCACCGTCTCCTCGAGGACCGCCCCGAACTCGCCCTCCGCCCTGAGGGGTGCGAGGTAACGCTGCTCCAGGAAGGCCGTCACCTCCGGGTGGTCCACCGCGGCGAGCCGCCAGGTCAGGTCCTCGATGCCGTGGACGCCCGCTCGGTGCAGCTGCGACGCCACCTCGCAGGCCCGGCTGGCGATCCTGAAGGAGTCCGCGATCTCCCGCAGCGGGACGAACGGACCGATGCCGACGACCTGGTCCTCCAGCGCGCGCGGCCGGCGCGAGACGATCCCGATGCACTCGCCGGCGTCCACACCGATCAGGGCAGACCGGGAGGGGAGGCTACCGCCGGCCTCGAGGGCACGGCGTGTGCGCTCGGCGGTCTGCGGCTCGACGAAGGACCGGACCGCGGCGTACGACGCGTCCGGGTCGATGCGATAGGTCTCGAGGTCGGCCGCCGACTCCGCGAGGTTCAGGCGTCCGTGCAGCATGGCCCGGACGTAGGCGGTCCGTCGCTGCGCGTCCTGGAGCGCGCTGTCGAGGTCGAAGGCGTGGTAGGCCGTGATCACCCGGGTGGTGAAGGCGTCACCGACCGCCCACAGGAGCCGTGACCCGGCCAGGGTGGCGTCGGCCGGCACCCCCTCGGCGAAGCAGGTGGCGACGAACCGCTCCTGGATCAGCCCGATCGAGATCCGGAAGGCCCTGATGATCTCCTCGACCGGGATCCCCCGTGCGAACCGTTCACGGGTCGTCTGCTCGGCCTCGTCGAGCTCGGTGGGGTCGGGTGGGGCGTCGGCCCTCAGCGCGCGTACGGCGATCGCCAGGTTCCGTCGTACCGAGACCTCGAGCGCAGTCGGCTCGACACTGGCGTAGGAGTCGAGCTGCCGGAGCACCTGCGACACCGTCGCGGCCGTCAGCAGGTCGATCTCCCGCTCCAGCCGTGCGATGACCGCTTCGGGTACCGCAACGGCCTTGTCGTCTCGCATGACCCTCCTCGGGGGGGACGCGGTGAGGCGATCGTAGAGGAGGAGGGACGGGGACGCTTCCATCCGAAAGCCCAACGGCGGCGGCACTCGCGTTGTGCACAGCCACAACCGACCGTCCCATAACGAGCCGGACAGCGTGGTCATCGGGGGCCGGGTGGTGTAGAACGACACTACGTCCATGACGAATGTGGTGGCCGTCACTATGGCCGCTTCTCGGGGCGCTTTCTAGCGTACGCAGTGCCGGTGCGGTCCCACTGTGGCTCCGCCCGGCCCTGAGGGAAGGATCGGAGTGACGTCGACAAGCCAGGTGGCCTTGCGCACCGAGGGCCTCACCAAGTACTTCCGGGGGTTCCGGGCGGTCAACGAGGTGGACCTCGAGGTCCACGAAGGCGGGGTCCACGCCCTCGTGGGCCCCAACGGGGCAGGCAAGACCACGCTGTTCAACCTCCTCACCGGCTTCATCAGCCCGTCCAAGGGCAAGATCACCGTCTTCGGGGAGGACGTCACCGGCCTGCAGCCGGAGCAGATCGCGCACAAGGGGGTGGCCCGGTCCTTCCAGATCACCAGCCTCTTCGAGAACCTCACGCCGCGCGAGCACGTCGAGCTGGCGCTGCAGGGGCGCACCTCGCAGGGCCTGCGCTTCTGGCGCTCGGAGAAGCTGCTCGGCAAGTGGCGCGCCGAGGTCGACGACCTGCTCGCGCAGGTGGGCCTGTCCGACCTCGCGGACCGGCCGTCGGGGCTGCTCGCCTACGGGCAGAAGCGGGCGCTGGAGATGGCGCTGGTGCTGGCACTCGACCCCAAGGTGATGCTGCTGGACGAGCCCACCGCCGGGATGGGCATCGAGGACGTCGACCGCACGATCGAGCTGGTCCGCCGGATCTCCGAGGGGCGCACCGTGGTCTTCGTGGACCACAACATGCACGTGGTCGGCAGCCTCGCGGACCGGGTCACGGTGCTGCAGCAGGGCGCCGTCCTCGCCGAGGGCAGCTACGACGAGGTCCGCCGCGACGAACGCGTGATCACCGCCTACCTCGGGGAGTCCAACCATGCTTGAGGTCAAGAACCTGAAGGCCTGGTACGGCGAGGCGCAAGCCCTCCACGACGTCAGCCTCGAGGTCGCCGACGGCGAGGTCGTCACGCTGGTGGGTCGCAACGGCGCCGGCAAGACCACGCTGGTCCGCAGCCTGATCGGCCTGCACAAGCACGTCGAGGGCAGCATCGTCTTCCTCGGCAAGGAGATGAGGGGCGTGCCCGCCCACCGGCGCGCCCGCGCCGGGATGGGCTGGGTCCAGGACGACCGCGGCATCTACGCCAACCTCAGCGTCGAGGAGAACCTCCTGCTCCCGCCCGCGGTCTCCGACCGGGCCTGGGAGCTGGCCAAGGTGTACGACGCCTTCCCCGTCCTCGCCGACCGGCGCAAGGCGCCGGGCACGACGCTGTCGGGCGGTGAGCAGCAGATGCTCGCGATCGCCCGCGTGCTCCGCACCGGCGCCCGGCTGCTGCTGCTCGACGAGCCGTCCGAGGGCCTGGCGCCGGTGATCGTCTCCCGGATCGGGGAGATCATCCGCGAGGTGAAGCAGACCGGGGCCGGGGTGCTGCTGATCGAGCAGAACGTCAAGTTCGCGGCCACCGTGGCCGATCGTCACTACCTGCTCACCCAGGGGCGGGTCGTGGAGTCTCTCGACAACCGCGAGTTCGTCGAACGCGAGGAAGAGCTGCTCGAGCACCTGGGCATCTGACCAACCAGAAACTGACATCACGAAGAGAGGGACAAGGATGAGCAAGAAGATCGCGGCAGGAACCGCCGCCCTGGTCACCGGGGCCATGGTGCTGAGCGCCTGTGGCGGCGGTGGGCCGAGTGCGTCGGGGGGTGAGTTCACCGACGACAAGATCGTGCTGGCCGTCCTCAACGACGCGTCCGGTGTCTACAAGGACGTGTCGGGTCCCAACAGTGTAAAGGCGGTCGAGATGGCCATCGCCGACTTCAAGGAGGAGTACGGCGACGAGGCGGTCGTCGACGAGATCGAGGTGACCTCGGCCGACCACCAGAACGAGCCCGACATCGCCAACACCAAGGCCCAGGAGCTCTACGACCGCGAGGGCGCGGACGTCATCCTCGACGTGCCGACCTCCTCGGCCGCGCTGGCGGTGGCCACCCAGGCCGAGGCCAAGAAGAAGCTGTACATCAACGTCGGCGCCGGCACCCAGGAGCTCACCGGTGGTTCGTGCAACAAGTACACCTTCCACTGGGCCTACGACACCTACATGCTGGCCAACGGCACGGGCACCGCGGTGACCAAGGGCGGCGGCAAGAACTGGCAGCTGATCTACCCCGACTACGAGTTCGGCCAGGACATGACCGAGCAGTTCACCGCCGCCATCGAGGAGGCCGGGGGCAAGGTCCAGGGCAGCATCGCGACGCCGTTCCCCAACGACAACTTCGCCACCTTCCTGACCAAGGCGGCCTCGAGCAACCCCGACGTCATCGGGACCATGCAGGCCGGCGGCGACCTCATCAACGTCGTCAAGCAGTTCAACGAGGCGGGGCTGCGTGAGCGGGGCATCGACCTGGCCGTGGGCCTGATGTTCATCACCGACATCCACTCGCTCGGCGTCGAGCAGTTCGAGGGCACGCTCTTCACCGACGCGTGGTACTGGAACTTCGACGAGAAAAACCGCGAGTGGGCCGACCGCTTCATGGAGGAGACCGGCGTCCGCCCGTCCTTCGCCCACGCCGCTAACTACTCCGCCGCCTACCAGTACCTCACCGCGGTGCAGGAGGCCGGCACCGACGACGCGGACACGATCGTCTCCGAGCTCGAGGGCAAGAAGATCGACGACTTCTTCCTCCGCAACGGTGAGATCCGGGCCGAGGACCACCAGGTCCTGCACGACGTCTACCTCGCGAAGGTGAAGTCGCCGGCCGACGTCACGGAGGAGTGGGACTACGAGGAGATCGTCGAGACGATCCCCGCGCAGGAGGCATTCATCCCCGTCGAGGAGTCCGGCTGCTCCATGTGACCTGAAGGTCGTCGGTGTCCCGGGCGGTCCAGCCGCCCGGGACACCACCCAGGAGAAGGAACCCATGAACGCAGTACTGCAGTACACCGTCCAGGGCCTCGCGGCGGGCAGCTTCTACGCCCTCGCCGCGCTCGGCCTCGCGGTCATCTTCGGCGTCCTCGGCGTCGTCAACTTCGCGCACGGCGCCTTCTACATGCTCGGCGCGGTCACCGCGGCGGTGCTCCTCGACGTCCTCGGGCTGAACCTGTGGTGGTCGCTCCTGGTCGTGCCGGTCCTGATGTTCCTCTTCGGCGTGGTCGTCGAGCGGCTGCTCGTGCAATGGCTGCTTCCGCTGGACCCGCTGTACAACTTCCTGCTCACCTTCGGTCTGACGCTGCTGCTGGTCGACCTGGTGAAGCGGCGGTACGGCGTCTCGGGGCTGCCGTACGAGCGGCCCGAGCTGCTCCAGGGGCGGCTCGAGCTGTTCGGGGTGGGCCTGCCGAAGTACCAGGTGTTCGTGTTCCTGTTCTCGCTGGTCATCTGTCTCCTGGTCTGGCTGCTGATGACGCGCACCCGGATCGGCATGATCGTGCGCGCGTCGACCGAGAAGCCGGACCTCGCCCGTGCGCTCGGCATCAACGTCGGCCGCTGGGTCACCCCGGTCTTCGGCTTCGGCGTCGCCCTGGCCGGCCTTGCCGGTGTGCTCGCGGCGCCGTTCAGGGCGATCACCGCGGAGATGGGCAGCGACTTCATCATCATCCTGTTCGCCGTCGTCGTGATCGGCGGTCTCGGCTCCATCGTCGGCGCGGTGGTCGCCGGCTTCCTGGTCGGGCTCGTCGAGGCCTACGGGCAGGCCTACGCCCCCACCTTCGCCCAGATCCTGATCTTCGTTCTGATGGCCCTGATCGTGCTCGTGCGTCCCGCGGGCCTGTTCGGGCGGGAGGAAGCCGCATGACCACCTCTGTCATCCCCGAGTCCTCGATCGAGGAGGCCCACGCAGCGGTCGCCGGCGGACGGCCGTGGCAACGCTGGGCCCTCCTCGCGGTCGGACTCTTCGCCGCGCTCGCGCTGCCGTGGGTCATCTACCCACCGGTCGCGATGGACATCGCCGCCCTGGCGCTGTTCGCGATCGCGCTCGACATCCTGCTCGGCTTCACCGGCCTGCTCTCCTTCGGCCACGCCGCGTTCTGGGGCGGCTCTGCCTACGTCACCGGCCTCGTCGCGATCCACTACGGCGTCCCGTTCCCACTCGCCGTGCTCGCCGGGGCGATCTTCGCGATGCTGCTCGCGCTGCCGATCGGCTACCTGTCCGTGAGGCGCTCGGGCATCTACTTCGCGATGGTGACGCTGGCCTTCGCCCAGATGGTCTACTTCATCGCCTACCAGTGGGGAAGCCTGACCGGCGGGGAGAACGGCCTGCAGGCCGTGCCCAAGAACTTCTTCGGCATCGAGCTGGTCGAGACCGACTCGTTCTACTTCTACTACGCCGGCCTCCCGATCATCCTGCTCGGCATGTGGGCGGCGTGGCGGATCGTGCACTCGCCGTTCGGACGGGTGCTGGTGGCGATCCGCGACAACTCACCCCGGGCGCGGGCACTGGGCTACGACGTCGAGCGGTACAAGGTGATGGCGTTCGTCCTCTCCGCGGGCCTGGCCGGCCTGGCCGGAGGCGTGTTCGCGATCAGCCACGGCTTCGTCGCTCTCCCAGACGTGCACTGGACCACCTCGGGCGAGGTCGTCCTGATGACCGTGCTCGGCGGCATCGGCACGCTGTGGGGCGGCATCGTCGGTGCGTTCGTCATCGTGACCATGGCCGACCAGCTCGCCTCCTCGGGGTTCGAGGGCATCGGCATCATCACCGGCTCGGTGTTCATCCTGGTCGTGCTCCTGTTCCGGCGCGGGATCTGGGGCACCGTCCGGCACTACTGGCTGCAGTGGCAGGCCCGCAGGCACGTAGCCCGCAAGGCCTGAGCGGCAGCCCTCTGACTGGGTGTCCCTCTTGGCAGAAGTGCGGGCGCGGGCAAGCGTCGATGGGTGCAGTGCCGTTCCAGGACGCGAAGTGGTTCTTGTCGGGGAACCGGGTGATGTCACCGACCTCGACCAGCAGCCGGGCGGCGCCAGTCGGGCCCACGCCGTGCGAGTCCGTGAGCGTAGTGCCGGAGATGCGATGACAACTGATCCATGGCGCGGTCTGGCCAGCGGCGCGCAGCGCCCGATCAGGTCCTGGCGACGAGGACAGCCTGACTGTCCCGTTCATGCGCTCCCGCGGGACAGCGTTCCAGGCGCGCCACCTCCTGAAACCCTCTGGCCGTGAGCACCTGCGCAACCTCCGTCGGAGTGCGGTTGTAGCGCTCCAAGGTGATGTCGTGGCCATGACGCCGGTAGGCGTCCGCTACGTCTCGCGTTCCAGAGCCTGACTGGAAGG
>DASTPU010000070.1:0-11830 GCA_035762105.1 Nocardioidaceae bacterium | reverse complement strand
ACGGAGTACGTCGAGGTCCGCATGGTCTTCGGCGCCGAGAGCGACGAGCGCTTCGACTGGACCAAGATCGAGACCCTCGAGCCGGAGACCGACCCGGTGCTCACGGAGCCGGTCATGCCGGAGAACGTCGCCGGCTGCAAGAACGGCGGTTGGGAGACGGCCGGCTACAGCAACCAGGGTCGCTGCGTGTCGGAGGTGCGGAAGCACAACAACACGGAAAGGCAGGCCGCGAAGAAGGCTGCCCTGGCCGAGAAGAAGGCCGCGAAGGCAGCTGCCAAGGGTGCCAAGGGCGCCAAGGCCACGAAGGTCAAGGGCAAGAAGAAGTAGGACTCTGACGGCGGAGGACGGACCGCGGGCGACACGCCTGCGGTCCGTCTCGCAGCAACCTGGTGCGAACTAGGTAGAAGTACTCTGTCGCGCGCGGTCCGGGCACGCCAGGCTTCAGGTATGACCATGCAGCAGATTCCCCGCGCCCAGCACGGCAGGGACACCCGGAGCGGCGCGATCGTCGACGCCCTCGTCCGGCAGGGCCTCGTCCAGGCCGAGCGCCAGGGCGAGGCGGTGACCGTCGTCGACCGGGTCCTCGGCACGCAGGAGGCCGGGGCGGCCCCGCTCCGCCGGCGGTTCGCCGAGCTCGCCGGCTACGTCGGCGGCGTCTTCGTCGTCTCCGCGGCCGGCATCTTCTTCGCGACCCGCTGGGACGACCTGACCGAGGGCCAGCAGGTGGCACTGCTCGCCGGTGTGGCGGTGCTGCTCGCCGCCGCCGGCCTGGCCATCGCCGGGTTCGGTGCGGGGTTCGCGGCGCTGCGTCGTGGGGCGGAGCCGGCGCTGCGGCGTCTCGCGGGGGTGCTCCTGCTCGGTGCCGCCGGCTCAGCCGCTGCGGCCGTCGGGCTGCAGGCGCAGTACTCCGTCGACGACTACACCTCGATGACGCCCACGCTTCTCGGTTTCGGCACGTTCACCGTCCTGGCCCTGGGCGCCTACCTCCTCGCGCCCACTGTCGTCGGCCAGGTCGCGGTCGCGGCCGGTCTGTTCGCGCTGGTCCCCACGTCGCTGGAGGCGGCCGACTTCTTCGAGCCGGCCCTGTTCGGCCTCCTGGTCCTCGCGGTCGGTGTGGTCTGGCTGGTCCTCGCCGAGGCCGGAGTCTGGCGCGAGGTGGCATCCGCCAGGGTCGTCGGCTGCGTCCTGGCCGTGGCCGGCGCGCAGATCCCGGCCTTCGACTACGACTCGCGCTGGGTCGGGTACGTCGCGCTCTTCGTCGTCGCGGTGGCAGCGTTCGGCGCCTACGTCACACGCCGCGCGTGGCCCTACCTTGCGGCCGGTGTGGTCGCCCTGACCCTCGCGGTGCCGGAGGCGCTGACCGACTGGACCGACAACACGCTGGGTCCGGCCGGCATCCTTCTCGTCGCCGGACTCACGCTCCTCGGCGCGTCCCTGGTCGGCCTGCGGCTGCGCAAGGAGGTCGTCGACGCCGCCGAAGGCGAGCCGCGGCACTGACCGATTACCAGGGTATGTAGGGAAACTGCCTCTTCCCATGGCGTACGCGCCATGGGAAGAGGCAGTTCGCCATGGGCAGCCCTGGGGCGGTGCTCAGACCTCGGGAGCGCGCGGAGATCTTCGCGAGACGGCTCGCGTTCCCGTGGACGTCGGTGAACGTCAGGAGACACGTGCGAGGAAGTTTTCCGCGAAAGCCACCCGAGCGCCGGACGGCGACATACGGTGATCTGGCCCATTACGTCCTGAGGGAGTGCAATGCCGAGTACAAAGATCAGACGCACGCGCAGGCTCGCGGCCGCCGGCGTCACCACAGCGCTCGCGGTATCACTGGCGGGCCTCACCACCGGTCCGGCCAGTGCTGCAGGAGACAACGGCGCCCCAGCGGTGCCGAAGCCCGGACCCGTCAAGGTCCAGCTCCTGTCGTTCAACGACTACCACGGTCACCTCGAGGCGGACACGCCCGGGGAGGTGGACCGGACGCTGCGCGACGGCACCGTCGAGGAGATCCCCGCGGGCGGCGCCGAGTACCTCGCCCGCCACCTCCGCGACCTGCGCGCCGGCGCCGAGAACAGCCTCACGGTCACGGCAGGTGACCTGATCGGAGGCTCTCCCTTCCTCTCCGGCCTCTTCCACGACGAGCCGTCCGTCGAGTCGCTCAACGCGATGGGACTCGACCTGTCCGGCGTCGGCAACCACGAGTTCGACGAGGGCGTCCGCGAGCTGCGCCGCATGCAGCGCGGGGGCTGCCACCCCGTCGACGGGTGCTACTTCCCGGACCAGCCGTACGCCGGCGCCGACTTCAAGTGGCTCGCCGCGAACGTCAAGAACGACGCGACCGGCAAGACTGCGCTGCGTCCCTACGCGGTCCGTCGCGTGGATGGTGAGCGCATCGCGTTCATCGGCATGACCCTCGAGGGTACGGACCAGCTCGTCGCCCAGGCCGGCATCCGCGGCTGGTCCTTCAAGGACGAGGTGCGTACCGCGAACCGGCTGGTGCCGAAGATCCGCGAGCGCGGCATCGAGGCGATCGTGGTCCTGCTCCACGAGGGCGGCTACCAGGAGGGCAACGTCAACGAGTGCGTCGGCGCGTCCGGCCCCGTCATCGACATCGCCAAGCGGCTGAAGCCGGCCATCGACATGGTCGTCAGCGGCCACACCCACCAGGCCTACAACTGCACGGTCAAGGACCCGAACGGCCGTCCCCGCAAGGTGACCAGCGCCGCGTCGTACGGTCGCGTCGTCACCGAGACTGACCTGCAGATCAACCGCCGTACCGGTGACGTCATCCGCAAGTCGGTGCGCAGCCGGAACCACATCGTCACCCAGGACGTGAAGCCCGTCGCGGCCCAGACCCGGATCCTGAAGAAGTGGAGCGCGCTCGCCGACGTGGTCGGCAACGAGCCGATCGGCAAGGTCACCGAGGACATCACGCGCGCCTTCACCGGTGGCGAGGAGGACCGCGGCAAGGAGTCCGGCGCCAGCAACCTGATCGCCGACGCCCAGCTCGCGGCCACGGAGGCGAACGGTGCGCAGATCGCGTTCATGAACCCCGGTGGTGTGCGTGCCGACTTCGAGTACGGCACCGACGGTGTGATCACGTACGCCGATGCGTTCACGATCCAGCCGTTCGGCAACCTGCTCGTGACCATGCCGATGACCGGTGAGCAGATCCAGACCCTGCTCGAGCAGCAGTGCAACACCGAGCGGCAGTTCCAGCTCGGCGTGTCCGAGGGCTTCACCTACACCGACACCCGGACGGTGGACCCCAACGACCCGCAGTCCTGCCTGAGCATCACCGTCTCCGACATGGAGCTGAACGGTGAGCCGATCGTCCTGACCGAGACCTACATGGTCACCGTGAACAGCTTCCTCGCCGACGGCGGCGACGGGTTCTCGGTGCTCGCGGAGGTCCCGTCCAGCGAGCGCATCGGCGGCGGCGGCGACCTCGACGCGCTGATCGCCTACTTCGAGGCGAACAGCCCGATCTCCGACCCGGGCACCGACCGGGTCACCGAGGTCCGCTGACCCAGGGGGTCGTCTACCAGGGGACCCAGGGAAACTGCCCCTTCCCACGGCGTGCATGCCGTGGGAAGGGGCAGTTCGCCGTGGGAGGCCGGCCGCGGTCACCGTTCTAGGCTGGACCGCATGTCTGTGCCCACGCTCGGATCCCTCGTCTCCGTCCCCGCACTCGACCGGCCCGACCTGCTCGCCCCGTCCGTCGCCGACGCCCTGCGCGGCTGGCCCGGTGCCGAGAACATGTCGGTCGCCGAGATCGACCCGGACCTCGCGGACACCGCGGCGCTCACCGAGGCCTACGACCTCCCGCTCTCGGCGAGCGCGAACTGCGTCGTCGTCTCCGGCCGGCGGGCCGGCGAGGAGCGCATCGCCGCGTGCGTCGTACGCGCCGACACCCGCGCCGACGTGAACAACCTCGTGAAGCGGACCCTCGACGTGCGCAAGGCGTCGTTCCTGCCCGTGGAGCGCGCGGTGGCGGAGACCGGGATGGAGTACGGCGGGATCACGCCGGTCGGGCTCCCCGCCGGCTGGCGGGTGCTCGTCGACGCCACGGTCCTCGACATCGACGTCGCGATCATCGGCAGCGGGGTGCGCCGCTCCAAGCTGCTGCTGGGCGGAGGGGACCTCGCCGCGCTGCCCGGCGTCGAGGTGCTCGAGCGGCTCGGCATCTAGGTCGTGCGCGAGCGCTGAGCCGCACCACCGGAAGGCGGGGGGCGTTTGCCATCGCTCGGGAGGGCTACCACCACCGCGACGTACCCGATCTCGGAGGTGGACGATGAAGGCAGTTACCTGGCACGGACGACGCGACATGCGCGTCGAGGAGGTCCCGGACCCGCGGGTCGAGCAGGCGGACGACGCGATCATCAAGGTGACGTCGACCGGTCTGTGTGGCTCCGACCTGCACCTGTACGAGACGCTCGGCCCGTTCATGACCCCGGGTGACATCGTCGGTCACGAGCCGATGGGCATCGTCGAGGAGGTCGGCTCGGGCGTCAGCAACCTGCAGCCCGGTGACCGCGTCGTGGTTCCCTTCAACGTCTGCTGCGGGTCCTGCTGGATGTGCGACCAGCAGCTGTACAGCCAGTGCGAGACGACCCAGAACCGGGAGTACGGCACCGGCGCCTCGTTCTTCGGCTACAGCAAGCTCTACGGCCAGGTGCCGGGTGGGCAGGCGGAGTACCTTCGCGTGCCGTTCGCGAACTTCCTCCCGATCAAGGTGCCCGAGGGCCCGGCCGACGAGCGCTTCCTGTTCCTCTCCGACGTGCTGCCGACGGCGTGGCAGGCGGTCGAGTACGCCGACGTGCCGAAGGGCGGCACCCTGCTGGTGCTCGGCCTGGGCCCGATCGGTGACATGTCCGCGCGGATCGCGATGCACCACGGCTTCCGCGTGATCGGCGTGGACCTCGTGCCCGAGCGCCTCGAGCGCGTGCGGTCACGAGGAGCCGAGGTGATCGACCTCAACGCCGTCGACGACGTCGCGGAGCAGGTGCGCTCCATGACCGGCGGACGCGGTGCCGACGCCGTGGTCGACGCGGTCGGCATGGAGGCCCACGGGTCGCCGGCCGCCTCGCTGATGCAGCGGATGGTCGGCTTCATGCCCAAGGCGGTCTCCGCGCCGCTGATGCAGAAGGCCGGCGTGGACCGGCTCGCCGCGCTCTACACGGCCATCGATGCGGTCCGTCGCGGTGGGACGCTCTCGGTCGTCGGGGTGTACGGCGGCCAGGCCGACCCGATGCCGATGCTCACGCTCTTCGACAAGCAGATCCAGCTCCGGATGGGTCAGGCCAACGTCAAGAAGTGGACCGAGGACATCATGCCGCTGGTGTCCGACGACAGCGACCCGCTCGGCGTGGAGCAGTTCGCCACGCACCGGCTCCCGCTGTCCGAGGCGCCGGACGCGTACAAGACGTTCCAGAAGAAGGACGACGACATGATCAAGGTCGTCTTCAAGCCGTAGGCCGGACCCAGTTCCGTGTGCAGCCGCGCCGGCGTGACTCCTCGAGAGCCGCGCCGGCGCGGTGCGTCGTACCCTCGATTTTCCACGGCGAGGCCCGGGGAGAAAGGCTGTCCACAAAGGGACCTTCGACCCGAGCGCGTCGGGGCATGGTCAAGACAGGGTAGGTGCGATAGACAAGAGGCAAGCCTTTACCGAAGGGGGCTTGCCGTTCTGCATGTATGGGGAGAGACATGACCAGCACCGGAGCAACCCCCGCCGTCGCCGGCACATCGACGAGGGCCAACCCGAACCTGATGCTGGCCATGGCCACCATCGGCTTCGCGATCAACTTCTGGGCCTGGGCCCTGCTGAGCCCGCTCGGACCGCTCTTCCGCGAGGAGGGCACCGTCGGGGATCTCACGGAGTTCCAGGTGTCACTCATGGTGGCGGTGCCGGTCATCGTCGGATCCCTGGGACGGATCCCGGTCGGTGCGCTGACCGACAAGTACGGCGGGCGCGAGATGTTCGTGATCGTCTCGATGGCGACCATCGTGCCGATCCTCTTCATCGGCTTCTTCGGACAGACCAACTACGTCGCGCTGCTGATCGGCGGCTTCTTCCTCGGCATCTCGGGCACGGCGTTCGCGGTCGGTGTCCCGTTCGTCAACGCGTGGTTCCCGCCCGAGCGCCGCGGGTTCGCGGTCGGGGTCTTCGGGGCCGGCATGGGCGGGACCGCGATCAGCGCCCTGACGACCGTCAAGCTCTACACCAACGTGGGCGAGAAGGCGCCGTTCCTGTTCGCCGCCGCCGCGCTCGCGATCTTCTCCGTGGCGGCCTGGTTCCTCATGAAGGACGCCCCTGGGCGGACCGTGCCGACGACACCGCTGATGACCCGCCTCAACGCCAACGCGCGACTCCCGATCACCTGGCAGGCCTGCATCCTCTACGCGGTCGCCTTCGGCGGCTACGTCGCCTTCTCGGTCTACCTGCCCGCCTACCTCAAGACCGCCTATGACCTCACGCCCGCCGACGCGGCGAACCGCATGGCGGGTTTCGTGCTCGTCGCGATCATCATGCGCCCGATCGGGGGGTGGCTGTCGGACAAGGTGGGGCCGATCTCGGTCCTCGCCGTGGGCTACGGCGTCGTGGTCGTCGGTGCCGCCGTGGCGGCGTTCGAGCCGCTGCTCATGCCGATCGGCACGGCCGCCTTCCTGACGATGGCCGGAGCACTCGGCTCCGGCGCGGGAGCCACGTTCGCCCTCATCGCCAAGGTCACCGACCCCTCCCGGGTCGGTGGCGTCACCGGTCTGGTCGGTGCCGCCGGCGGCCTCGGCGGGTTCGTACCGCCGCTGATCATGGGCTTCGTCTACGGCCGCACCGAGTCCTACGCCATCGGCCTGATCCTGCTCTCGGTCACCGCCGCGCTGACCCTCCTGCTGACCGTCACCGTCGTACGACGGACCGAGCGTCGCCATGACGAGGAGGTCGCCGCCGCGGCCCACTAGACCCCGGGACGGTGCGCCGTTCCCGAGCCCCTGCACCCTGATCGTCGATCCAGGAGAACCAAGTGAGCACAGAGGTACAGCCCGAGGGAAAGCACGAGCACGAGGTGGGGATTGACGGGGGGTTCACCGACGCGCTCGTGCGGTCACGCCGCTTCTTCACCAAGGCCGAGGTCTCCGAGGACCTGCGCAGCCTGCACCGCAAGGGGGGTCGTGGCGCCGACGCGTTCTACCGGGACCGCTGGAGCCACGACAAGGTGGTGCGCTCGACGCACGGGGTGAACTGCACCGGCTCGTGCTCGTGGAAGGTGTACGTCAAGGACGGCATCATCACCTGGGAGACCCAGCAGACCGACTACCCGTCGGTTGGCCCGGACAAGCCGGAGTACGAGCCCCGCGGCTGCCCGCGCGGCGCAGCCTTCTCCTGGTACACCTACTCGCCGACCCGCGTGCGCTACCCCTACATCCGCGGCGTGCTCCTGCAGATGTACCGCGAGGCCAAGTCGCAGCACGGCGGTGACCCGGTCAAGGCGTGGGCGCACATCGTCGACAACCCGCAGCGGGCCAGGCACTACAAGTCCGCCCGCGGCAAGGGCGGCCTGGTCCGTGCGAGCTGGGAGGAGGCCACCGAGATGGTGGCCGCCGCCTACGTCCACACGATCAAGAAGTGGGGTCCCGACCGGATCGCCGGCTTCTCGCCGATCCCCGCGATGTCGATGGTCTCCCACGCCTCGGGCGCAAGGTTCACCTCGATGATCGGCGGCTCGATGCTGTCGTTCTACGACTGGTACGCCGACCTCCCCGTCGCCTCCCCGCAGGTCTTCGGCGACCAGACCGACGTGCCGGAGTCGGGCGACTGGTGGGACGCGGGCTATCTGATCATGTGGGGCTCCAACGTCCCGGTGACCCGCACCCCCGACGCGCACTGGATGACCGAGGCCCGCTACCGCGGCCAGAAGGTCGTCGTGGTCGCGCCCGACTACGCCGACAACGTGAAGTTCGCCGACGAGTGGCTCCCCGCCGCCCCCGGCACCGACGGCGCCCTGGCCATGTCGATGGGGCACGTCATCCTCAAGGAGTTCTTCGTCGACCGGCAGACGCCGTACTTCACCGAGTACACGAAGAAGTACACCGACCTGCCCTACCTCGTCGTCCTCGAGAGGACACAGGGAGACGGTCAGGCCGATCTCTGGCGGCCGGGGAAGTTCCTCACCGCGGCCGACATGCCGGCACACGAGGCCGTCGAGAACGCCCACTTCAAGACCGTGCTCATGGACTCGCGCACCGACGAGCCCGTCGTACCCAACGGCTCGCTCGGCCACCGCTTCGGCGAGACCGGCGCGGGCCGCTGGAACCTCGACCTCGAGGGCGTCGACCCGAAGCTCTCCCTGATCGACACCTCGCACGACACCGCGCTGGTCGAGCTGCCGCGCTTCGACAACGTCGACGGCGCCCCGGACTCGCTGCCCCGCGGCGTGCCCGTGCGCCGGGTCGGCGAGCACCTGGTGACCACGGTGTTCGACCTGATGCTGGCGCAGTACGGCGTCGGGCGCGACGGGCTCCCCGGCGAGTGGCCCACCGGCTACGACGACGCGACCGCGCCGTACACCCCGGCGTGGCAGGAGCAGATCACCGGCGTCCCGGCCTCGGCGGCGGCACGGATCGGCAGGGAGTTCGCGCGGAACGCCGAGGAGTCCAAGGGCCGCTCGATGATCCTGATGGGCGCGGGCACCAACCACTGGTTCCACTCCGACACGATCTACCGCGGCTTCCTCGCGCTCACCACGCTCACCGGCTGCCAGGGCGTCAACGGCGGTGGCTGGGCGCACTACGTCGGCCAGGAGAAGTGCCGGCCGGTCACCGGCTGGGCCCAGCTCGCGTTCGGCCTGGACTGGAAGCGGCCGCCGCGGCAGATGATCCACACCGCCTACTGGTACCTGCACACCGACCAGTACCGCTACGACCACTTCTCCGCCGACGTGCTCGCCGCGAAGACCGGCAAGGGCGCGTTCTCCGGGATGAGCACGGCGGACGTGATCGCGAAGAGCGCGCGGATGGGCTGGATGCCGTCGTACCCGACGTTCAACAAGAACCCGCTCGACATCGCCGACGACGCGGCCGCGGAGGGCCGGCCGACGGCGGAGTACGTCGTCGACAAGCTCAGGTCCGGAGACCTGCGCTTCGCGGCCGAGGACCCGGACTCGCCGGAGAACTTCCCGCGGGTCCTGGCGATCTGGCGGGCCAACCTGCTCGGCTCCTCCGGCAAGGGCAACGAGTACTTCCTCAAGCACCTGCTGGGCACCGACTCCTCGCTGCGCGCCGCGGAGGCGTCGGAGGGCCAGCGGCCCAACGAGGTCGACTGGCACGAGGACGCCCCCGAGGGGAAGCTCGACCTGCTGCTCACGCTGGACTTCCGGCAGACCTCGACGACGATCTTCTCCGACGTCGTCCTGCCCGCGGCCACGTGGTACGAGAAGCACGACCTCAACACCACCGACATGCACCCGTTCGTGCACTCGTTCAACCCCGCGATCGCTCCGCCGTGGCAGACCCGCACGGACTGGGACGCCTTCCAGGCGATCGCGAACAAGTTCAGCGAGCTCGCGGCCGGCAACCTCGACACCCGCAAGGACCTCGTCGCGGTACCGCTGCTGCACGACACCCCCGACGCCATGGCCAACCCGCACGGCGTGGTGAAGGACTGGAAGCACGGCGAGTGCGAGCCGGTCCCGGGCGTGACGATGCCCAAGCTGGTCGAGGTCGAGCGCGACTACACCGCGATCGGCGCGCAGATGCAGGCCCTCGGCCCGCTGCTCGACAAGCTGGGTACGACGACCAAGGGCGTCACCTACGACGTCACCGCGTCGATCGACTACCTCAAGCACAAGAACGGCGCCGTCCGTGGCGGGCCGGCCGACGGGCGTCCCTCGCTGAAGCGGGACATCCACGCCGCCGAGGCGATCCTCGCCCTGTCCGGCACCACCAACGGCCACCTCGCAACCCAGGGGTTCAAGACCCTGGAGAAGCGTACCGGCACCCTGCTCCACGACCTCGCCGCCGAGCACGAGGGCAAGCAGATCACCTTCGCCGACACGGTCGCCGCGCCGGTGCCGGTGATCACCTCCCCGGAGTGGTCCGGGTCGGAGACCGGTGGGCGGCGGTACTCCCCGTTCACGATCAACGTCGAGCGGCTCAAGCCGTGGCACACGCTCACCGGCCGGCAGCACTTCTACCTCGACCACGACTGGATGACCGAGCTCGGGGAGAACCTCCCGGTGTTCCGGCCGCCGCTCAACATGGGCATGCTCTTCCAGGAGCCGGAGATCGGCGACGTCGGGGAGCTCGGGGTGACGCTCAGGTACTTGACCCCGCACAACAAGTGGTCGATCCACTCGGAGTACCAGGACAACCTGTTCATGCTGTCGCTGTCCCGTGGTGGCCAGACGATCTGGATGAGCGACAAGGACGCCGCGAAGGTCGGGGTCGAGGACAACGACTGGATCGAGGCCGTGAACCGCAACGGTGTGGTCGTGGCCCGGGCGATCGTGTCCCACCGGATGCCCGAGGGGACGGTCTACATGCACCACGCACAGGACCGGCTGATCGACGTACCCATCGCCGAGACGTCGGGCAAGCGCGGCGGCATCCACAACTCGCTCACGCGGATCCTGGTCAAGCCCAGCCACGTGATCGGCGGCTACGCCCAGCTCGCCTTCGCGTTCAACTACCTGGGCCCCACCGGGAACCAGAGAGACGAGGTCACCATCATCCGCAAGCGCTCGCAGGAGGTTCAGTACTGATGCGCGTCATGGCTCAGATGGCAATGGTGATGAACCTCGACAAGTGCATCGGCTGCCACACCTGTTCGGTCACCTGCAAGCAGGCGTGGACCAACCGCACCGGCACCGAGTACGTCTGGTTCAACAACGTCGAGACCCGGCCGGGCCAGGGCTACCCGCGGACCTACGAGGACCAGGAGGAGTGGAAGGGCGGCTGGACCCTCAACAAGCGCGGCCGCCTGAAGCTCAAGGCCGGCGGGCGGTTCAGGAAGCTCGCGACGATCTTCTCCAACCCGAAGATGCCGTCGATCAAGGACTACTACGAGCCCTGGACCTACGACTACGCCACGCTCACCGACGCGCCGGCGCAGGAGCACACCCCGGTGGCGCGGCCCAAGTCGCTGCTCTCGGGCAAGGACATGAAGATCGAGTGGTCCTCGAACTGGGACGACAACCTGGGTGGCTCGAAGGCCACCCTGGAGCACGACCCGATGCTCAAGAACATCGCCGACAAGGTGAAGTTCGAGTTCGAGCAGACCTTCATGTTCTACCTGCCGCGGATCTGCGAGCACTGCCTGAACCCGTCGTGCGCGGCGTCGTGCCCGAGCGGCGCGATCTACAAGCGCGCCGAGGACGGCATCGTGCTCGTCGACCAGGACCGCTGCCGCGGCTGGCGGATGTGCGTCTCGGGGTGCCCGTACAAGAAGGTCTACTTCAACCACCGCACCGGCAAGGCCGAGAAGTGCACGTTCTGCTTCCCGCGCATCGAGGTCGGCCTGCCGACCGTGTGCTCGGAGACCTGCGTCGGCCGGCTGCGCTACATCGGCCTGATGCTGTACGACGCGGACCGGGTGCTCGAGGCGGCCTCGACGCCCGACGAGCACGGGCTCTACGAGGCGCAGCGCGAGGTCTTCCTCGACCCGTTCGACCCGGAGGTCCAGCGTGCGGCCGAGCGGGCCGGGATCCCGCGGGACTGGGTCGACGCCGCCCAGCGCTCTCCGATCTACGCGCTCATCAACCGGTTCAAGGTGGCCCTGCCGCTGCACCCGGAGTACCGCACCATGCCGATGGTCTGGTACATCCCGCCGCTCTCGCCGGTC